>DASTAR010000070.1:0-6194 GCA_035712505.1 Solirubrobacterales bacterium
CGACCGCGTCGACCGTGACCGCGTCGCCGTCGACAAAGCGGCCCTCGAGGATCGCCAGGGCCATCGGGTCGACCATGCGCTTTTGGATCACCCGCTTCAGCGGACGCGCCCCGTAGGTGGGGTCGTAGCCGAGGTTTCCGAGCAGCGTGCGGGCGTCGTCGCTGAGCTCGATCTCGATCCCGCGCTCGGCCACCCGGCCGACCAGCTGCTCCACCTGCAGCTGCACGATCCGGCCGATGTCCTCCTTCGAGAGTCGGTGGAAGATCACCGTGTCGTCGATCCGGTTGAGGAACTCCGGCTTGAAGGTCGCCGCCAGCACCTCTTCGATCGCCTCGCGGATGCTCTCGTCGACCGCCTCGCCGGCGATCCGGTCCGAGCCGACGTTGGAGGTCATGATCAGGACCGTGTTGGTGAAGGAGACCGTGCGGCCCTGGCCGTCGGTCAGCCGCCCGTCGTCCATCAGCTGCAGCAGCGTGTTGAAGACGTCGGGGTGGGCCTTCTCGATCTCGTCCAGCAGCACCACCGCGTAGGGCCGCCGCCGCACCGCCTCGGTCAGCTGACCTCCCTCCTCGTAGCCGACGTAGCCGGGGGGCGCCCCGATCAGCCGCGCGACCGTGTGCTTCTCCATGTACTCGGACATGTCGAGGCGGACGATCGCCTGCTCGGAGTCGAACATGAACTCGGCCAGCGCCTTCGCCAGCTCGGTCTTGCCGACCCCGGTCGGGCCGAGGAAGAGGAAAGAACCGATGGGTCGGTGCGGGTCGGACAGGCCGGCCCGCGAGCGCCGCAGCGCATTGGAGACCGCGGCGATCGCCTCGTCCTGCCCGATCACCCGGTCGTGCAGCCGCTCCTCCATATGTATGAGCTTCTCGACCTCGCCCTCCATCAGCCGGCTGACCGGGATCCCGGTCCATTTGGCGACGACCTCGGCGACGTCCTCCTCGGTCACTTCGTCGGCGAGCATCGTGCCTCCGCCGGCGTGGATCTCCTCCAGCCGCGCCTGCTGCTCGGCGACCTTCGCCTCGAGCTCGGGGATCTGGCCGAATTTGAGTTCGGCGGCGCGCTCGAGGTCGGTCTCGCGTTCGGCCCGCTCGACCTCCTGCCGCGCCTCCTCGAGCTCGGCCTTGGCGGCGTTGATCAGCTCGATCGGCTCTTTCTCGTTCTGCCAGCGGGTGCGCAGCGCCTCGGCCTCCTCGCGCATGTTCGCCAGCTCCTCCTCGAGCGTCTCCAGCCGCGCCTTCGAGGCCTCGTCGGTCTCTTTCTTCAGCGCCTGGCGCTCGATCTCCAGCTGCTGGATCCGCCGCTCGACCTCGTCGATCTCGGTCGGCACCGAGTCGATCTCGATCTTCAGCCGCGAGGCCGCCTCGTCGATCAGGTCGATCGCCTTGTCGGGCAGGAAGCGGTCGGCGATGTAGCGCTCCGAGAGGGTCGCGGCGGCGACGATCGCCGAGTCGGAGATGCGAACGCCGTGGTGGTTTTCGTAGCGCTCCTTCAGCCCGCGCAGGATCGCGATCGTGTCGTTCATGTCCGGCTCGCCGACCAGCACCGGCTGGAAGCGCCGCTCCAGGGCCGCGTCTTTCTCGATGTGCTTGCGGTACTCGTCGAGGGTGGTCGCGCCGACCGCCCGCAGCTGCCCGCGCGCCAGCATCGGCTTCAGCAGGTTGGCGGCGTCGACCGCCCCTTCGGCGGCGCCGGCGCCGACGATCGTGTGGAGCTCGTCGAGGAAGAGGACGATCTGGCCCTCTGCCTGCTGCACCTCGTTCAGCACCGCTTTCAGCCGCTCCTCGAACTCACCGCGGTATTTTGAGCCCGCCAGCAGCGAGCCGATGTCGAGGGCGATCACGCGGCGGTCGCGCAGGCTCTCGGGGACGTCGCCCTTGACGATCCGCTGCGCGAGTCCCTCGACGATCGCCGTCTTGCCGACGCCGGGGTCGCCGATCAGCACCGGGTTGTTCTTGGTCCGGCGGGAGAGGACCTGGATCACGCGGCGGATCTCCTCGTCGCGCCCGATCACCGGGTCGAGCTTGCCGCTCTCGGCCTCGGCGGTGAGGTCGCGGCCGAATTTCTCCAGCGCCTGGGCGTTGTCCTCGGCGTTCGGCGAGGTCACCTTGGCCGGGCCCTGGACGGCCTTGACCGCCCGCTCGAGCTCCTCGCGCTCGGGCAGCAGGTCGGAGACGCCGGAGCCGTCTTCGGCCAGCGCCAGCAGCAGGTGGCCGACGGTGATGTAGCCGTCGCCGAACTTCGCCATCGCCTGCTCGGCATCGCGCACTACGCGGGCCAGGTTCGAGGACATCCGCGGCTCTTCGCCGCCGCTGACGGTCGGCAGCTTTCCGACCGCGTCGGTGGCGCCGGCTCGCACCGTCGCCGGGTCGGCGCCGACCCGCTGCAGCACCGCGACCGCCATGGACTCGGCCTGGTCGAGCAGGGCGAGCAGCAGGTGGGCGGAGGCGATCTCCGGGTTGTTGCGGGTGCGCGCGAGCTCCTGAGCCGCCGCCACCGCTTCCTGTGATTTCACCGTGAATCGATCCGCCTGCATCAGCTGGTCTCTCCGTTCCGCTGGTTCCTGTTCCCGTTCGTTTCGATCTCCTCGAGTCGTCTGCGCAGCCGCTCGTTTTCGGTCCGCAGCTTCTGAACCTGGTTTTCAAGCGCCAGCACCGTTTCCACGCCGGCGAGGTTCAGCCCCTCGGCGGTCATCTGCTGGATCCGGCGGAGCCGCTCGACGTCGCGCTGGGAGTAGAGGCGGGTGTTCTTCGGCGAGCGCTTCGGCGCGATCAGCCCGCGCTGCTCGTAGATCCGCAAGGTCTGCGGGTGCATCTCGGCCAGTTCGGCGGCGACCGAGATCATGAACACGCCCTGGTCCTGGTCGAAGCTCGCCTTCACCCGGCGGCGGTAGGTGGCCATCAGCGCGCCGCCTTTCGCACCGCATCCGACTCCTGGCACACCCGGGTGGGGCGGAAATCGGCTGCGCTCATCGTGCCGCCTTTCGAAGGAGTTCTGCCCTCGGGTCGCCGCCGTTGAGCGTCTCGGCCAGCTCGTCGACCGCCTTCAGTTGCGCGTCGGTCAGCTCTTTCGGCATCACGATCTCGAGCCGGTAGCGGATGTCGCCGTTGCCGCCGCGCTTCTTCGGCGGCCCCTCTCCGCGCAGCCGCTGGACGCTGCCGTGCCTGGTCCCCGGCGCGACCTTGATCTTCTTCGTCCCGCTCAGGGTCGGCACCTCGATCGTGCCGCCGCGGAGCGCCTCCGGCACCGTGATCGGCACCGTCACCTCGAGGTTGCCGTCGTCGAGCCGCTCGAAGACCGGCGAGCTTGCGACGCGGGTGGTGACGTAGAGGTCGCCGGGCGGGCCGCCGCGGGGGCCGTCCTCGCCCTTGCCCGCGAGGCGGATGCGGCTGCCGTCCTTGACCCCGGCCGGGACGTTGACCCTGTAGCGCTTGGTCTGCTGGGTGAGGCCGGAGCCGCCGCAGGTCGGGCAGGGGTCTTCGACGATCTGGCCCGAGCCGCCGCACTGCGAGCAGGGCTGGCTGATCGAAAACAGCCCCTGGCCCTGGCTCTCGACCCCGCGACCTTCGCACCGCGGGCAGGTGGTGGGGGAGGTGCCGGGTTTGGCGCCGCTGCCGTGGCAGGTGGCGCAGCGGGATGACTTCGGGACCGTGACGCTGATTTGGGCGCCGTTGATCGCCTGGTCGAAGCTCAGCGGCACCTCGGTCTCGAGGTCGCGCCCGCGCACCTGCCGGGCCTGGCCCCCGCGGCCTCCGCGATTGAAGACACCACCAAAGAGATCGCCGAAGTCGAAGCCGCCGAAGCCGCCCGCCTGACCACCGGGAGCACCGCCGCCGAACGGGTTGCCGCCACCGCCGAACCCGCCGAAGCCCGCGAAGGCGCCGCCCTCGTCGTACTCCTTGCGCTTCTCGGGATCGCCGAGGACGTCGTAGGCGGCGGAGATCTCCTTGAACCTGTCCTCCGCCTCCTGGTCGCCCGGATTGCGGTCAGGGTGATACTTCCGGGCGAGTTTCCGGTACGCCTTCTTGATCTCCTCGTCCGACGCCTTCTTCGAGACGCCCAGCGTCTTGTAGAGCTCGTCAGCCACGGCCCTCCTAAGCGCTCACCACGACCCGCGCCGGCCGCACCAGCTGGTCCCCGAGCGCGTAGCCCTTCTGCAGAACCTCGACCACGACTCCGCTCTCGGTCCCCTCCACCGGCTGGGTGGAAAGAGCCTCATGCTTGGTCGGATCGAACCTGTCTCCCTCCGGGTCGACCGCCTCGACGCCGTTCCGCGAGAGCGTCTCCCGCAGTCCGCCGAGCACCATCTCGACCCCTGACCGCAGGCTGTCACCTGAGCCGTCAGCAGCCTCGAGCGCGCGCTCGAGATTGTCGACGGCGTCGATCACTTCCCGGGCAACTTCGATCTTCCCCCGCGCTTGAGCTTCCTGTGCCTGTGCGGAGGCCCGCTTACGAAAGTTCTCGAAATCAGCTTTCGTCCGCCGAGCAAGTTCGAGGTACTCCTCCTTCTGCTTATGGGCGTCGGCCAGCAGCGCCTCGAAATCCTGTTCAACCTGATCCGCCTCTCCCGTGGGTGGCGCGGTAGGGGGGACCCCCTCCTGCGCAGTTGCAGGAGGGGGTGGGTCCCCTGCCGTGACAGGACCCGCGGGCCTAGCGCCTTCGTCCCTAGTCTCGTCCTGGCGATCTGAGGAAGGACTCATTTGCCCTCCTCGTCGACCACCTCAGCGTCAACGACCTCCTCCTCGTCGGAGGAAGCAGCCCCGTTCTCCGAGCCCTCGCCGCCGGCCGCCTCGGCCGAGGCGGCCGCGTAGATCTGCTCCGACACCTTGGTCATCGCCGTGTTCAGGGCCTCGACCTTCGAGTCCAGCTCCTCTTTCGAGCCCGACTCGAGCGACTCGCGCACGTCCTTGACCGCGTTCCGCACGTCCTCCTTGGAGGAGTCGTCGACTTTGTCGCCGGCCTCGTCGATCGCTTTCTCCGCCTGGTAGGCGGAGTTCTCGGCGAGGTTCCGCGCCTCGGCCAGCTCGCGCTGCCTGGCGTCCTCCTCGGCGTGGGCCTCGGCGTCGGAGACCATGCTCTGGATTTCCTCGTCGGAGAGGCCGGAGCCGGATTTGATCTCGATCTTCTGTTCTTTGCCGGTGCCTTTGTCGGCGGCGGAGACGTTGATGATCCCGTTGGCGTCGATGTCGAAGGTGACCTCGATCTGCGGCATCCCCCGCGGCGCCGGCGGAATGCCCGTGAGCTGGAATTTGCCCAGGCTCTTGTTGCCGCTGGCCATCTCGCGCTCGCCCTGGAGCACGTGGATCTCGACGCTCGGCTGGTTGTCGTCAGCGGTCGAGAAGACCTCCGACTTCTTCGTCGGGATCGTCGTGTTGCGCTCGATCAGCTTCGTCATCACGCCGCCTTTGGTCTCGATCCCCAGGGTCAGCGGGGTCACGTCGAGCAGCAGCACGTCCTTGACGTCGCCAGCCAGCACGCCCGCCTGGATCGCCGCGCCGACCGCCACGACCTCGTCCGGGTTGACGCCCTGGTGCGGCTCCTTGCCGGTCAGCTCCTTGACCTTCTCGCGGACCGCCGGCATCCGGGTCATGCCGCCGACCAGGACGACGTGGTCGACCTCGGTGTCGGCGTCTTTCAGCGCCTGCTTCACCGGCCCGACCACGCGGTCGAGCAGCTCGCCGGTCAGCTCGTTCAGCTTCGAGCGGGTCAGCTTCAGGTCGAGGTGCTTCGGCTGCCCCTCGACCGCGGTGATGAAGGGCAGGTTGATCTGCGTCTCCTGGGTCGAGGAGAGCTCGATCTTCGCCTTCTCGGCGGCCTCGTAGAGGCGCTGCAGCGAGTTCTTGTCCTGCGAGAGGTCGACGCCCTGGTCGCGTTTGAACTCCGCCACCAGCCACTCGACGATCGCTTTGTCCCAGTTGTCGCCGCCGAGGTGGTTGTCGCCGGCGGTCGCTTTCACCTCGAAGACGCCGTCGCCGATTTCCAGCACCGAGACGTCGAAGGTGCCGCCGCCGAGATCGAAGACGAGGATCGCGTGGTCCGACTCCTCTTTGTCGAGCCCGTAGGCGAGCGAGGCGGCGGTCGGCTCGTTGATGATCCGCTTGACGTCGAGCCCGGCGATCTTGCCGGCGTCCTTGGTCGCCTGGCGCTGGTCGTCGTTGAAGTAGGCGGGGACGGTGATCACGGCGCTGTCGACC
>DASTAR010000071.1:0-3246 GCA_035712505.1 Solirubrobacterales bacterium
GGCGAGCGCGCCGCGCGTGGTGGTCGTGGGCGGCGGCCTCGCCGGCCTCACCGCCGCCTACCGCCTGAAGCAAGCGGGCATCGACGCCCGGCTCTACGAGGCGTCCGACCGGCTCGGCGGCCGCTGCTGGACCCGGCGCGGCGACTTCGCCGAAGGGCAGATCGCCGAGCACGGCGGCGAGCTGATCGACCAGGGCCACACCCAGCTCCGCCAGCTCGCCCAGGAGCTGGGCCTCGACCTCGACAACCTGGTCGCGGCCGAGGTCAACGGCACCGACCCGTTCCACTACTTCGACGGCCAGCCCTACTCGTACGAGGAAGCGACCGACGACCTCAAGGAAATCTGGCAGCAGATCCACAAGGACGTCTCCGCGGCCAGCTATCCGACGCTCTACGACAGCTCGACGCAGCGCGGCCGCGAACTCGATGCGATGTCGATCGCCGACTGGATCCAGGCTTACGTCCCGGGCGGGTTGAAATCGAAGCTCGGGCAGCTGCTCGACGTCGCATACAACATCGAGTACGGCGCCGAGACCGACGTCCAGAGCTCGCTCAACATGCTCTACCTGCTCGGCTACTCCGGCCAGGGACAGATGCGGATATTCGGCCCTTCGAACGAGAAGTACCACGTGCGCGGCGGCAACGACCAGATCCCGGCGCGGCTCGCCGCGGCGCTGCAGGGTCAGATCACGACCGGATCGGCGCTGACCTCGATCCGCCGCAACGCCGACGGCACCTACCGGCTCGGCCTGCTGTCGGGAAGCAGCAGCAGCACGGTCACCGCCGACCAGGTCGTGCTGGCGCTGCCGTTCTCGATCCTGCGCACCCTCGACTACTCCAAAGCGGGCTTCTCGAAAGTGAAGACCTGGGCGATCGAGGAAATGGGGATGGGGACCAACTCGAAGCTGCACGTCCAGTTCAAGGACCGGCTCTGGAGCGTCCTCGGCTGCAACGGCGAGACCTACGCCGACGCCGGCTACCAGAACACCTGGGAGGTGACCCGCGCCCAGGGCGGGTCGAGCGGGATCCTCGTCGACTACACGGGCGGGACGATCGGCGCCGGCTTCGGCACCGGTACCCCGGCCGAACGCGCGGCCCAGTTCCTCGAGCAAATCGAGCCGGTGCTGCCGGGGATCTCCTCGCGCTGGAACGGCAGGGCGACGGTCGACTTCTGGACCGGCTACCAGTGGACGAAGGGCTCCTACTCCTACTGGAAGGTCGGCCAGTACACGAGGTTCGCCGGCGCCGAACGCGAAGCCGAGGGCAACTGCCACTTCGCCGGCGAGCACACCTCGATCGACTTCCAGGGCTATCTCAACGGCGCCGTCGAATCGGGCGAACGGGCCGCCGGCGAGATCCTCGCCGGGCTGAAGTAGCCGCGGTTCCGGGTCGTGGTTCCTTTGTCCGCCATGGCAGGACAAAGGAACCACGAGAACGGATTACGGTTCGAATTCCCTTGCGGCGGTCCGATGGCGGCGTTAGCTTGGACGCAATACCTGGTCGAGAGGAAGGAAAGCGGATGAAGCGCATCTGGCGAGTCGGACTGGGAGCGGCGACGGCGGCGTTTCTCGCGACGGCGGTCGTGGCAGCGCCCGGCGAAGCGGCGGCCGGTGCGACCGGGTCGGCGGGCTGCACGCCGAAGACGAACATCGAGGCGATCATCGACGACTCCGGATCGATGGGCTTCACCGACGAGAGCCGGCTGCGCGTGGAGGCGATGGACCTGCTGATCAACGCCCTCTCGCCGCGGACCCAACTGGGGGCGGTCGAGTTCGGCTCCGAACTGTTCGAAAAACCGGCCGCGGACACGGTCTTCCCGCCCGAGCCTGTCGGGGCGGACGCCGCGGCGATGAAGTCGGCCCTCGACGCCGCGATCCAGGCCGACAACGGCGCCACCGACTACAACGCCGCCTTCGCCAAGGCGGATGCCGACGACCCCACCTCGCAGGCGCGCATTTTCCTCACGGACGGCGGCCACGACGTGGGCACCTACAACGAAACCCACCTGGCCCACAACGTGCCGACCTACGTGATCGGCTTCGGGTCGGGCCTCGCGGCGCCGGAAGACCAGGCGCGCCTGCAGAAGATCGCCGCCGACACCGGCGGGCAGCTCTTCGAGCTCGAAGACAACAGCTCGCTGCAGGCGACGATGACCAAGATCGAGGCGGCGCTCACCTGTCAGACGCCGCCGCGTGAATTCAACGACCTGCTGAAGGAAGGCCAGAGCAAGACCCACAGCGTTCCAGTCGGGGCTTCGACCAAAACGCTGCAGATCGTGCTCAGCTGGACCAGCTCGCTGGACAGGTTCAAGCTCGCCGGCCTGCGGCTCGTCGTCAAGGGCAAGGTCGTCGCTGCGGCGCGGCCGAAGGTACGCAAGCTCCAGGTGAAGAAGGAGAGCGGGCAGACCTTCCTGGTCGCCAAGGTCTCGGGGCTGCGCAAGGGCACGCTCCGCTTCGCGGTCAAGGCGGCGAAGATCGGCTCGGGCGAACCGAAGGTGAAGCTGACGACGCAGGTCGGCCGCGGCTCGGGGCGCTGAGCCGGGCGCGAGCTGCGTTCAGGCCGGTGCCTCGAGGCGCGGGCTGATCTCGAGACCCTCGGCGAGGGTGAAGAAGGCGCGGGCGAAGGGGCTGGAGGCGGTGCGCTCGCGCAGTTGCGCCCAGTCGATCTGCTCGCGCAGGGAGCGGGTGATGAGGATCAGGTCGCGGTAGTCGGCGCTGTGCTCGTCGAGGGCGAGCAGCTTGGTGACGAGGATGTCGCCAAGGTCCATCACCCGGACCTGCATCGCCTCGACGCTCATCTCCTCGCCGCGGGCGATCGCCTCGTCGTCTATCCGCATGCCCGAGGGTTCGTAGATCAGGTCGACGAGGATGTCGCCGTCCCAGGCCTTGCGCAGCCATTGCTCGGGCGGCGTCTCCGGGCGCATCCCGGCCTCGGCAAGCGCTTCCTGGGCGCGCTTCGCATCTTCGGGCTTCAGCATCAGGTCGATGTCGTTCGAGGAGGGCGGGCCGCCGCGCGCCCAGCAGCCGAGCCCGCCGCCCAGGAGGTAGGGGATCCCCTGTCCCTCCAGCGCCGCGATCGACCGCTTGAGGCTCTCGGTGAGCTCGGCAGCGACCTCGTTCTTGCCCAGTCCCTCGGCCATCTTCTTCCTTTCCGTGCCCCGCCGCGCCGGTGCCTAAACGCCCCGCCGACGGGACGAAAACCGCTCCATGTATCCGGTTTTCGTCCCATCGGCAGCTTTTTTGCGGGC
>DASTAR010000072.1:0-20427 GCA_035712505.1 Solirubrobacterales bacterium
CCGACGCCGGCGAGGGACGCCAGCGCCGCCGGGCTGGTCAGCGGGCCGGGGGCGCGGGAGGCCCTCTCGGCCCGCCGCGCCTCGCCGACGCGGGCGACGATCGTCGCCGCGAACTCGGCTTCTACGCCCACCTGCGCGAGCAGCCCCGGGGCGTCGGCGCCCGGACCGTGCGCGGCCAGCGCCCGCGCCAGCTCGTCCGCCGAGGGGGCCTCGGCGAGGGGCGCGACCACCTGCGCCAGGTCCCGCTCGATCGTGATCTCCTCCTCGAGGCGGTCGGGCACGGTGCCGTCGGGGGCGGGGGAGAGGAGCGCCCGCACGTCGTCGATCAGCGGCGAGCGCGCAGTCGCGGCGCCGTCCTCGTCGCTGTCGCGGTAGGAGAGGACGAGGCTGCGGCGGGGCAGGGCCAGGCAGGCGTGGAAGAGGTAGCGCTCCTCGGCCTCGGTGTCGCGGCGCGGATCGAGCCCAAGCGCCTCGCGCTGGGCGCCGGAGAGGAAGGGGTCGGCGCCGCGGTCGCGGCGCGGGAACTCGCCGTCCTGCAGCGAGCCGACAACGACGTGGTCGAAGCGGGCGGCGCGGAGGCGGTAGGGATCGGCGATCCGCACCCGTCCCTCGACCGGCCCCGCCCAGACGCGGAAGTCGAGCTCGCCGACCAGCGGCGCCAGCTCGTCCGGCTGCGGCGCCAGCGGCCCGAGCTCGCCGAGCTCCGCCAGCGCGGCAGCGATCGCCGAGGCGGCGCGCAGCTCCAGCCCTTCTCCCTGGGGCAGCGAGGGACCGTCGCCGGCGTCGCGCAGCGGGCGCGAGGCCATCCGGGCCGCCAGCGCCCCGACCTCCGCCGCCAGCGCTGCGGGCGAGCGCTCGGCGGCCTCGCGCAGGCGCAGGAGGTCGCGCGGGGGCTCGCCGTCCTCGCCCTGCCAGAGCAGCAGCGCCGCCTCGGCGTCGCGGACCCGCCGACGGCGCAGGCTGCGCTCGAACCAGTCGACGCGCCCCGGGGAGAAGCCCGAGGGGCCGCGCAGGTAACGGAGGAAGTCGGAGGCGCGCCGGGCGCCGAACTCGGCCTCGAGCAGCGCGATCAGCGCCCCGCCGACGCTCGTCCCGGCGACCGGCACCTCGGCCTCGAGGGCCGCTGCGATCCCGTTGCGCTCCAGCGCCGCGGCGACCTCCGGGCCGCGCCGGGGGGGGTCGCGGAGGGCGATCGCGATCGCGGCCGGCTCGGCGCCCCCGGCGACGAGCCGGGAGACGTGCGCGGCAATCGCCTCGGCCTCGGCGCGGGTACCGGCCGAGCGCAGCAGGGTGAGGCTGCCGTCCTGCTCGACCCGCTTCGGCTGCGGCTGGCCGAAGCTCTGGGTCAGGTGGAAGAGGACGAGGCTCTCGGTGTTCAGCGGGTTCGGGTCCGTCACGGCCTCTTCCGCCACGTCCAGCTCGCGAAGCCTCGCCAGCAGCCGCCCGCGCGCCGCCAGGGCCGCGCTCTTCTCTTCATAGGGCAGCGCGACGGTTACCTCGGTTTGCACGGACAGCGCCGCGACCAGCTCGAACTGGTTCTCGGTCAGGTCGTCGAAGCCGTAGAGGAGGACCGGCCGCCCGCCCCAGAAGGAGCCGTCCCGGCGCAGCTGCGCGATCGCCTCGCGGGCGATTCCGTGGGAGTCGACGCGCCCGGTCCGTCGCCGCACCTCCTCGTAGCCGCCGTACAGGGCGGCGACGTCGCCGAGGTAGGCGGAGCCCTCCAGCGTCGCCGCGCTCGCTTCGACCTCCTCCGGCTCGATCCCCGCGGCCTGCAGCTCGCCGAGCAGGCGCTCCAGGGCGCGGGCGAAGCGCGGTCGCCCGGCCGAGCGCCGCAGCGGCCGCAGCCGCTCGCGCCGGGCCTCGATTGCCGCCGAGACGGCCCGCAGGCGCTGCGCCGGCGAGAGCTCGGCGCCCGCCGGCGCACCCGCCGCTGCGGCTACGGTGCGGAAGAGACCGCCGAAGGTCATCGCCGCGCCGCCGAGCAGCGCACCGCCGCGCGTACCCTCGGCGCAGAGCTCTCGCTCGAACCAGAAGACGTCGTCGACGGTCGGCACGACGAGGATCGGATCGTGCTCCAGTGCGGCTGCGAAGTCGCGGCGGATGATGCCGGCGCGGCCCGAGTTGGGGGGTCCGTAGACGAGTTTCAGCGGCACGGCGTCCGAGCCTAGGGGCGGGTCCGGCGCCTTCCCGGCACCGCCGCCCGCGACCCCGCAAAGTGGGGGATTAGCGGGGCATCTTTGGCGTCATCGGCCCTCTCTACCTTTCTCGGTAGCCGATGTCACTCTGCTTCGTAGACCCAGCCGACGCCATCCGGGCCATCGCCGACTCGATCGGTCGCGAGGCTCGCCGCCAGCTCCTCGGGGAGGCGGTGCGCGCCTGGGTGGACGAGATCCCCGACGCCGAGCTCGAACTCCACTACGCGAAGGCGATCTCCGAGCTCGACGAGCACGACCTCTCGATGCTCGCCGCCTGGCACGGCTCCCTGGAGGCCGGCCAGCCCGTCCCCAACCGCGACTTCCTGATGGGCGCCTTCAACGGACTAGGCGAGAACCGCCGCGAGGCCCTCAAGCTGGCCGCCGGCTTCCGCGGCGAGGAGGCCGTCGACTCCGGCGTCACCGAAGAGGACGCCCTGGAGCTGGTCCTCTCCCTCCTCAGCCCACCCCGCCTGATGGAGCTGGCGGGAGAGGCGATGGAGCTCTACGTCTGGGACCGCGCGGGCTCGGATAATTAGCTGCTCTGCGAGTACGACACCCAGTCCGCAGAGAGTCACGGCAACAAAAAGACCCGCCGGTGCGGGTCTAGTTGCTAGGTGGGTAATCAGCCCACAAACGCCTGATAAGCCCCTTGATCCTATCAATGGGGATGCGCGTATAAAGATGACAAAAAGTTTACCCTTGACCTTGTTCAGGCAGTATTAGCTGGTTTGGCCTTCCATCGCTCGGGCTAATCTCGGTCTGGTGGACGTTCCCCCGCAGGCAATCGTCATCTTCGGCGCCACCGGCGACCTGGCGCGGCGGAAGCTGCTGCCCGGGCTACTGCGGCTGTTCCAGGCCGGGCTGATGCCGGAGTTCCGGGTGATCGGGGTGTCGATGGAGGACATCTCAGACGCCGAGTTCCGCGGCCTTGCGGAAAACGCTTGCCGGGAGTTCGCGCGGAGCGCTTTCGGGGGCGAGGAATGGCATGAGTTCTCGGGCAAGCTGTCCTATGTGCCGCACGCCCAGGCGCCGGAGGCCCTGGCCGAGGCGGTGAAGGAGGCCGAGGGAGAACTCGGCTCTGAGATGCGGCTGCTCCACTACCTCAGCGTGCCGCCGACCGCCGCGCCCGACGTGATCCAGATCCTCGAGACCTGCGGGCTCTCGGAGCGCTCGCGGGTGATCATGGAGAAGCCGTTCGGGACCGACCTCGCCTCGGCGCGCAGGCTGAACGAGATGGTCCACGAGGTCCTCGACGAGGAGCAGGTCTTCCGCATCGACCACTTCCTCGGCAAAGAGGCCGCCCAGAACATCCTCGCGCTGCGCTTCGCCAACGGCCTCTTCGAGCCGATCTGGAACCGCAACCACATCGACCACATCCAGATCGACGTCCCGGAGACCCTCGGGGTCGGCTCCCGTGCAGCCTTCTACGAGAAGACGGGCGCCTTCCGCGACATGGTCGTCACGCACCTGTTCCAGATCCTCGCCTTCGTCGCGATGGAGCCGCCGACCTCGCTGGCGCCGGAGCCGATCACCGACGAGAAGAACAAGGTCTTCCGCAGCCTGCAGCCGCTCGATCCCAAGGATGCCGTGCGCGGCCAGTACGAGGGCTACCGCGAAGAAGAGGGGGTCGACCCGAACTCCAGCACCGAGACCTTCATCGCCCTGCGCTGCGAACTCGACAACTGGCGCTGGAACGGGGTGCCCTTCTACCTGCGGACCGGCAAGCGGATGGGCGAAAGCTCGCGGATCATCTCGATCGCCTTCCGCGAGCCGCCGCACGCGATGTTCCCCGGCGACTCGCGCGTCGGCCGCTACGGCCCCGACCACCTCACCTTCGACCTCGACGAGTCCTCCCGCGTCTCGCTCTCCTTCTACGGCAAGCGGCCGGGGATGGGGATGGTGCTCGACAAGGCGAGCATGCAGTTCTCGCTCGAGGAAACCGGCTACGCGGGCGAGGCGGTGGAGGCCTACGAGCGGCTGATCCGCGACGCGATGATCGGCGACCGCACCCTCTTCAACACGGCGCGGGGGATCGAGCGCCTGTGGGAGGTCTCCGAACCGCTGCTGCGGGACCCGCCGCCGGTGAAGCCGTACCCGCAGGGGTCGTGGGGGCCGGCAGAGATCGGCGCCCTGATCTCCCCGCACAGCTGGCGCCTGCCGTTCGCCCGGCGCTGGCGCGAAGCGCCGCTGCGGGCGAGCGACGGCAACGGGGCGCCCGCCGACGTTCGCGAGCGCGAACGCTCCTAGCTCTCGCCGGCGCCCTGCCCGACCGCCGCCCGGATCTCGGCGATCGCCTGTTCGTTGTCGCGGAAGTGGACCGCCCGCATCCCCGCCTTCTCCGCGCCTTCGCAGTTGACCTGGAGATCGTCGACGAAGAGGCAGGCCTCTGCCGCCATCCCGATCCGCTCCAGCGTCAGCCGGTAGATCCGCCCTTCCGGCTTGCGGCAGCCGACGAAGGCGGAGTCGACGACCTCCTCGAAGATCTCGTCGACCGGCATCATCGAGCGCCAGAGCGGCTCCCACTCGCGCACGTTGTTGGTCAGCATCGCCATCTTCAGGCCGCTGGCCTTCAGCTCGCGCATCAGCTCGATCATCGGCTCGTTCGGGTCGAGGGCGTCGAAGTAGACCTCGCGGAAGCGGTGCAGGTGGGGCCGGTGGCCGAGCATCGGCTCGAGGTGGGTGCTCAGCAGCTCCAGGAACTCGACCTCCGCGACCTCCCCGCGCTCGAGCTCGAAGAGCGGGTTGTCGCCGCGCTGCTCGGCGGCGGCGCGCAGCGCCTCGCCGAGGCTTTCGGCCGGGATGTCGATCTCGTCCTGGACCCGTTCGAAGCTGCCGAGGAGCGGCGTCGTCAGGACGCCGCCGAAGTCGCAGACGATCGCCTGGATCCCGCTGGCCCGCGTCTCACTCATCGACGGCGCGGGCGACCTCGTAGGTGCCGAGGCCCTCGCGGCCCTCGACCGTCCAGCGGAAGAAGGCGATCTGCGAGTCGAGGTTCTGCCGGCGCACGCGCACGGCGCTGATCAGCGAACCGGCGCCGCGCAGCGGCCGCATCTCTTCGACGCTCGGCCACAGCTCCAGCGTCGCCCGCCGCTGCACGCCGTCCTCGCCGTACTCGGTCGAGAGCAGCGTCTCCTCGAAGGTCTGCGGGGTTCCGTCCGGCTCGCAGAGCGCGGCGCTCACCTCCTCGGCGTCGATGCCGCCGCCACCCTCGGGCAGGTGCGAGGTCAGGGCCAGAAGGCCGCCGTCGGAGAAGACGATCCCGATCGACCGGCGCACGACGTTCCCCTGCTCGCTCATTCCCGGCACTCTAGATTGCCGTGCCCATGTTCAGCATCCGAGACGCCGATCCCGCCCGCGACGCTGCCGCCTGCGCGACGATCTACGCGCCCCACGTCGAGGGCAGCGCGGTCTCCTTCGAGGAACGGGCGCCGGACAAGGCGGAGATGGCGGCGCGGATCGAGCGCTACGGCGCCGGCCACGCCTGGCTCGTCGCCGAGCGGGAGGGCGAGGTGGCCGGCTACGCCTATGCAACTGCCTTCAACGAACGACCCGCCTACCGCTGGAGCACCTACGTCTCTGTCTACGTCGGCGAGAGCGCGCGCGGCGAAGGCGTCGGCCGCGCCCTCTACAACGCTCTCTTCGACCGCCTCCGCGAGCGCGGCTTCCGCACGGCCTGTGCCGGGATCACCCTGCCTAACGAGGCGAGCGTCGGCCTGCACGAGAGCCTCGGCTTCGAGCTGGTCGGCGTCAACCGCGAGATCGGCTGGAAGGAAGGCGCCTGGCGCGACGTCGGCTGGTACCAGCTGGAGCTGACCCCAGCCCCCGAAGGTCCACCCCCGGAGCCGCGCTGACCCGACCGAACTGCATCAAATTCTCTCCCTGGCAGAGGGGAAATTTGATGCAGTTCGCCTCTGGCTACCATTGAGCCATGCCCGACGATCAGATCAGCACGCCCGACCAGCAGCCGGAGGCCCCGGCGGCGGAGCACGACGAAATCCTTACCGAGGAGGATGTCTACGAGGCGCTCGAGGAGGTAATCGACCCCGAGCTCGGCCTCGACTTCGTCTCCCTCGGCCTCGTCTACGACGTCGACATCGAGCAGGACTCCGAGGTCTACGTCACCTTCACCCTCACCACGCCCGCCTGCCCGATCGGTCCCCAGGTCTCCGAGCAGATGAAGGAGTTCGTCGGCGACCTCCCCGGCGTCACCGCCGTCCACCCCAAGATGGTCTTCGACCCGCCATGGAGTCCCGAAATGATGACCGAGGACGCCAAGTTCGCGCTCGGCTTCTAGTTTCAGGGCTGTGGTGTGTCTCACGCGTGATACTCTCTTGCAATGTCGAGCGTATCGATCCGCGACCTGCGTAACCACGGTGGCGATGTGGTTGACCGTGCCTCGCGGGGGGAGAAGATCACGATCACGCGTGCGGGAACCCCGGTCGCAGAGCTACGACCGGTGCGTCCGGGACTGTCGGCCGATGTGCTGCTCGATCGCTGGCGCCGGCTGCCGGAGGTTGATCCGGACGGGCTCCGTAGAGATATTGATCAGCTGATCGACGCAAAGCTTTGAGCGAGCCGGGCGAAAGACCCGTCGCCGGGATCCTCGACACCTCGACTCTTCTTCTTCTCGGGAAGATCTCGAACGCTGCCTCGCTCCCGACTGAACCTTTGATCACTGCTGTAACGCTGGGCGAGCTGGCGGTCGGGCCGCTGGTGGCTTTGGATGAAGGGGAGCGCGCACGTCGACAGGCGCAGTTGCAGCAGGCCGAGGCAGACTTCGCGCCGCTTCCCTTCGATGCGGAGGCGGCACGCGCATTCGGCCAAGTATCTGCATCCCTGCGCCGCTCAGGCCGAAAGGCGGCAGCTCGCGCTTACGACGCGATGGTCGCGGCGATCGCACTAGCCAACGATCTACCGGTCTACACCTGCAATCCCGACGACTTCAGCGGCATCGAGGGGCTCGAGGTGGTCGCGGTTCCTGTTCCGCATTAGCGCATGAGGTCACCGCGGACGCCTTTCAGTTGAAGAAATCCCGGGCCTTCAGTTCGAGGTCATGGGCGATGTCGACGAGCGCTTTCGTGTGCGCAGCGATCACCTCGCCGATGGCCGGGAACAGGTCGCTTCGCGGTTCGGTCCCCTCCGGGACGGGTGCGTTCGCCAGCGCCTCTTCGATCGATGCGGGCTCGTCTACCTGCTCGTCCACCACCCTCTCGATCGCCACCCGCTGCTTCGCGAGCGTCTGGGCGACGCCGTGCAGAAACAGGTCGAGCGTCATCACCTGCTGGCCTTCCAGGTGGGCCTCGAGCCAGGCGGGGGACCGGTTGACGATGCCATCCATGTCCGACAAGAGCTCCGCCCTCGTGTCCGGGAGGACGGTGAGGTGAGCAAGCATCATCCCCATTTCCTGAACGATGGAGAACCAGTTCTGCAGCATCACCCAGTCGTCGTCGAGCGGTCCCCTCTCCGGAAGCGCAGCTTCCCATGCCTCGCGCGACTTGAACGCTTCTTTGAGCCTCGCGATCACCTGCAGCTCGAGATATTCCTCGCCCGGTGCCATCCGGGTGCAGGGTAGCGCCTGGTATTTCTTCGATACGGATCGCTACTCGTAGGTGAGCGCCCGTAGGGGATCGAGGTGCGCTGCGCGGCGCGCTGGGAGAATCGCGGCCAGGGTTCCGATGACGACGCCCAGGATCGCCGTCGTTATGAGCATGCCGGTGGGGATGTGGAGGTTGAGGCTGGCGATGGTGCTGGCGCGGACGGAGTAGATCCAGACGATGCCGACTATGAGGCCGGCGAAGATGCCCGCCAGGCAGCCGCCGAGGGAGATGAGGAGGCTCTCGTCGAGCATGGTGCGGCGGATGCGCCAGCGGCTGCCGCCGAGGGCGCGGAGGACGCCGATCTCGCGGGTGCGCTCGATGACCGACATCGAGAGCGTGTTGATGATCCCAAGCAGGCCGACGATGACGGCGATGCCGATGATCGCGTTGAAGAAGGCGAACTGCTGGTTGATCAGGTCTTCGTAGTGCTGCTTGAACTTGGCATTGGAGACGGCTTCGTAGCCTGGGTAGTCGCTCGCCAGGAGGCGGTGGATCTTCGTTCCGAGCAGGCGCCGATCGGCGGGTGAGGCTGCGGTCACCGCAAGGACCGAGTCGTTGGTGATCCCGTAGACCCGCTTCATCGTCCCCAGCGAGACCATCATCGTGTTGCCGTTGGCCTCGAAGGTGTCGATCGTCGCCACCACCGGCACCCGCTGCGCCCCGCCGGCGCCCTTCAGCGGCACCGTGTCGCCGACCTCGAGCCCGGTGTCTTCGGCGAAGCCCTTACCGACGATCGCGCCGCCCGCGGCCAGCCCGGCCATCGCCTTCGCGGTGCTCGCGCCTTCGTATTCGCTGCGGTCCACCTTCGGCCATGCTTTGGGATCGACCGCCTCCAGCAGCCCCTGTTCTTCGCTGACCGGCATGTGCAGCATGTAGACGCTGCGCAGCGGCGTCACGGTGCCGGCCTCGGGCAAGGTGGCGATCTTTTCCCGCAGCGAAGGCGCGATCGAGGTGCCCGGCCCGCCGCCGTACTCGGTGTAGCCGGCCGGCTGCACGGTCAGGTCGCGGGTGAAGCGCTTGTCGAGTTCGTCGGAGATCGAGCCGACGAAGCTCTGGCTCATCACCCCGTTGACAACCACGACCGAGAGCGTCACCAGCAGCGCCGACGCGGTTGCCGAGGTGCGCAGCGGGTTGGCGCGCACCGAGTCGGAGGCGAGCCGCCCCTCGGCCGGCATCACCGCCCGCGCCGGTGCGGCCAGCAGGCGGATGATCGGCATCACCACGAACGGGGCCAGCAGGACCATGCCGACGAACATGACCATGGTCGAGCCGACGCCGACGACGGCCGACCAGGCGCCGCCGGACTGGTTGCTGAACCAGAAGAGGCCACCGATCGCCAGGCCGGGGAAGAAGAGGAGGAGACCGACGACGGCGCGCCGCCACCCCGGCGGGCGCTCGATCCCGCGGCCGCCGGTGAGCGCCCTGATCGGCGGGATCCGGCCGGCGCGGAGGGCGGGATAGAGCGCTCCGGCGAGGGTCGCCAGCAGTCCGACGGCGACCGCGATCGCCGCCGCGCCCGGCTCCACCTTCAGGGCCGAGAGCGGCAGGCCGAAGAAGCTCCGCATCGCCGAGGCCAGCAGTTCTGCCAGCCCCAGCCCGAGCGCCAGGCCGAGCGCGGCGCCGACGACGGCCAGGATCAGCGCCTCGAAGACGACGCCACCGGCGAGCCGCCGCCGCGAGGCGCCGAGCGCGCGCATCGTCCCGATCTCGCGCATCCGCTGCAGCACGGTCATGTTGAACGAGTTGAGGATGAGGAAGGCGCCGACGAAGAGCGCGATCCCGGAGAAGAAGTAGAGGACGATGTCGAGGCCGGCCAGCGATTCGTTCGCTTGATCGCCCTTCCCGGAGGGCGTTTCGACTTCCACGCCCGGACCGGTCACCGCGGCGATTCGCCGTCTCAGCTCGTCCGCCGAGGTGCCGTCTTCGGCGACCACGTTGATCTCGCTGAAGGTCCCGTACTGGTCGGTCAGCTGCCGCGCCCCGGTGATCGGCATCGCCGCGGTCCCGTAGCCGCCGAGGTCGAGACTCGTCTGCAGCTTGTAGACGCCGGTGACGGTGACGTCGGCGCGCCCGGTCGGGGTCGCCAGCCGCAGCCGGTCGCCCGCTTCGTATCCCTGCTGCTTCGCCCAGCTTTCCTCCAGCTCGATCTCGCGCGGCCCCCGCGGCTCGCGGCCGGCGACGACTTCCGAGCCGGCGGTGTCGTAGCCCCGCATGTTCACCCCGGCGATGAACAGCATCGAGCTGCGGCCGCTGTTGGCGGCGCCCTCTGCGTTTACGGTGCGGACGACGCCGAAGACGTCGCCTTCGGCGGCCTTGACCCCTTCGACCCGCCGGATCTTCGGCAGTTCGCCGACCGGCACCGCGCCGACCGAGGACTTTCCGGAGACGATCACCGTCGTGCGCCCGTAGATCGCGTCGAAGAGGCCTTCGAAGCTGGAGTGGATCGTGGTGACGAGGATCAGCACGCCGAAGGCCATCCCGACCCCCAGCACGATCCCGGCGGTGGTGAGGACCGAGCGGAGCGGCCGCGCCCGCAGGGAGCGCAGGCCGAGGCCGTGGAAGCTGCGCAGCCGGGCCCCGCGCGGCATCGCTCCGGCGCGGGCGCTCATCCGTGGACCGCCGCCAGCTGCTCGCCGCGGTCGACCTCCCGGAAGGCGTCGATGACGCGGTCGGTGTCGCCGCCGGCGACCTCGCCGGCGATCGCCCCGTCGCGAAGGAAGACGACTCGGTCGGCGAGGGAAGCGGCGCGGGGGTCGTGGGTGACCATCACCACCGTCTGGCCGCCGTCGACGACCTTGCGCAGCAGCCCCATCACGATCGCGCCGCTGGCGGAGTCGAGGTTGCCGGTCGGCTCGTCGGCGAGGACGAGGCGGGGATCGCGCAGCAGGGCGCGGGCGATCGCGACCCGCTGCTGCTCCCCGCCAGACAGCTCGGTGGGAAGGTGCGCCGCCCGGTCGCCCAGCCCGACCAGCTCCAGCAGCTCGTCGATCCGGGCCGCGTACTTGCCGGGCCGCTCGCCGTTGACGAGCGCCGGCAGCAGCACGTTCTCGGCCGCGGTCAGCGTCGGCAGCAGGTTGAAGAACTGGAAGACGAAGCCGAAGACGTCGCCCCGCAGCTCGGTCAGCTCGCGGTCACCGAGGTCGTCGTAGCGGCGACCACCGATCGAGGCGGTCCCCCCGTCGGGCCGGTCGAGCGCACCGAGGATGTGCAGCAGCGTGCTCTTCCCAGAGCCGGAGGGCCCCATGATCGCGACCAGCTCCCCGGCACGGACCTCGAGGTCGACCCCCCGCAGCGCCCGCACCGCGGTAGCCCCCTCGCCGAAGGATCGCTCCAGCCCCTCGGCCCTCAGCAGCGGCGCCGCCGGGTCGTGTCCGTCCACTACAGGTTGATGACGCCTCTCGCTCCTCATTCCCTCAAGGTATGCGGCCACCGGCGGCAGCCCATCCGGGTTCCTCTACAAACCCGGCGGCGGGATTTCCGGGACTAGCCGAGGGCCCGGCGGAACAGCAGGTGCGGCAGGCCGGCGTGGAGGACCTCGCCGTCCTCTTCGAAGCCGGCTTTTTCGGCGACGCGCTGGGAGGCGATGTTGGTTGGCAGGACGAGGGCGATCACCTGCTCCAGCTCGAGCTCGCGGGCGTGGTCGCAGGCGGCGATCGCCGCCTCGGTGGCGAGGCCCTGCCCATGGAGATCGGGCTCGATGCTCCAGGGGAGCTCGACCTCGGCGGTGCCTTCGACCGAGGCCCAGGCGAGGCCGCCGCGGCCGGCGAAGGCGCCGGTCTCCTTCTCGACCAGGACCCACGGGCCGAAGCCGTGGTCCTGCCAGTGGATCCGGTCGCCGTCGACGAGCTCGTCGATCACCTGGGCGGTGAAGGGGGGCAGGGGGGAAGGTCGCAGCCAGCCCTCGACCTCCGGCCGTGTGAAGTGGGCGTGGTAGAGGGCGCGGTCGTCGGCGGTGGGCTTGCGGGCGAGGAGCCGCGCGGTCTGCCGCTCCCCCGCCCCCATCCTCACGGCCGGTCGGTCCGCGGCAGGCGGGGCTCGCCGGGGCCGGCGTCGTTCGGGACCTCTTCGGCGCTCGCCTCGTAGTCGTAGTCGCGGCTCGGGCGCCGACGGCCGTTCGTCGGCGGCGGCGGGAACGGCCCCCGCCCGCCCCCGGGCATCGCCACGACCGCGAAGCGCCCGACCGTGAACCGCTTCAGCAGCCGCCGCGCGATCGCCCGGGTCGGCGGCAGCAGCAGGAAGGCCCCGACGACGTCGGTGAGGAAGCCCGGCGTCAGCAGCAGCGTGCCGCCGACGATGATCAGCGCCCCGTCGACCACCTCCCGTCCCGGGGACCGGCGCGCCGCCAGCGCTTCGTTGAACCGCCGCCAGGCGCTGCGCCCCTGGTGTTTCAGCAGCCACGAGCCGAGCAGGGCGTCGGCCAGCAGCAGGGCCAGGGTCGGGAAGACGCCGATCAGCTCGCCGACCTTGATGATCACGTAGAGCTCCGCGATCGGGACGACGATGAAGAGCAGGATCAGCAGAAGGGCCATGGACGAAAGCCTAGGGAGGGTCGGGCGTCGCCCCTCCGCTACCCGGCCGCAGTTGCGACTACGCTGCCTTGGCGGCCTTGCCGGCGGCCGCCTCGAGCTCGGCCAGCGCGTCGTTCAGCCCGTTGCTGACGACCTCGACGTCGGTCATGCAGTCGTAGTCGGCGAGCAGGCCGAAGCCGACCTTGCCGTTGTAGCTCATGATCGCCACCGCCATGCAGTGGTTCTGCGGCAGGAAGGCGACCGGGAAGACGTCCTCCAGCTCCCTGCCGAGCACGTAGAGCGGCATCTGCGGCCCCGGCACGTTGGTGACGATGAGGTTGAAGAGGCGGGTGGAGAAGTTGATCCGCGAGGCCTGCGCCAGGATCGTCGGCGGCGCGAAGTCGTTGAAGCGGGAGATCACTTCGGCGCCGAGCGCCTGTTTGGAGCGCTTCAGCCCCGCCATCGCGTCGCTGATCGTCCGCAGCCGCCGCACCGGGTCCTCGATGTAGACCGGCAGCGGGCCGCGCATCAGGGCGATCCGGTTGCCGAGGTTGCCGCGCTCGTCCTCGCCGCGGATCGAGACCGGGACCAGCGCCCGCAGCTCCAGTCCCTCGGTGCGGATGCGGCGCACGTGCAGCCACTCGCGCAGGGCGCCCGTGATGACCGCTAGGACGACGTCGTTGACGGTCCCGCCGAAGGTGTCCTTGATCCGTTTGAAGGTGGCCAGCTCCGAGCGCGCCCAGACGTAGCGGCGGTGGGGCCCGATCTCCTCGTTCAGCGGCACGTCCGGCGCCGGGTCGGCGAAGGCGCTGACGATCTCGCCGATGCCCTCCAGCGCCTCGACCGCCTTGCGCGCGGTCGTCTCCGGTTTCTTGACCACGTCGACCGCCCGCTCGGCGAGCTTGACCGGCGCCGCCACCGCGTCGGCGATCCCGCGCGCGACCAGCTCGGTCGTGCCCGGTTCGGGCTGCGGCACCCACTCGTCCTCCAGGTTCATCGGCTCGGCATCGCGCTCGACGTCGAAGAGGACGGTGCCGATGTCGACCCCGGAGACGCCGTCGACCATCGCGTGGTGGGTCTTGGTCAGGATCACGAAGCGGTCGCGTTCGAGGTTCTGCACCAGCCACAGCTCCCAGAGCGGCTTCAGCCGGTCGAGCTGTTGGGAGAAGATCCGCCCGGCCAGCTTCTTCAGCTCCTCCTCGCCGCCCGGATCGGGCAGCGCGGTGTGGCGGATGTGGTAGGTGAGGTTGAAGTTGACGTCGTCGGCCCAGAGCGGCCGGCCGGCCTCGAGCGGCGGCACCACCAGCTTCTGGCGGAAGCGCGGCACCAGCGGCAGCCGCCCGCGGACGTGCTCGACCAGGTCGACGTAGCGCGGCGGCGGCCCCTCGAAGATCAGGATCGCGCCGATGTGCATGTGGCTGCTCGAGCTCTCGTTGGTCAGGAACGAGGCGTCGACGGAGGTCAGGCGGTCGAGATGACGTCCGGAGGTTGCCATCGGTCAAGGCTACTTAGGCCGCATTTTCGGGGCTTTCCCGGTTGAAGAAGCGCAATCCCTCCACCGCTTCCGACATTCCCCCCGCCAGGGCGGGGTCAAACTCGGAAGCGCTGCGGGGCGGCCCTGGAAGGCGGCCCGGCGGCGGTTGCTCGGTACCCTGGAGACATGCCTGCCACCGCCACCGCCCCCAAGCGGGTGCTGCTCGCCGCACCGCGCGGCTACTGCGCCGGGGTCGACCGCGCCGTGCAGACGGTCGAGCGCGCGCTCGAGCTGCACGGCGCGCCCGTCTACGTGCGCAAGGAGATCGTCCACAACAAGCACGTGGTCGAGGAGCTGGCGAAGCGGGGGGCGATCTTCGTCGAGGAGGAGACCGAGGTGCCCGAGGGCGCGATCGTCGTCTTCTCCGCCCACGGCGTGGCGCCGAGCGTCCACGAGAACGCCGCCGCCCGCAGGCTGCAGACGATCGACGCCACCTGCCCGCTGGTGACCAAGGTCCACGTCTCCGCCCGCCGCTTCGCCGCCCAGGGCTACACGATCATCATGATCGGCCACGAGGGCCACGAGGAGGTGGAAGGGACGACCGGCGAGGCGCCCGACTCGATCGTCCTGATCGAAACCGCCGACGAAGTCGAGAGCCTCGAGGTCCCGGACCCGACGAAGGTCGCCTTCATCACCCAGACGACTCTCTCGGTCGACGAGACGGCCGAGGTGATCGCAGCCCTGCGCGCCAAGTTCCCCGGCATCGTCTCCAGCAAGTCCGACGACATCTGTTACGCGACCACCAACCGCCAGATCGCCGTCAAGCAGCTGGCCCGCGAGTGCGACCTCGTCCTCGTGATCGGCTCGACCAACTCCTCCAACTCCAACCGCCTCGTCGAGGTCGCCCGCGAACACGGCGCCGCATCGCATCTGATCGACAACCACACCCAGGTGCAGGAGGAGTGGCTGGAGGGCGTCGAGACCGTAGGCATCACCTCCGGCGCCAGCGCCCCCGAGGAGCTGGTCGAGCGCCTCGTCTCCTTCTTCCGCGACCGCGGCGCCGACAGCGTCTCCGAGCTGCGGACCGTCCACGAGGACGTCCGCTTCATGCTCCCCAAGGAGATCCGCGAGCAGGTTGCGGCGGGCGCCTGACTATTGGCGAGTTGAGCTGGCTATAGGCGTATCAACTCGCCAATAGCTGCTCATGGGACCCCCGCGGCGAAGCTGAGCGACCAGACCTTGACGCACGGGGCCGGCCGGAGGACGAGGCTGTGGGCCTCGTGGCTCGGGTGCTCGGCGAGGGCGCGGAGGCCGGGGGTGGGACTGGCCGGGATCGTCTGCCACTGGCCGTCGATCTCGACCTGCAGCTCGCCGTCGCCCTCGACCGTGGCGTAGGCGCCGCCGGCCTGGTAATCGAGCGCCAGGTCCTCGCCGTCTTCGCCGGCGACCCAGGGGCGCTCATACGAGCCGCCCGGGAAGTACTCGGGGGTGGGGGGGATGACGTGGACGCCCGGTGCGTCGGTCGCCCGCAGCGGCGCCAGCGGCTCGGGCAGCTCCTGCAGCGCGTCCATCTCGCGCAGCTCGCCCTGGATCGCTTCCTCGGTCGCGCGGTATTCGCCCTCGCCGAAGTGGGCCCAGGCGAGGGCGCCGCCGAGGCTCCAGAGGAAGAGGCTGGGCCAGCCTTTGCAGCCGTAGGCGGCCCAGAGGTCGTGCTCGGCGTCGATCGCGACCGGGAGCTCGACTCCGCGCTCGGCCAGCCCGGCGGCGACGTTCTCGCGCTCGGCTGCGAAGGGGAAGCGCGGCGCCTGGACCGCGACCACGCTCAGCCCCGCCTCGCGGTAGCGCCGCTGCCACTCGACCAGGTACGGGAGGGTGCGGACGCTGTTCAGCTGCGCGTATTCGACGAAGTGGACGAGCGCCGGACCTCCCGCGGTCAGCGCCGGCATCGACTCGGGTGCGGTACCGACCCAGGCGAGCGTGTCGGGCAGGTCGGGGGCGGCGATGTTGTCGCGATCGGGGCGCATTTAGGTCGGGTTGAGGCGGGACAGTATCCTGGCCGGCGTGGGTCAGCTGGTCACATTCCTGCTGCCGGCGCTGCCGTTGCTGGCACTGCTGCTGACCCTGCTGCTGGGTCGCTATCCCGGCTGCGAGGCGATCGTCCGGCTCTCCGAGCGGATCGCCAGCCTCGCTCACCGAGACCGCGCCGCATCCCGCCGCTCCGCTCTGCCGAAGCCGCCGCGCTCCTTCGCCCCCGCCGGCGGCCTCCTGATCGCCTTCGGCCACGCCCAGCGCCCGCCGCCGCTCCCGGCCTAGTCCAAGACCCAGGCCAATCGCGTGGTTCCTTTGTCCGGCTCTGCCGGACAAAGGAACCACGACCTGATGCGCGCGCGCCCAATCCGCGCGAAAGGAGCACGAGATGAATACGAGAACTGCGCTCATCGGCGCTGCCCTGGTGGTGGTGGCCGTGGTCGGGCTGATCGTCCTCAGCAGCGGCGGCAGCGACTCCAGCAGCACCACCGACGCCGGCAAAGTCCCGGTGATCGTTGTCGACAAGCAGGGAAAACCGGTCGGCGGCATCCAGGAACTCGTCTACCGCAAGGGCGACCAGATCCACTTCAAGGTCGAGGTCCCCTTCGAAGAAGAGGTCCACCTCCACGGCTATGACGTGATGAAGGAGGTCCCGAAGGGCGGGGGCACCGTCACCTACGACCTCCCGGCGGAAATCGAAGGCGAGTTCGAGGCCGAGCTCGAGGGCCATAAGGAACAGATCATCGACCTCAAGGTCGAACCGTGAGCTGGCTCCCGGTCGCCCACGCGCTCGCATCCAGGAAGGATCTGCCGATCCCGGCCTGGCTGTTCGCGTGGGCGGCCTCGATCGTCCTCATCGCCTCCTTCTTCGCCCTCTCGGCCGCCTGGCGCAGGCCGCAATTCGAGGACGAGCGCCGGCGGGCCTTGGGCGAGCGGCCCTCGGCGATCCTGACCAGCATGCCCGTGCAGGTCGCCTGCGGGGTGGCCGGCGTCTTCCTGCTCGGGTTCGCGATCTACGCCGGCCTCCACGGGACCGAAGCGCCCGATCGCAACTTCGCCCTCACCTTCCTCTTCGTCACCTGCTGGCTCGGCTTCCCCTTCTTCTCGGCGGTCTTCGGCGACGTCTTCCGGCCCTTCAACCCCTGGCGCGCGATCGGTCGGACTGCGGGGGGTGCGTTCGGATCGGTCGCCGGCCAGCGCCCCGCCCACCTTCCGTATCCGGACTGGCTGGGCCGTTGGCCCGCCGCGATCGGGCTGCTGGCGACCGTCTGGCTGGAGGTCGTCTACGGCGCCAGCGGCGGCGTCGCCGTCGGCCTCTCACCCCACGCCTGCGGCCTTGCCGCCCTCCTCTACAGCGTCTATACGCTGGCGATGATGGCGGTCTTCGGCACCGAGGAGTGGTGCGAACGGGGTGAGATCTTCTCGGTCTACTTCGGGATGTTCGGCCGTCTCGGCATCTTCGGCAGTCGCGACGGACGCCTCTACCGCCGGCGCCCCTTCTCCGCCACGACCCACTGGGCCTCCATCCCCGGCTCGGCCGCCGTCGTCATCGCCTCGATCGCCAGCACCAGCTTCGACGGCGCCCAGGAGGGAGCCTTCAAAGACTCGATCGAAAGCCTCTTCGAATGGTTCGCCAATCGCGGGATGGAATTGACGAGCGCGCTCCGCCTCACCGACACGATCTTCATGCTGCTGACCTTCGCCGGGGTCGGCCTGGTCTACCAGCTCGGGGTGCGGGGGATGCGCACCGTCCCCGGCGCGCCCTCCTTCAAGCAGCTGCGGAACGGCTTCGCCCACACCCTGATCCCGATCGCCCTCGCCTATCTGGTCGCCCACTACTTCAGCCTCTTCTTCTTCCAGGAGCAGGCCCAGTTCACCTACATCCTCTCCGACCCGCTCGGGACCGGCCACACCGACCTCTTCGGCACCGTCAACGGCCTGGTCGATTACAAGGCGTTGAGCGCCAACATGATCTGGTACGTCCAGGTCGCGGCCCTGGTCATCGGCCACGTGATCGGGCTGATGCTCGCCCACGATCGCGCCCTCGTCTTCTGGCCCGACTACCGCAAGGCCACCGCCTCCCAGTACTGGATGCTGGCGGTGATGGTCGCCTTCACCTGCTTCGGGCTCTACCTGCTGTCGCTTGGCAACGCGTAGGAGGAGAAGGTGCTTCCCCTAGCCCACGTCGGCCACTACCTCTGGGTGCTCTACCTGATCCCGGTGGCGATAGTCGTCGCCGGGATCGTCAGGAGCACACGCGCCCAGCGGCGAGGGCGCGACGACGATTAGCGGTTGGTGAAATTTCCACCGTCACGGGTGGAAGATTCACCAACCGCGTCTAGAGGATCTCGGCGAGGCGGGTCTCGAGCGCCTCGGAGATGCTGTCGCGGACCGGGCCCTCGGCCAGCCGTTCGACCAGGGACTCGAGGAAGCCTTCGATGATCAGGGCCTTCGCGTCTTCGTCATTCAGGCCGCGGGAGGTCAGGTAGAAGAGCTGGTCCTTGTCGACCTGGGCGACCGCGGCGGCGTGGGTGCAGCGGACGTCGTCGGCGAGGATCTCCAGGCCGGGGATCGCGTCGGCATGGGCCTCGGGGGAGAGCAGGAGGTTGCGGCTCTCCTGAAAGGCGTCGGTCTGCTGCGCGCCCGGGTCGACCTTGATCATCCCGCGCCAGACGGCCGTCGCGCCGCCGGCGAGGACGCCGCGGAAGGCGAGGTCGGAGTTGGTGTTGGGCGCCGCGTGCTCCTGGGTGGTGTCGTAGTCGAGGTGCTGCCCGGCGCCGCCGGCGTAACCGCCGGTCACCCGCGCCTCGGAGCCCGGGCCGGCGAGCTTGGTCTCCATCCGCACCTTGCCGCGCGCAGAGCCGAAGCCGAGCGCGGCCCAGTCGAGGCGGCCGTCGCGCTCGACCTGCGCCCGCTGGGTGGCGAAGATCCACGCCTTCTCGGAGATGTCCTGGGTGTTGACGTAGCGCAGGGTCGCGCCCTGGCCGATGCTCAGCTCGACCACCGAGTTGAGGACCGCGGCGACGTCATCGCCGGGCGAGGACCAGTGCTCCCAGACCTCCGCCTCGGCCCCGTCCTCGAGCACGACCAGCGTCCGCCAGTTGACTGCCTGGCCGGGGGTATCGATCGGCACCTCGATCTGGATCGGCTCGGTCAGCCGCAGCCCACTGGGCACGTACACCAGGACGCCGTCGCGCCAGCCCGCCTCGTTGCGGGCGACGAAGAAGTCCTCGGCGGGGACCAGGGAGCCGAGCCGCTCGCTGACCAGGTCGCCGTGGCTGGAGACCGCCTCGGCCAGGGAGACGACGACCGCGCCCCCGGCACCGGAGATGACCGGCTCGGCGCCCGCCTCCTCGTAGGCGGTCAGGTCGAGACCGGAGAGGTCGGTGAATTCCCACCCCTTCGCCTTCTGGTCGGGAAGCGGCAGCTCCTGCGCCAGAGAGGCGCCGGTCCGGCGCCTCTCTTCGAGCCAGGCGGGTTGGGTCGCCAGCTCAGCCAATGGAGCCCTCCATCTGCAACTCGATCAGCCGGTTGAGCTCGACCGCGTACTCCATCGGCAGCTCCTTCGTCACCGGCTCGATGAAGCCGTTGACGATCATCTTCGAGGCCTCCTCCTCGTCGAGGCCGCGGCTCTGCAGGTAGAAGAGCTGCTCGTCGCCGATCTTGGAGACGGTCGCCTCGTGGCCGATGTCGGCGTCGTTCTCGTCGATCCGGATCGTCGGGTAGGTGTCCGAGCGCGAGTCCTCGTCGAGGAGCAAGGCGTCGCAGACGACCTTCGAGCGCGATTCCTTCGCCCCGTCGGCCACCTCGAGCAGCCCGCGGTAGGTCGAGCGCCCGCCGTCCTTGGAGATCGACTTGGAGAAGATCGAGGACGAGGTCCGGGGCGCCCCGTGGATGATCTTGCCGCCGGCGTCCTGGTGCTGGCCGTCGCCGGCGAAGGCGATCGAGAGGATCTCGCCGTGGGCTTCGGGGCCCAGCAGGTAGATCGACGGGTACTTCATCGTCAGTTTCGAGCCGAGGTTGCAGTCGACCCACTCCATCGTCGCCTTCTCGTGCGCGACCGCGCGCTTGGTGACGAGGTTGTAGACGTTCTGCGACCAGTTCTGGACGGTCGTGTAACGGACCCGCGAGCTCGGCTTGGCGACGATCTCGACCACCGCCGAGTGCAGCGAATCGCTGGAGTAGACCGGCGCCGTGCAGCCCTCGATGTAGTGGACGTCGGCCCCCTCCTCGCAGATGATCAGCGTCCGCTCGAACTGGCCCATGTTCTCGGTGTTGATCCGGAAGTAGGCCTGCAGCGGCATCTCGACCTTGACCCCGGCCGGCACGTAGACGAAGGAGCCGCCCGACCAGACCGCGCTGTTCAGCGCCGCCAGTTTGTTGTCGTTGGGCGGGATCACCGTCGCCCAGTACTCGCGCACCAGGTCCTCGTGTTCGCGCAGGGCGCTGTCCATGTCGGTGAAGATCACACCCTGGGCCTCGAGCTTCTCGTTCACCTGGTGGTAGACGACCTCGGACTCGTACTGGGCGCCGACCCCGGCGAGGAATTTGCGCTCGGCCTCGGGGATGCCGAGCCGGTCGAAGGTGTTCTTGATGTCCTCCGGGACCTCGGACCAGTCGCGGCT
>DASTAR010000073.1:0-3095 GCA_035712505.1 Solirubrobacterales bacterium
CCGGAGTCGATGCAGGCGTCGGCCCCGAGCCGACGCACCGCCTCGCGCTTCTCCTCGCTGGAGGCCAGACCGATCACCCGGGCGCCGGCGCGCTTGGCCAGCTGGACGGCGAGCGTGCCGGTTCCCCCGGCCGCCGCCTCGATGACGACGGTCTCGCCCGGCTCCAGCCGGGCGCAGCGGTGGACCAGCGCCAGCGCCGTCAGGCCCTGCAGCAGCACCGCCGCCGCCTGGTCGTCGTCGACCCCCTCCGGGATCGGAATCAGCGAGGCCTGCGGAACCGCCACCCGCTCGGCGTAGCCGCCGCTGCCCATCAGCGCCGCGAAGCGTCGCCCGTCGGAGGTGCGGCCGGCGATCTCCGTGCCCGGGATCAGCGGCAGGGACTGCTCGGCGAGGTAGTCGTTGCGGGTCGCGTGGGTGTCGGCGAAGTTGACGCCGCTGCGCGTGATCTCGACGACGACCTCGCCCAGCCGCGGGCTCGGGTCCTCTACCTCGACCTGCTCGAGCATCTCCGGGCCGCCGAACTGCTGGATCTGGATCGCCTTCATCGGACGGTGAGTCTCGCAGGGCGCGGCCGGTGGCGCTGTCTCGGCCATGCGTTTGGCTTAGATGATTGATTCCACGACCAGGCCCACCTGGATGACGCGCCTGGCACACTGCGCGGCTCTGCGTCCTCAGGCTTGCCTTTGCCAACCAGCAAAGGCTGCGCCCTGCGTCCTTGATCCGCTTGGCCAGGCGCGCCCCCAGTCACACCTCGCCGTGGAATCAATCATCTAGGCTGCCGTGCCGATGTCGCTCACCGTGGTTGGATCGATCGCCTTCGACGCCGTCAAGACGCCCTTCGGGGAACGCGAGCGGATGCTCGGCGGCGCCGCCGTCCACTTCTCCCTCGCCGCCAGCTTCTTCACCGAGGTGCGACCGGTGGGTCCCGTCGGGGAGGACTTCGGCGCCGAGCAGTTCGAGGTGCTGGAAGCGCGCGGCATCGCCACCGAGGACGTCGAGCGGGTCCCCGGCGGCAAGTCGTTCTTCTGGCGCGGCCGCTACGAGTACGACCTCAACGTCGCCCACACCGAGGACACCCAGCTGGGCGTATTCGCCGAGTTCGAGCCAAAGCTCTCAGATGCCTCCCGCGCGGCCGACACCCTCTTCCTCGCCAACATCCAGCCCGACCTGCAGCGTCAGGTGCGGGCCCAGTGCAAGGCCGCCCGCCTCAGCGGGCTGGACTCGATGAACCTCTGGATCGAGACCGCCAGGGACTCGCTGCTGGCGGCGATCGCCGAGGTCGACTGCCTGGTCGTCAACGACGCCGAGATCCGCCAGCTGACCGGCGAGCCCAACCTCGCCCGCGCCGCCCGCGCGGTGATGGACCAGGGGCCGCGGGCGGTGGTCGCCAAGCAGGGCGAGTACGGCGCCGCCCTCTTCACCGAAGACGGCTTCTTCGCGCTGCCGGGCTTCCCGCTCGAGGACGTGCGCGATCCCACCGGCGCCGGCGACAGCTTCGCCGGCGGCTTCTTCGGCTATCTCGACGGCGTCGAGGGGGAGCTCGACGACGCGGCTTTGCGGCGGGCGATGGGCTACGGCACGGTCCTCGCCTCCTTCAACGTGGAGGAGTTCGGGACCGAGCGGGTCTCGCGCCTGAGTCGCGAGGAGATCGACGAGCGCTTCGAGCAGCTGCGCCGGATGACCCAGTTCGAGGGGTCCGGCGACCTCGCCGCCTGAGCCCCCTTTTCGCCGCCCCGCGACGCAAGCGAGGTGCGATACTTGGCTCTCCCCGCGAAGAGCTTCCAGAGGAGGGCGATGGCCACCCAGCAGCAGATCCAGGACGCAACCCCGGACGACGCCAGCGCCACCGGCAACGAGTCGCTGACGGTCACCGACAACCGCACCGGCAAGACATACGAGCTGCCGATCTCCGACGGGACCGTACGCGGCATGGACCTGCGCCAGATCAAAGTCTCCGAGGACGACTTCGGGCTGATGTCCTACGACCCGGCCTCGACCAACACCGCCTCCTGCCGCTCGGCGATCACCTACATCGACGGCGCCGCGGGGGTCCTCGAACACCGCGGCTACTCGATCGAGCAGCTCTGCGAGCGCTCTACCTTCCTCGAGGTCGCCTACCTGCTGATCTTCGGCCAGCTGCCAACCGCCGCCCAGCTCGACCGCTGGGTCTTCGACATCACCCACCACACCTTCGTCCACGAGGACCTCAAGCACTTCTTCGAGGGCTTCCGCTACGACGCCCACCCGATGGGGATGCTGCTCGCCGGCGTCGGCGCCCTCTCCACCTTCTACCCTGGCGCGAAGCAGATCAGCGACCCCGAAGAGCGCTACATGGCGGCGGTGCGGCTGATCGCCAAGGTGCCGACCCTGGGCGCCTTCTCCTACCGGCACAACATGGGCCTTCCCTACGTGTACCCGGACAACGACCTCAACTTCGCCGAGAACTTCCTCTCGATGATGTTCAAGAAGACCGAAGAGAAGCACGTCCCCAAGGCAGCGCTGGCGAAGGCGCTCGACGTCCTCTTCATCCTCCACGCCGATCACGAACAGAACTGCTCGACCAACGCCGTGCGCGGCGTCGGCTCCTCCGACGTCGACCCATATTCGGCGGTGGCCGCCGGGGTGGCGGCCCTCTACGGGCCGCTGCACGGAGGCGCGAACGAGGCGGTGCTGCGGATGCTGCGGCGGATCGAGTCGCCGGAGAACATCCCCGACTTCCTCGAGCGGGTGAAGCAGCGCGAGGAGAAACTGATGGGCTTCGGCCACCGCGTGTACAAGAACTACGACCCGCGGGCGCGGATCATCCAGCAGCACATGGCCGAAGTCTTCGAGGCCACCGAGTACAACCCGGTGGTCGAGATCGCCCGCGAGCTGGAGAAACGCGCCCTCGAAGACGAGTACTTCACCTCGCGCAAGCTCTACCCCAACGTCGACTTCTACTCGGGGATCATCTACGAGGCGATGGAGATCCCGACGGAGATGTTCACCGTCATCTTCGCCATCCCCCGCACCGCCGGCTGGATCGCCCAGTGGATGGAGATGCAGGAAGACCCGGAGAAGAAAATCGCGCGGCCGCGGCAGATCTACACCGGGGA
>DASTAR010000074.1:0-12079 GCA_035712505.1 Solirubrobacterales bacterium
CGCACGCCTGGCGGCGCCGGACACACTTCGCGGGGCGGCGTCCTCGGTCGGCCAAATGGCGCTGCCATTCGGCCTCCCTGCGTCCTACCCCCGCTCGGTCCGGCACTCGCCAGCCGCACACGCGGGTTTCGCCAATCCCTCCTAGGGCGCAGTCGTGGTCTCTGGCCCTCCACCGACGACCGTCCCTCCCCCGGTCCTGATAGAACTCCGGGCGATGGATCGCGAGACTGCACGTAGGAACATGCGCGCCGGGCTGGTTGCCGGGGGCATCGCCGCCGCGATCTTCGCCCTCTCGTTCGTCGCAGCCTTCCTCTACATCGCCCAGTAGGACATGACCGAGAGCCGACAAGTCCCCGAGCCCGGCGAGATGATCTACGCGCCGCGTCCCTCGTGGGGCCCGGTCTTCTTCGCCGTCGGCGCCGTCGGGCTCCTCTGCGGGATCTTCGCCGGCGGCTTCGCCTTCCCGCCCTTCTTCTACGCGGTCGTCGGCGCGATCTTCATCCTCCTCGCCTTCCGCAGCATCGTCCGCGGCTCCGTCCGCGACTATTACCGCCTGCCGCGCCACCAGGAGATCCGGGGAGCTGCACTCCCCGTGGAAACGATCTCCGCCCCTCCTCGCGGCTGATCAGCCCGGCAGGCTCATTTCGCTCGTAGCGCCGTCGCTGGTCCAGCAGCGGACGATGTCGCGCATCGAGAGGATGCCGGTGGGCTCGCCGCCGTCGAAGACGACCAGGTGGCGGACGTTGCGGCGCGACATCTCCGCGGCCGCCCGCTCGAGGCTCCAGTCAGGCGCTGCGCTCAGCACGCCCTCGCTCATGTGGTCGCAGACGTGCTCGTGGTCCGGGTTCTGCCCCTGCGCCACGGAGATCAGCAGGTCGCGCTCGGTGACGACCGAGGGGGTCGGCATCTCGCCGTCGATCACCAGCGCCGCACCGGTGCCTTTCTCCACCATCTTCGCGGCCGCCTCGCGCAGCGTGTGCGTCGGACCGACGGTCAGCGTGATCTCCGACATCCCGTCCCTCACCTGCATCTGCGACCTCCCATCGCGCCGCTCGGTAGTTAGTGCGATTCGCCTCAATCCTATCCCATGGGAATAGATCACAGGGACGCTTACCCGGGGCGCCGACATATAGACTCCCGCACGCATTGCGCCCCATGAATCGCCCCTCGAAACTGATCGGTCCGCTGCTCGCGCTCCTCGCGCTGGTCGCCATTCTGGCGACCGCTTCGGGCTGCGGAACGAGCACGGCCGACACGGCTCGCGGCCGCACCCTCTTCATCCAGAAGTGCGGCGTCTGCCACGAACTCGCGCAGGCCGGGACCACCGCCCAGGTGGGCCCCAACCTCGACGACGCATTCGCCGCCGCCCGAGCCGAAGGCAACGACTCCGACACGGTCGAAGGGGTCGTCAAGGCGCAGGTCGAGTTCCCCCGCGAGAACAACGGCGACCCCCGCGTCTCGATGCCGCGCGACGTGGTCACCGGACAGGACCTCGAGGACGTCGCCGCCTACGTCGGCAAATGGGCCGGCGTCCCCGGCGCCGCGCCGCCCGAAGTCGAAGGCGGCCCCGGTGCTCAGGTCTTCGCCAACAACGGCTGCGGCGGCTGCCACACCCTGGGAGCCGCCGGCTCAGGCGGGGTGACGGGGCCGAACCTCGACGAAGTCCTGCCGGGCCAGAGCGAAGCGATGATCCACGAGTCGATCGTCGATCCGAACAAGGAAATCGCCAAGGGCTACCCGCCCAACGTGATGCCGCAGACCTTCGAACAGACGCTCTCGGCAAAAGAACTCGAAGACCTCGTCAAGTACCTGAGCGAAAGCACCAGCGGCGGAAAAGGCCAGTCAGGCTCTACCGGCAACGGTTGAGCAGAGCGGCTTTAGCCGCCGCTGCGATCATGGCGAATAGATGCGGGAACGCCTGAAGAACCTTCTCGAGATCTCGCCGAAGCGCTACTCCCAGGTGACGCTGGTCGCCCTGATCGCCCTGTCCATGATCGTTCTCACCGGCGCCGGCGTGCGGCTCACCGGCTCCGGCCTCGGCTGCCCGGACTGGCCCAAGTGCTACGGCGGCACCACCCCCCCGCTCGAATCCCACGCGGTCATCGAGTACACGAACCGGCTGATCACCGGCATCGTCGGCTTCGCGGTGATCGCCGCGGCCCTCCTCGCCTGGTTCCGGCGCCCCTACCGCTGGCACTTGGCCCTATTCGGCGGGCTGCTGCCGCTCGGGGTCATCGGTCAGGCGATCCTCGGGGCGCTGGTCGTCAAGTACCACCTCGCCCCAGGGCTGGTGATGGGCCACTTCATCCTCTCGATGATGCTGCTCGACGCCGCCTTCGCGCTCGCCTGGTGCTCGCGCTTCGAACCCTGGGAGCGCCGCCGCTCCCAGGACCGGTCGGGGGTCTGGGCGGTCCGAGCCCTCATCCCCCTCGGCCAGCTGACGATCCTCGCCGGCACGATCGCCACGGCCTCCGGGCCCCACGCCGGCGCTCATGCCGGGCAGCTGGTCCACCGCTTCGACTTCGAGGGGGCCCGGACGCTCGAATGGGTGGTCGAGCGCCATGCCGTCATCGCCACCGTCTACGGCCTGGCCGCGATCGGCGTCTGGTTCCTCCTCCGCCGCCCAGGAGGCGATCGACGGGCGCTCAAGCCCCTTACCGTCGTGCTCGGCCTGCTGGCCCTGCAGGGCGTGATCGGCGGCGTCCAGTGGGCACTCGAACTTCCGGGCGAGCTCGTCTGGCTTCACGTAGCGGTCGCGACCTGCAACTGGCTGGCGATGCTCTGGACCGTGGCAACCGCAGGGCGGCTCGAGCCACGCGACGAGCCGTCGCCGGCCGAGCAGGAAGAGGGGCGGGTGCGAGTCACGGCCACCGCCGGCTCCGCCTGACGCTTGCTCCCCTTCTGGCTCTCGATCGGCATTCTCAGCCTCGTGCAGGCGGCCCTCGTGGCCGCGCCGAGGCGGCCCCTACCCATCCTTCTCGAAGGCCTGCAGAGCCGCTGGTGGGCGCTGGTTCTGCCGCTCTCGATCATCGTGGTGATCTCCGCAATCGCCCTCGATTCCGCCAGCGCCCGCTTCCTCACCTACCTGGCGCTGGTAACGGTGCCGCCGCTGGCCACGGCTGCCCTCGGCTGGCTGATGCGGGGAGCTCGCTGGGAGCTCGCCCTGCTTGTCTTTCCCCTGTTTGCCGTGGCATGGGCGGCAAAGGGGTCGCTGAGCGGCCAGACGACGGCGCTAGCGCTCTCAGCACTTGCCTGCGTCACCCTGGGCTGGCTGATCGCCTGCGTGGTGCCTCCACGGTGGCTGAAGCTTGGGATCTACGTGATGGCGGCCGTCGATACCTACCTGGTTGCCACTGACCTCCTCCAGGGCCCCAACGCCGTCCTCAACACCGCCGCGCCAGCCGGAGACCTACCCCGCCTGCAGCTGGCGAGCTTCGGCTCCGCCCTGATGGGCTTCGGCGACCTCTTCGTCGCCGCTACCCTCGGCGCCCTCCTCGCCTACGACCGCCGCCTGCAGCTACGAGGCGCCGCTCTCGCCGCCATCATCGGCCTTACCTTCGACCTCCTATTTTTCGCAATCAACGAGCTGCCGGCCACCGTCCCGATCGCCCTAACGTTGGCGGCGCTGGAGCTGGCAGGGCGTGCTAAACCCGGACGATCAGCGTGGCAAGGACCGCCAGAACGCTCACCCATCCGATGACATTCGCCCTCTGGAGCGAAACAACGCTATCGGCAACCCGTTCGAGGCCCTTTTCAACCCGCTCCAAGCGCCTGTCGTTTTCGACATAGCGCTCATCAAGCAGCTTGAACCGTTCATCGAACCCACCCAGGCGGACATCGATCTTGTCGAGCCGAAGGTCGACCTTGTCGAAGCGTTTGTCGACTTCCTCAAACCGCTCGTCTACCTGAGCAAAGCGTTCGTCAACCTGGTCGAAGCGCCGGTCTACTTCCACGAAGCGCTTGTCGACCTCTAGGAAGCGCCGGTCGACTTGGCCGAGACGCCCGTCGACCTCGGCGAAGCCCCCATCGACCTTCTCCTCGAGGCGATCGAGTCGTTCGTCGGTCTTGCCCTGGGTCATCGTCTGCATACTTCCAGACTACAGAGAATTTTGCAACTTTTTGTCGCAAAAACAAAAAGTTTCGTAACAATTCAGTGACGTTTCTGTGCCTTCCACCATCGATACGCATAGACGCACCCGGCGATCACGATCGCCAGCAGCAACAGCGCACCGACCAGCGGCCGCGTCAGCAAGGTCACGGCGATAATCGCCGCCCCCGCGATCATCACGATCACGACCCATTTGAATACCGCCGCCTCGTTGAATTTCATCCTGGTCCCCCGAACGGGCTCGAAAACCAAGCAGATCGGTGGACGCCGGGAGCGAGGTGAGGGGAGCGCACTATCGTGCGTGACCCGATCCGAGCGACCGAGGACGCCGAGATGCGCCGGTTTGCAGAGTCCGCGTTAAAGGATATATACCGTTACGTAGACGATGATCCACATTATGTCTACGAAGTGCCAGTAGATACCTGGCACCTCGACGCCCAGGTGGTCCTCGGCGTCGGGGCCGAAGTGGCCGCGGAAGGCACGGATCGTCGCGAACGAGAGCAGGCAGAGGCCGACGAAGACGTGGGCTCCGTGGAGGCCGGTGAGGCAGTAGAAGATCGAGCCGAACGAGAAGTCGCGGGCGCTGAAGCCGAGGTGCACGTACTCGTTGATCTGGATGAAGAGGAAGGTCGCGCCGAGGAGCCAGGTGGCGACGAGGCCCAACTTGAGCCCGGTACGGTTGCCACGGCGGATCGACTCCAGCGCATAGTGGACCGTGAAGCTGGAAGAGACCAGGATCGCGGTGTTCATGCCGGCGACGGCCTTCGGCAGTTCGAACGGTTCCGGCGGCCAGTGGGCCGGGTTGACGACGACGCGCAGGAAGAAGTAGGAGGCGAAGAAAGCTCCGAAGAGCATCACCTCGGAGACGATGAAGAGAAGGATCCCCAGCGTCTGGCGGTCGATCCGCGAGCTCTGGTTGGCCTCCGGAGGGCCGTGATGGTGACCGGCGTGGGCGTGCCCGACGGCTACCGAAGCGCTCTCCATCAGCTTGCCTCCCCCTCGGCGACGGCAGCGACCACGGCGGTCGCGGGCCGGCCGACCTCGATGTGCTCTACGGACTTCTCGGTGATGTCGCGGACGCGGCCGATCAGGTTGTCCTCGAGCCACTGCGAGCGCTCGCCCGCGAAGGTCGAGATCAGGATGTCGTCGATCCGGTAGTGCTCGATCCCGTTCCTAACCGCCAGGAACGGGTCGGGGCTCATCGGCTGCCCGGTCGCGTCGATGTCGGCGCGGTAGAGCTCGGCCAGGGTCGAGGCGAGATCGCGTACGACCTGCGCCTCGGCGACGTCCTCGGCCCGCGGGCAGATGATCGTGAAGCGGTGCGGGCGGATGTTTGCCCGCTCCTTCAGCCGCGTCACCAGATCGGGCGCGGCGACGGTCTTGGTCGCGACGACGAGCGTGTGGTTGAGGTCCCAGCGAATCGCGTCCTCTTCGATCCGGACCGGGATGTGGGTCAGCTTCACGTCGGGCTCGCAGCGGTCGCGGACCCACTCGACGAGGTCGCGGCGAAGGAAGCCGAAGCGGGTGTCCGGAAGGCTGGAGAAGAGCACCTCGCCCGGCCGGTGGGCGCGTACGGCGTCGTCGAGCGCCAGCGAGGGCTCGGGATCGAGGACCTCGCCGATCGATTCGATGCCGAACTCGCCCAGCAGCGCCATCGTCACCTCGACGCGGGCGCGGGCAGCCTCGCGCACCTCGGCCGTGTCGATCAGCTGGCCCACCGAAGGCTGGTTCTGGGGCGCCGCGACGACGACGCCGGAGACCTGGTCCTGGCGATCGCGCACCGCCTGCAGCAGCTTGCGGCCGCCGGCCACCTCGTTGAGGAAGACCAGCAGGGGCTTGCGCTCGTCGGCCTGCTCCACGCTCATGAGCCGGTACCCACGACGCTCGGCTCGGCGGCGGGGACCTCGGCTCCCTCGCTGGTCATGATCACGTGTTTTGCGCCAGGGATCCCGTACTCGTAAGGTCCGCCGACGACCCGCGGGATCTCGTCGAAGTTGAAGATCGGCGGTGGCGAGGAAACCTGCCACTCGATCGAGTTTGCCCGCCAGGGGTTGGCCGCTGCCCGCGGCCCGTAGCGCCAGCTGACGATCATGTTGTAGACGAAGACGAGCTGGACGGCACCCAGCATGAAGGCGAAGCAGCTGATCAGCAGGTTCCAGTTCCCGAACTGTTCGGCGTAATCCGCCACGCGACGCGGCATCCCGTCCATCCCGACCCAGTGCATCGGCAGGAAGGTGCCCCAGGTCCCGATCAGGGTGCCCCAGAAGTGGACGCGGCCCAGCCTCTCGTCGTACATCCGCCCGGTCATCTTCGGGAACCAGTGGTAAACGCCGGCGAAAATCGTGAAGACCGAACCGCCGAAGAGGACGAAGTGGATGTGAGCGACGATGAAGTAGGTGTCGGAGACGTGGATGTCGATCGGCACCATGCCGAGCATCACCCCCGAGATTCCGCCGATCGTGAAGGTGACGATGAAGGCGAGCGCGAACAGCATCGCGGTCGAGTAGGTGTGGATCTTGCCGAAGTAGAGGGTGCCGAGCCAGGAGAAGATCTTGATCCCCGTCGGCACCGCGATCAGCAGGGTGGTGATCATCATCGGCACCCGCAGCCAGGAGAACATCCCGGCGACGAACATGTGATGGGCCCAGACCGAGTAGCTGAGGACGACGATCCCGATCAGCGCCAGGGCCATCAGCCGGTAGCCGAAGATCGGCTTGCGGGCGTGGGTCGATATGACCTCGGAGATGATCCCGAAGCCGGGCAGCATCATGATGTAGACCGCCGGGTGGGAGTAGAACCAGAAGATGTGCTGGTAGCTGATCACGTCGCCGCCGGCGGCGAAGTCGAAGAAGTTGGTGTGGAGGATGCGGTCGAAGAGGACCATGAACTGGACCCCGGCGATGAAGGGGGTCGCGGCGACCACCAGCAGCGAGGTCGAGAGGTTCGCCCAGACCAGCAGCGGCATCCGCCAGAAGGTCATCCCCGGCGCCCGCATGGTGATGATCGTGACCAGGAAGTTCAGCGCCGTGGCGATCGACGAGGCACCGGCGAACTGGACGCCGAGGTTGAAGAAGGACTGGCCCAGCGGTGCCCCCGTCGAGAGCGGCGCGTAGCCGGTCCAGCCGGCGTCGAAGGCGCCGCCCGGGGCGAGGAAGCTGCCGATGAACAGGAGCCCGGCCAGCGGGAGCATCCAGAAGCTGAGCGCGTTGAGGCGCGGGAACGCCATGTCCGGCGCGCCGATCATCAGCGGCAGGACGTAGTTCGCGAGCCCGGCGAAGACCGGGATCACGAAGACGAAGATCATCAGCACCGCGTGGGTGGAGAAGAGGCTGTTGTAGGTCGCGGCGCCGACGATCTGGGTTCCCGGCTGGGCGAGCTCGGCCCGGATCAGCATCGCCATCAGCCCGCCCACGAAGAAGAAGAAGAAGGTGGTGCAGACGTACTGGATCCCGATCACCTTGTGATCGGTGTTGAAGCGGAAGTAGTCCTTCCAGCTCTTAGCTCCGTGCTGGGAGTGGTCGTCGGGGATCGTCGGCGCGCCCACGGCCCAGCGCAGCCAGTAGTCGAAGCAGCCGAAGCCGGCCAGGAAGCCGAGCGGCGCCAGGATCGCCGGTACCACCACGTGCGGATAGCCGGTCTGTTCGGTCTGGTAGATCGGCAGCCCGGAGATCGCCCGCAGCGCCACCACGAGGCCGAATCCGAACGCTCCGAAGGCGATCGCGCCCAGGATCGCGCGGTACCAGCCAGGTCTCTTGATCGCTTCAACCATCAGCTCGCTCCATTATGCCCCGCCGGCGCCTAAGGCCGGCGGATTGCTCTGGGTGTCCTGCGTCACCGACTCCATCAGCGGCGCCGGGGTCTTCTCGGTCAGGCCTTCGACCCACTTCTTCCATTCCGCATACGGCTCGACGACGACTTTCGCCCGCATCGTCGCGTGGCCGAAACCGCAGAGCTCCGTGCAGATCAGCTGGTAGGTGCCGACCTTGTCGGGCGTGACGATCGCCGTGGTGGTGATCCCGGGCACGTTGTCTTTCTTGATCCGCCACTCCGGCACCCAGAAGGAATGGATCACGTCCTGGGCGTGCATCTTGAACTGGATCTGGCGATTGACCGGGACGTGCAATTCGCCTTCTTTCCAGACGTAGCCTTTGCCGGGGAAGGCGAAGCTCCAGGCGTACTGCTGAGAGAAGACATCCACGGTGACGTGGTCCTTGTTCGGGCTTTCGATTTCCGAGAGCACCTTCCAGCTGTAGCCGGCGCCGAAGAGGACGATGATCGTCGGGATCAGCGTCCAGGCGATCTCGAGGCGGGTGTTGCCGTGGATCGGCTCGCCGTCGGACTCGTCGCCGGGCTTCGCCCTGAATTTGTAGAGCGCGTAGAAGAGCATCACCATCACCAGCGAGAAGACGAACGAGGAGATGACGATCATCACGTTGAGGAGATCGTCGATCTTCGGCGCGGCGGTTGAGGCCTCCTGGCCGTTCCAGTTGATCGAGACCATCACCACCGAGAGGACGACCGTCGACGCGATCGTCGCCAGCAGCATTTTCACTATGGGCAGGCGGCCGTACATTGGGCGGCGGGCATTCTATTGAAGCGGCGGCGGGAGGCTTTGCGGTCCCCAGGTGACCGTTGCCGCTAGCCGGTGGCGCGCGGTAGATCGTCGAGTTCCCCGGCCGCGGCAGCAAGGACTCCGCCGGCCACTCCTTCCCAGCTCCAGAGCCGGCTGACCGTCTCCACCAAGGCACCGCGCGCGGCATCTCGCCGGTTTTCTGGAAGCGCGAACCAGCCGTTGAGCCGCTCGGCGATCGCCTCCACCGCCCCCTCCTCGACCGGGAAGGAGACGAGGCGACCGACGGGTTCGGAGAGGGCGTCGCTCAGCTGGCGCGAGACCTCGAGCATCCCGGAGTGGCCGGCGGAGACCGGCAGGGCACCGCAGGCGGCCGCCTCGACGGCGACCATGCCGAACGCCTCGGGGAAGGTGCTGGGCATGACCATCGCCTCGGACCGGGAAAAGAAGGAGGCGACCTCGTGGTGCTCGAGGCGACCGATCAGCTCGACCGAGCCGGCGGCGGCGCGCGCCATCTCGGCGTAGCCCTCGGGAGGGTCGGCGAGGAAGGCGCTGAGGATCGGCAGGGGCCTCTCCTCCCCGCCCTCGAGGCTCCAGCCGCGACGGGCGATCCCCCTCGCCTCGCCGAGGTCACCCTCTTCGAGCGCCGCGAGCAGCTGCTGCAGCCCATCCTCGAATGCACCGTAACCGGCCACCTCGAGACGGGCCCGCGGATTCGACGCCCGGACCAAAGGCCAGGCGGCGAGCAGGAGGTCGACACCCTTGGAGACGATCAGCTTGCCGACGAAGGCGACCAGCGGCTCGCGCCAGCCTCGGGGCCGGAACTCTTCGACGTCGACCCCCGGGGGGCCGAGCCGGGTCTTCTCGCGCAGCTCCGGGAGGTCGGCGAGGGCGGCCCAGAGGGATGCGGCGGTGTGGCCGGAGCCGGTGAGGACGCCGTTCGCCGCCTCCACCCCTTCCCGGGCGTAGGGAAGGAAGCGCGGGTGCGGCTTGACCGTGTACTCGAGGGCCGAGCCGTGGACCTTGACCGCGAATGGCGCGACCGCGGCCCGGGCGAGGATCGCCGGGCCCATCACCAAGTGGTTGGCGAGGGCGAGGTCGATGCCCCCTGCAGCGGCCGCGACCTCCCGCACCGCGGCGACGTTCGCCTCGAGGTATCGGTCGAGCTCGGCCTCGGTCAGCTCCGGGAAGGTCTTCACCTCGAATCCCTCGTAGGGGTCCTTGACGTACACCGGCAGCAGGCCGCCGATGTCCGGGTTGTGGATCCGGACCCCCTCGATCCGCACCTCGCGGTCCTGGCAGAGCAGGTGCACCTCGTGCCCGAGCCGCGCCAGCGCCCGCGCCAGGTTGACGTTGTAGATGTTGCTGCCGGTGCCGCGCAGCATGTAGCCGTGGAAGACCAGGACCTTCATCGCCCGCCCAAGCTAATAGTCTTCCCGGCGATGAACGAGAAGCAGCTCTACCGGATGCGCTCAGCGGCCTCGGGCCGTGAGGCCCTCGCCCACTCCGAGCCAGGCTCGGTCTACGTCGATCGCGAGACCGGCGAGGAAATGGAGCCGGTGGGAATGGTGCTGCCCCTCGCCCCCTCCGTCTCGTCCCTCCCGCGCAGCCCCGAGAACCTCCGCGCCTGCCGCCGCTGCGATCAGCTCATCGGGCTGGACGTGAGCGACTGCCCGTATTGCGGGCTCCGCCAGGAAGCGCTTTAGCTAAGCCTTCCCTTTCTGGTTTCCCACCAGAGACCTACGGCCAAACTTCCATAGGAAGCTGCGTAAAAGACGGTCTCGCCGCCTCCTGCCAATGAGGTGATGACAAGCGTCGCCACGACAATCGCAAGGATCATCGCCCAATGTTCTCTGACAAAACCCTTCATCATCCGCATAGTACCTGAACCCCGAGCGATATTGCATATAGGACACAACCAGCGCAAAATCCGAGGAAGGTCCCAACGCGGATAAACAGATCTCGCTTCTGCGGCCGCGCAACACTGAGCACGGCTCCGAGCACACCACCTGCCCCGGCTAGGCTCACGAGATAACCGAGGCCGATCCTGTCCGGGATCGGATCTTCCACTTCCGGGAGACCAAAAGCCTGACCGATAAGGAGCGCGAGCACGAGCATCGCGCCGATCCTGAAGCCCGCGGGCGCACGTATGACGCGCACAAACTAAGAATTCAGAGACAGCTTCGCTACGGCTTTTTGACGAGCGTCGCCGTGTACAGCAGGCGGGCTTCGCTGTAGTAGCAGCCGTAGGTCTTGGTCTTGCCGACCCCCTGCTGGGGGTGGCCGTTCTGGATGTCTTCCCGGGCGACGCAGTGTTCGGGAAGGCGGCTGCCGCGCCAGCTGTTTTCCGGCGAGAGGTTGAGGGCGAACATCGGCGCCCAGGTGGGGACCGTGAGCGCCACGATCTGGCCCTGGAGGACGGTGAGGGGGTGGTCCAGGGCGAAGACCGGGGTGCTGCCGAAGTAGGGGTTGAGGACCTCGAGCGGGCTCTGGCGCACCAGCTTGTACTGCGGGGGCTTGGTCCCTTCGATCGGGCGCAGGATGCCGATCCGGGCCTCCGAGGGGGTGCCGAGGAATTCGTTGAAGAAGCCGACCTCGTCGGTGGTGGTCTTGGTTTCCGTCGTCGAGGGCTTGGCGAGGGTGATCGACCAGGCGACGATCTTCCCTTCGAAGGGCGCCTCGAAGGGTCGGGCGACGCCGTCGGCGATCGACTGAAATCCGGTCACGTGTCCCTCGACCCGGCAGGGCGTGATCTCGACGTTGTTGACGATCTTGCCCGGACAGGATGCGGGCGGCGTTTCCGAGGTCCGACCGAGGACGACCACGCGCAGCGGCGCCGAGTCCGCGGCGCCCGGCTCCGCGACGGCGACGAGGCCGGCGAGCAGGCATACGGCTGCGGCGAGCGCTGCCCAGCCGCGGCGGGTGGTGGCTTTCGTCTCGGCGAATCGCATCGTTGTGGCAAACACGAGGGGCAGGGCCCGGTTGCGGCGCCAATCTTGCCGTCCGGTCCGGCTGGATGCGGCGCGCGGGCCGCGCTTGCACGATCCCGGCCAAGCGCCCAGATAGGGTTCGGGCGCAGATGGAGGCTTCAGAGAATGCAGGCGAGTTCATCCCCGCGGCGCTTGCCGCCTTCGGCGTCGAGGCCGACGAGATCGAGCTGGCGGTGATGCGAGCCGCCCACGAGACCTTCTGGCCGCCGATCCTCGAGCTGCTGGCGATGGATACCGCCGCAGTCCCGGCGGAACCGGATCCCGACCTCTCACAGGCACCGCCGCGCCGATGAGCGAGCCGCTCGACCTCCCGCTTCGCGAGCAGGCGGCCGCGATCGCCGCCGGCCAGCTCGACGCCGCCGAGCTGCTGGAGGCGGACCTGGCCCGGATCGATGCCCGCAACCCGGCGAT
>DASTAR010000075.1:0-10830 GCA_035712505.1 Solirubrobacterales bacterium
GCTGGGGTTGGTGGGCCCCCTGCGGCGTCAGGGCCCGCGGGCCGAGTGTTCCCGCTCTCCAGCCTCTCGATCCGCCGAAGGAGGCTCGCGGTGTCCGGATCGAGGTCCGGGCGGGCGGCCTTGAGGAGGGCTATCTCGACAGCCAGGCGAGCGTCGTCGCCCTCGCGAACGGCGGTGAGGGCGTCGGCCAGCTCGTCGATCGTGCGGATCAGGTTGGCCGGCTCGAGCGCGCTTGCTTGGCCCTGCATGCGGGCGGTGTCGGTGGCGGTCACCACGAAGGTGGTCGGGACTTCGCCGGTGGTCTGGGCGATCAGGAGGTGGCGGAGGTGGGCGAGGAGGTCGCGGGCGAACTGCGAGGGGTCGCGGCCGGAGCGGGCCATCTTCTCGACGCCGAGGAGGACGCCCTTCGGGTCCTCGGCGATGACCGCGTCGACCGCCTCGAATAGGAGGTCGGCGTCGGCGGCGCCGAGCATCTCCAGCACGTCGTTCAGCTCGACCTGGCTGCCGCCGAAGGCGACGAGCTGGTCGAGCGTGCCGAGGGCGTCGCGGAAGCTGCCCTGGGCCGAGCGGGCGATCATCGCGACGGCCCCCTCGTCGACCCCGATCGCCTCGGCCGCGGCGACCCGGTTCAGGACCTCGGAGATCTGCTCCAGCGAGGGGCGCTGGAAGTCGAAGCGCTGGCAGCGGTCGGCGATCGTCGCCATCACCTTGTGCGACTCGGTGGTGGCGAGGACGAAGACGGTGTTCGGCGGCGGCTCCTCGAGCGTCTTCAGGAAGGCGTTCCAGGCCTCTTTGGTCAGCATGTGCGCCTCGTCGAGGATGTAGACCTTCCAGTGGCCGCCGGCCGGCGCGTAGGCGACCCGCTCGCGGAGGTCGCGGACGTCGTCGACCGAGCGGTTGGAGGCAGCGTCCATCTCGATCACGTCGACCGAGGTGCCGGCGGCGATCGTCACGCAGCTCTCGCATTCGCCGCAGGGGGTGACGGTCGGGCCGCCGCGCTCGCAGTTCAGCGAGCGGGCGAGGATCTTCGCCATCGAGGTCTTGCCGGTCCCGCGCGAGCCGACGAAGAGGTAGGCGTGATGGACCTTCCCCTGCTCAACCGCGTTGCGCAGGGTGCGGACCACGTGGGTCTGCCCGACGACCTCGTCGAAGGACCCGGGACGGTGGCGGCGGTAGAGGGAAGTCGACTCGCTCATCGGCTCTCGGGCCAGTGTATCCACGGACACAGGCCACTCCCTCCAGGCGTGTCTGACTTCCAGCCCCTTATATGGGGGCGTAGGTCAGACACGCCCTCCGATACCGTGCCGCGGGTGCCGAAGGTGGCCCGCAACTGGCTGACGCCCGCCGCCTGGATCGCCGGGATCACGGCAGCGCTGCTGCTGATCTTCCCCACCGGCTTCCCCAACTACGACACGATCTACGCCCTGGTCTGGGGTCGGGAACTGGCCCACGGCGTCAGCCCCGACTACGGCGCCGCGCTGCCGCCGACCCCGCATCCGCTCGCGGACCTGCTCGGAGCGGTGGCGACGCCGATCGGCGACGGTGCGATCACCGTGACGATGATCGTCGCCTACGTCTCCCTCGCCCTCTGCGGCTACCTCGTCTACCGCCTCGGCACCATCTGGTTCGACCGCTGGATCGGCATCGCCGCCGCCGCAATCGTCCTAACCCGAGCCCCCTACCTCTCCAACGGCCTCCGCGCCTATGTAGACCTCCCCTACATCGCCCTTTGCCTCGGCGCCCTGACCATCGAGGCCAAGCGCCCCCGCACCGGCTGGCCCGTCCTAGCCCTCCTAGCCCTAGCCGGCCTCCTCCGCCCCGAGGCCTGGGGCTTCTCCATCGCCTACCTCGTCTACCTCTCGTGGGACCCGGAGAAGCAGAAACGATCTGAAGCGGAGAGGGCACCGCTCGAACGGGCGGATACTCAAAAAGACGACCTAATTAGGTCGTCTTTTGTCCGGGCGAGGGGTGCCCTCTCCGCCCCACCTCTGCCGCTGGTGGCACTTGCTTTGGCCGCGCCGATCTTGTGGATCCTCTTCGACGGAATAACCACCGGCAACTTCCTCTACTCCCTCACCGGGACCCAGTCGACGGTCGAAACCCTGGAACGCAGAACCGGACCGGTCGACGTAGTCCTGTACGGCCCGCGCGCCCTCGGCGAAGTCCTCCAGTGGCCGGGGATGATCGGCGCCTTCGGCGGGGTGATCCTCGGCTGGCTCTACCTGCGCCGCCGCTCCGCCCTAGGCATCGCCGCCGCCCTCCTAGCCCTCCTCGCCTTCGCCTTCCTCGGCGCCGCCGGCCTGGCGATCATCGCCCGCTACACGATGCTGGCGGCGGCGATCCTGGCGCTCTTCGTCGCCGTCGCCCTGCTCGGCTGGCGCCTGCTCGAGCGGGGCCACCCCGGCCGGCGCCCCTGGCAGGTCTTCGCCGCGATCGTCGGCCTGATGTTCGTCCTCTGGCTGCCGAACCAGTGGGACCTCGACTCGCGCGTAGACACCGACCTCACCGATCAGGGCCGGATCGAGAACGATCTCACCGACCTCGTCGACGCCGGCGCCTTCGAACCGCTCTGCGGCAAGGTCGCCGTCCCCAACCACCGCGCCGTCCCCCGCCTCGCCTTCGGCCTCGAAGTGAAGCCCACGCAGATCGTCAGCGCCAGCGAGGAAGGCATACCCAGGCGCGGCTACCTAGTCGAACCCGCGAGCTCCTTCGTCATCCACAACTACATCCTCGACCCCAACGACCCGACGCGGTTCGCGGTGAAGAAGCCGCCGCCGGGCTTTGAAGAAATCGCCCGCAACGAGTCCTGGCGCGTCTACCGGCGCTGCTAGCCGCCGCGCTCGACCAGCTCGACGGCGGCGTGCGCCTGGGCCGCCAGCCCGGGGTCCTCGAGGTCGATCTGCGGCGGCAACTCGACGTGGAGGTCGTTCGAGGCGTCCAGGCGGGCGCGCAACCCGCGTGAGTGCGAGTCGAGGACGTGGCCGCCGCGGCTGCGATCGGCGCTGATGAAGTGCAGGTGGTAGCCGGCCACCTCGATCCCCTCGGCGTAGGTCGGGAAGCGGAAGCCGAGCATCGTCCCTTCGACCTCATGCAGCTCGAAGACGTACTGGTCGGCGACGACCTCGGTCAGCGGCCGGTAGGGCGGCTCCTGCCGCGGCACAGAGCGGGCGCGGACGAGCTCGAAGCGTCCGTCGAGGCGGATCGCGCAGGAAGCGGCGTCGGCCGGGACGAGCTCGTCCAGGCGCGCCAGCAGCTCCTCGTGCGAGCGGTCCTCGTCGGGGAGCCGCTCGTCCAGCGTCGGCTCGAACTTCGTCACGACCGCGAACGGCGTCCGCTCCTCCGCCTCGATCGCGGTCACCCTGCCGTCGACGTCGGCGCGGAAGAACTCGCCGTCGATCGCGATCATCTCGCCGTCGAGGTGGTCGAGCGTCCCCAGCCCGAGGTCGCCGTGCTCGGCCAGCTCGCCGAAGCTGAGGTCGCCCTCGAAGGCGCCCTCCAGCAGGGCCCCGATCGTCGAGGCCTGGAAGAGAACGTGCGGCGCCCGTTCCTCGTGCAGGTCGGCGCGGCGCATCGACTCCACGTGCAGCGACCGGATCCAGCGCTCGTCGAGCATCGGCGCAGTCTTTCAGCCGCACCCCGCTGACCGTCACAGAACAAAAGGTGCGGTCATGAAACCATCGGTGGATGGCGGCGATCGAGCTCAGCAACGTGGTCAAGACCTTCGGGCCGATCACGGCCGTGGACGGCCTCGACCTCGAGGTGCCGGAGGGTATCTGCCTCGGCCTGCTCGGACCCAACGGCGCCGGCAAGTCGACGACGATGCGGCTGCTCACTGGCCAGGCGATCGCCGACTCCGGGGAGCTGCGCGTGCTCGGCCACGAGCTCCCCGCCGAAGCGAAGACCGCGCGCGGGCAGATGGGCGTCGTCCCCCAACTCGACAACCTCGACGTCGACGTCACCGTCGAGGACAACCTGGCGATCTTCGCCCGCCTCTACCGGGTGCCGGACGTCGGCAAGGCGGTCGATAAAGCACTCGACATCGCCCGCCTGCGCGAGCGCCGCCGCGACGCCGTCGACGAGCTCTCGGGCGGGATGCGGCGGCGCCTGCTGCTGGCCCGAGGCCTCGTCCACGAGCCGCGCCTCGTCCTCCTCGACGAGCCGACCGTCGGTCTCGACCCCCAGATCCGGACCGAGCTGTGGACGCTGATCGGCGACCTGAAAGCGCGCGGGACGACGATCCTGATGTCGACCCACTACATCGAGGAGGCCGAGCGGCTGGCTGACGAGGTGGCGGTGATGCACCAGGGCAGGGTGATCAGCCGCGGCCGCCCGGTCGAGCTGATCACCGAGCACGCCGGGCGCCTTACCGCCGAGGTCTACGGTCCGCCCGACCGGTTGGCCGAGACGCGCGCAGAAGCCGAATCGCAGGGACTGGCGGTGCGCCCGGCCGGTCCGGCGATCGCGATCGTCGGCTCCGAGCGCGCCGAGAACGGCGCGATCCCCGACGACGCCGTCACCCGAGCCGCGACGCTCGAGGACGTCTTCGTCCTACTGACCGGCGAGGAGGCGGAGTGAACCGATCGACGATCGCGTGGTTCCTTTGTCCTGTTTATCCGGACAAAGGAACCACGCGATGAGCGAGGGGACGATGCGGCGGCTTGAACCGGCCGCGATCGCCGGGGTGATGAGCCGCGAGGTCGCCAACTTCCGCACCTACTGGAAGGGCACCACCTTCTCCAGCGTGCTGGAACCGCTGGTCTACCTGCTTGCCTTCGGCCTCGGCCTCAGCGCCACGCTGGTCGACGAAGTCGACGGCGTCCCCTATATCCAGTTCGTCGGCACCGGCATGGTGGCGACTGCGGTGATCTTCTCCTCCGCCCTGCCGGCGATGTTCGGCACCTTCGTCAAGCACCGCTTCCAGAACACCTACGACGCGATCCTCGCCGCCCCGGTCGACGTCGAGGAGCTGGTCACCGCCGAGATGCTCTGGATCGCCCTGCGGTCCGGCACCTACGGCTGCGTCCCGTTGCTGGTGACGATCGCCTTCGGCCTCGACCCGGCGCCGGGGATGCTGCTGACGCCGCTCTTCTGCTTCGTCACCGCCCTTGGCTTCAGCGGCTTCGGGGTGGCGATGGCGGCGACCGTCGCCAAGATCGACCAGTTCAACTACGTCACCGCGCTCTTCGTCACGCCTTTGTTCCTCGTCGCCGGCACCTTCTTCCCGATCGAAGGCCTTCCGCATGGCTTCCAGATCGCCGCCCAGGTCAATCCCCTGCACCAGCTGGTCGAGCTCGTCCGCGGCGGCGCCTTCGGCTTCGAATGGGTCGACCTGGCGCGCTTCGCCTTCCTGGTCTGCTTCGCGCTCGTCACCTGGCGGGTGGCGATCCACCAGATGCGCAAGCGCCTGATCGACTAGAGCGCGGTCGTCCCCGCATACCGGAGACGAATCGGTTCACGAAGCCGGCACATATGGACCGTGCGCCCGTCCTCTGAAGCGAAGCCCCCGGGCGTGTCCGCAGCTTGAGGCTCGGGTCGGGCTCTCCTGCGGCACCCGCGGCATCCGCTTAAGGCTGCTTCCTTCCGGACCTGACCTGATTCGCGTGCCCACGTCGCGCAGGACCCGGCCGTCATCGCCGCCGCCACGGCACTGACCCCGACGGTCAGCCCCTCGGAACGGTAATCGGCCCCGCTAAGCGGATTTCGGGTGACAGGGCACCGCTGATTCCCCACCTAGCACGGTCCACCGATGATCCTACCGCTCCACCCTAGGATGACCCTCCCCAGACCGCGGCGTATCATCTGCTGCCCGGGCGCGTAGCTCAGTGGGAGAGCGCTCGCTTCACACGCGAGAGGTCGCTGGTTCGAAACCAGCCGTGCCCATCTACTGTTCCTCCACCGTCGCCGCTGCATCCTCTCCGTAGTCGCAGCGGCAAATTGCGCGGCCCTTAGCCGATGGTGGAACGGCGCCCCATGGCTAGCGTCCCTGCCATGGACGCGACCGGACCCCGCGAAGCTCCGCTGCGGGACGCCTACGTGCCGAGCCGGCGCGTGCGAGTGGCGAGCGACTTCGCCGGGGTCTGCGCCGCGCTGCTGCTGGTCGGGCTGCTCGGCACCGCGCGGACCTGGTGGGGGCGATCCGTCCTCTTCGACCTCGCGAGCAACTCACACGAGACGGTGAAGATCGGCGGCGGCTTTCTCGTCGGGCCGGCGCTGATCTTGATCGCCTTGCCGCTCGTCCTCGGCCGCTCCCGCCAAGTTGCCCTCACGCGCCACTTCAAAACCCGCCTGATGGTCGCGGCGCTGCTGTGGGTCGCCGGCCTCGCCGCCCTGCTCGTCAGGGTCGCCGGACTCGACCCCAGCTATGAGCTCGAGGCCGGCACCTACGTCTCGGCCGGCCTCCTCCTCACCGGCCTCGTCTCCACCCTGGCGATGTGGCCGGGCGAGCTGCCGGTCGTCCAGGTCAATCGCAAGGGAGCGGTGCGCGAGCCTACGGCTGCTGGAGCACGGCGAGAACGTTCCCCGACGGATCCTCGAACCAGGCGATCTGCGGACCCGGACTGCGGACGATGCCCTTCTCGTCGTGGTCGAAGCCCTCGTAGCGCTCGAAGCTGACGCCGCGGGCGACGAGGTCGTCGACGGCCGCGTCGATGTCGTCGACTTCGAAGTTGAGCATCGTGTAGCTGGCCGGTGACATGTCGGCGCTGAGGTACATCAGCACGTCGCAGCCAGCGAGCTTCAGTCTCGTCAGGCCGTGCTCCTGGTCGAGCACCTCGAGCTCGAGCCCTAGCATTCCCTCGTAGAAATCCCTGGCCTCGTTCAGGTCGCGGACGGCGAAGCCGCTGACCGCCTTGCTCGATCCCAGCATCTTCTTCACTCTAACGGCGGTCGCCGGCGCCCGCTCTTTTTTTCCGAGGTCCGCCGCTTCTGCTCCAGCCGCCGCTGCTTCGAGGCGCGCGAAGGCCGCGTCGGGCGTCGCTTGCGCCGCACCCGCAGGCCGGCAGCGAGCTTCTGCGCCAGACGCCGCAGCGCCAGCTCGCGGTTGCGGGACTGTCCGCGCGCGTCCTGGGCGACCGCGGTGACGACCGGCCCCAGCCGCTCCAGCAGGCGGGAGCGTTGGGCTTCGCCGAGCGCTCGCGAGGCGCGGACGTCGAAGAGGGCTTCGACCCGCGAGGCGGTGACGTTGGCGTGCTGGCCGCCGGGGCCGGAGGAGCGGCTGGTCCGCAGCTCGATCTCGGCCAGCGGCAGCGCCAGCCGCTCGTTGATCCGCAGCTCCTCCGCCACCGGCTAACCCGCCAGCTCGGGGATGTGGCGCTCGACGTGCTCGGCGATCGTCTGCCGCACCCACCGCTGCGTCTCCGCATCGGCCATCCTGTAGCGGCCGAGCAGCATCTTCTGGTCGTCCAGCGGCAGCCCGGCGATCTCCCAGCGCACGGCGAGGCGCTCGAAGAGGACCTCGGAGCGACGGTGCCAGGCATCGTCCTGCGAGGCCGCCTCCCCCGCCGGCGGCTCCCCCACCTTGGCGATCGTCCCGGCGCTGAGCGTCTGGCGCAGGGTGAGGACGTTGCCCTCGGGGTCGGCGTAATCGACGGTCGGCGCCTTCTCCCGCGGCCGCCGCTGCTTCTTCCGCTTCGCCACGCGACTAGGCGAGCGCGTCGATCTTCGCCGCCAGCTCGAAGTCGGCGGCGGTGAGACCGCCCTCGGAGTGGGTCGAGAGGGTCACCGTCACCGTCTCCCAGGAGATCGCAAGATCCGGATGGTGGTTCATCGCCTCGGCCGGCTCGACCAGGCTGGAGACGAACTCGACCGCGCCGACGAAGTCGCCTCGCCTGAAGCTCTTCTCGATCGCCTCACCGGTGCGCTCCCAGCCGTCAAGAGCGGCCAGCTTCCGCTCCACCTCTGCGTCATTCAGCGTCGCCATGCACTTATGCTGGCAGCCAGGCGATGAGCGTGCAATCAGACGACAAGCCGGTCCTCTGGCAGATCGACATCTCCCACTACGCCGAAAAGGCCCGCTGGGCCCTCGACCACAAGGAAGTCGACCACGTCCGCCGCTCCCCGCTGCCGGGAACGCACATCCCGATCGCGCTCTTCCTCACCCGCGGTGCCCAGCCGACGATCCCGGTCCTGCAGATGGACGGGCGGGCGATCGGCGACTCGACCGCGATCATCGCCGCACTCGACGCCAAGTACCTCGACCGGCCGCTCTACCCGTCGAAGCCAGACGAGCGCGAGCGGGCGCTGGACCTCGAGGACTGGTTCGACGAGAACCTCGGCCCCCACGCCCGCCTGCTGCCCTTCTACGAGCTGATCCAGGAGCCCGACCTCTTCGCCGAGGTTGCCGCCGCGAACGTGCCGGGACCGCTGGGCAAGGTGAAGCCGGTGGTCGGCGCCTACGGCCGCGCCTACACGAGCCTGCGCTGGGGCGCCAACAGGAGCGAGGACGCGGAGCGGGCCCGCGAGGCGATCGCCGCCGCCTTCGACAAGCTCGAGGCGGAGCTGGAGCAGGGCGACGGCGAGTTCCTCGTCGGCGACCGGCTCAGCGTCGCCGACGTCACCGCCGCCTCGCTCTTGTACCCGATCGTCATCCCGCCCGAGGGACCGCTCAACCCGGACCTCCCCCGCCCGGCGGGCCTGGAGAGCTTCCGCCGAACCCTCAGCGACCGCCCCGGCTATCGCTGGGTCGAAGACACCTTCCGCCGGCACCGCTAGTCCAAAGACAGAAGGTTTCGGAACTGTTAGTCTGCAAGCATGCAGACGGTGGCCGAGGAGAGGGAGGTGCCGATGGAGCTCCATGACGCGCAGTTCAAGCGGATCGACGAACGGTTCGACGAGGTGAATCGTCGGATCACGGAGGGACGAGAGGAAACCCAGCAACGCTTCGACCGGATCGAAGGCGACCTCCGTCAGCTTAGGGAGATCGACTTCCGGGATTTGAAGGGTGAAGTCAAGGGCGACATCGCGAGCTTCAAGACCGACGTCAAGGGCGACATCGCGAGCCTCAAGACCGACGTCAAGGGCGACATCGCCGAAGTCAGGGCAGGACTCGCGGAAGTTCAGAATTCCCTCAACCGCTTCGTTCTAGGCGCTGCCACCAGCTGGGTGATCCTGATAGTGACGATCCTCGTTAGAGGCTGAGCTAACCGCCGATCGGGGCCCTTGGGTTGGCGCCCCAGAAGATCACGGTGCCGAGCATGCCGATGATGTGGACGGCGACGGTGTTGAAGACCATCGACTTGGCAGTGGCGGTGCCGACCCCGATCGGCCCGCCGGAGGCCGTGTAGCCGTAGTAGCAACCGACCAGCACGATCACCGTGGCCATCACCATCCCCTTGACCAGGCTGAAGACCAGGTCGGTGGGGCTTTGGTACATCCAGAAGATCAGCAGGTAGCCGCCCGAGGAGACGTCGCCGACTTGGTGCACCACCGAGATATAGCTGGCGCCGTAGATGATCACGATCCCGACCAGGTAGAGGAAGGGCAGCGCGATCCAGGCGCCGAGCAGGCGCGTGGCGCAGAGAAAGGTGAGGGGCTGGATCCCCATCACTTCGAGCGCGTCGATCTCCTCGGAGATCCTCATCGCCCCGATCTCGGCGACGATCCCGGTCCCGACCTTGGCCGAGAGGATGTAGCCGAAGGCGTAAGGGAGGCCCTCGCGCAGATCGCAGTAGGCCGAGAACAGCCCCGCCAGCGAGGGGGCGCCGATCGAGCGGTTGAAGTACGCCCCCTGCAAGCCGCACTGGAGCCCGAGGATGAGGACGAAGGCCCAGATGATCAGGGCCGATCCGAAGATCAGGATGCCCGCCTGGCGCAGGCTCTCGCCGAAGAACTTGAATACGCGGCCCGAGTAGACCAGGCCCGCGATCCGCACCCCGAACCGGCTGATCTCCCCGAACGAGTCGAGCCACTGGCGCGGACCCGCCATCCAGGCGTTCATCGCCGGCCTCACCGGACCGCCTGCAGTTCGGGGTTGGTGGCGAGGATCACCGAGCTGACCAGGAACTGGAAGAAGAAGACCGCGACCAGGGCGATCACCACCGCCTGGTTGACGGCCCGACCGACTCCGGCCGCCCCGCCCGACGCCGACATCCCCTTGTAAGAGCAGACGACGGCGACGATGCCGCCGAACATCGTGCACATCATCACCGAGGACCACAGATCGGTGATCGTGGCGTTGCTGAAGAGGGTGGCGAAGAAGCCGCCGAGCGACTGGTGGTAGAGCAACTCGGCGGCGATGCCGGCGCTGAGGCCCATGACGATCGCGAAGACGTCGAGCAGGGCGGTGACGACCATCAGCGCCAGGAACCGCGGCACCACCAGGTTCTTGACCGGATCGACGCCGAGCACCTGCAGGGCGTCGAGCTCCTCGCGGATCTTGCGGGCGCCGAGGTCGGCGGTGATCGCGGTTCCCGCGACGCCGGCGACCACGACCGCGGTGACCAGCGGCCCGATCCAGCGGATCGCGATCACGACGAAGAAGCCGCCGAGGCGGTCGAGCGCCCCGAACAGCGAGAGGATCCCGGCTGCCTGCAAGCCCGGCGCGCCGAGGTTGAGGGCAAAGGTCGAGACGACGAGCGGGAACCAGGAGAGCCTGAGGACGAAGAGAAACTGCCAGACGAGCTCCTCCCCGTAGGGGTACGGGGATCTAACTGCGGCAAGCAGCGTCCTCACCGTGAGGACCATCATCAGCCCGACCTGCTCGAACGCTGCTTTGAAGGGTTCGAATCCTCTGCTCAGGGCTGGGCCCGCCACCGGCTCATCGCCCTTCCAAGGGGTCCGCGCCTGCGCGCTCGCTCCCTCACCTCCTGCTGGCTCTCGTGCTGGGCCGCCGCC
>DASTAR010000076.1:0-6417 GCA_035712505.1 Solirubrobacterales bacterium
CCCCCCCCCACCCTCTACCGCTGAAGAAGGTCAATTCCGGAGGAGGGGCATGGACACCCTCCCCCGGAATGCCTTACGTCCTACGAACCGATGTAACCGGCCGATTCGAGGTACGCCGTCGCAGCCTGCTTCGGCGTTTCCTTTTCGAGTTCGACCCGAGCGTCGAGCTCCTGGACCGTTTTCAGGTCGAGCCCTTCCTGTACCGCGAGGATCGTCTTTTCGTAGTCCGGGCCCGCTTCCGCGGCGAGCTTGTTGGTGGTCACGAAGATGACGTTGCCGGCCGGGAAGACGTGCTTGTCGTCTTCGAGGATGACGAACTTGTCGCTCTCGGCCGAGAGCTGCGGGTCGGTGGTGAAGAGGATCGAGAGATCAGCCTGACCCTTTTCCAGCACGGTGTAGCGGAGGCCGATGTCGACCGGGGTGAAGGACTTGAACTTCAGCCCGTACAGTTTTTCCAGCCCGGCCAGGCAGTCGATCCGCTGGCGGCACTCCGGCGACCCGTAGAGCGACAGCTTTTCCGAGACCCCTTCGAGGTCGGAGACCGTCTTCAGGCCGTACTTTTCGGCGGTCTGCTTGGTCGTGCCGACCGCGTTGGCGGAAGCGAACGGGGTCGGTTTGAACGCCTCGAGTCCTTCCGTGTCGAATTCTTCGTTCGCTTTTTCCCACGCTTCGGTCGGATCGGAGGGCACTTCTTCGGGTTCGAGTCCGAAGAACGAGGTGAGGGCGGTCGAGGCGTACTCGGGGTAGCCGGAGATCTGACCGGTCCTCACCGCTTTCAGGGCAACGGTTTCGGAGCCGAGGTTGAGCGCGCTCTTCACCTTGTAGCCGGCCGCGGTCAGCGCCTGCGCGTAGATTTCGCCGAGGATTTCCTGTTCGGGGAAGTTCTTCGAGCCGATCGTCAGGCTGACCTTGCCGTTTTCGGGGTTCGGCTGGATCGCCGAGCCCGACGAACCGCCTTCTTCGCTGGTTTCGCTGCCGGTGGTTTCGCTGCCACCGCCGCATGCGGCGATGCCAAGGGTCAAGGCGAGCGCGGCAAGCGCTGCCAGCAGCACTCGCACTCTCGTCTGGTCGATCCTCACTGTTGCCTCCTTGGGGTGGTGATGTGTTGAGTAAAACTCGTAGGTCGATAAGTCGGGGTTACACAGTCTTTAACTTCAGGCCGTCGGAAGTCAGGCGGTTCTGCAGGAGCGCCAGCAGGCCCTCGATGGCGAGGGCGAGCAGGGCGACGAGGATCGCCCCGGCAAGCAGCCCGTTTTCGCCATAGACGTTGCGGTTGAGGATGAAGTCGCCGAGCGTTTCCACCCCCGCGAGCGGGGCGATGGTCGCGGTGGCGAGGATCACGATCGCCGCGGCCCGCACTCCGCCCATCACGGTCGGCACCGCCAGTGGCAACTCGACTTTGCGCATGATGTCCAGCTCGCTCATCCCCATTCCGCGGGCGGCCTCGACGGCTCCGCGGTCGACCTGACGGACGCCGACGTAGGTGTTGACGATGATCGGGGCGATGCCGAGGATCGCCAGCGCCGGGGCCACCGTCTTCAGTCCGACGCCGATCAGGGCGGCGACGAGGGCGATCACGGCCAGCTCGGGGATCGCCCGGCCGGCGTTGCCGATGCCGACGGCGAAGAGTTCCCCACGGGCGCGGTGGCCGAGGTAGAGCCCCAGCGGGAGGGCGACGATCAAGGCGATCGCGAGGGCGATCGCCGTCACCTCGAGGTGCTTCAGCACCAGTTCCAGGGACTTGTCGAACCCGCCGACCTCGTTGCCGCCGGTGACGTTCGATTCCTGGGGCGTGAAGATGAATCCGATCGCGCCGGTGAACGACGCCAGGGGAAGGCCGTTCATGCCCGCCTCGTGCTTCGCCACGGCGTCGTCAACCTCTGCACCGTCAGCAGTACCAGGTCGAAGAGGAACGCCATCCCCATCACGATCGCCATTGCGATGACGATGCTGGTCGGGAAGGTGAGATTGCCGCTGCCGTATATCTGGGTTCCGAGCCCGCCGGCGTCGATGAAGACGACGAGGGTCGCGATCGCGATCGTGCTGACGACGGCCACCCGCAGTCCGGCGACGATCTCGGGGATCGCCAGGGGCAACTCGACCTTCCAAAGGATCTGGCGGTTGGTGAATCCCATTCCGCGGGCCGCGTCCTTCACGGAAGCCGGGACGTTGGCGAGGCCCAGGATGGTGTTGCGGTAGATGATCTGCAGGGTGTAGGCAGCGAGGACGATGATCGCCGTGTCCCGGCCGAAGCCGGTGATCGGCAGCAGCAGGAAGAAGAAGGCGATGCTCGGGATCGTGTAGAGGACGCCGGTGGCGGTGAGCAGCGGCGGCTGCAGCCAGCGGCTGCGGTGGGCGACCAGGGCGAGCGCGAAGGCGATCGCGAACCCGGCGAGCACCGAGATCAGGACGATTTCCAGGTGTTGAATCGTCGGCGTCCCGTAGCGGTCGATGTTTTCCTTCGCCCAGTCCCAGCAGAAGAGGTGGCTCGACTGCGCCTGACACGGGAGCGTCCCACTGCTGCGTTCGCGGAAGAAGCCTTCTCCCACATGACCGCCGGCGGCAAGAGGCATGGGGCTAGTCATGGGGCCGCTCCGCGGCGCTGTGTTCGTCGCTCCTGGCCTCCGGCGAGGCGAGGAACTCGGAGATGATCTCGACCGAGAGGACGCCGGCGATCCGGCCCCGGTGGTCGACCACCGGGGCGTACTGCGACTCGCCCTGCAGGAGGTCGGCGAGGGCGTCGCGCATCACGTCGTCGCGCTCGAGCACCGGCCCCAGCGGCGAGTCGGCCTGGCGCGGCACCACGTCGCCCGCGAGGTCGCGCTCGGTAAGCCAGCCGAGCGGCCGCCGCTCGCTGTCGACCAGCAGGGGGTAGGGAACTTCGACGTCGGGGGCGGCGAGCTTCGCCCGCACCTCGGCGGAAGCCTGGCCGACGTGCGCGAGCGGCGCCTCCCAGAGGTTGATGTCGGCGACCCGCATCAGCGCCAGCCGCTTCAGCGCCCGGTCGGCGCCGACGAAGTCCTCGACGAACTCATTGGCCGGCGCCATCAGCAGCTCCGCCGGGGTCGCGTACTGCTCGACCCGGCCGCCCTCGCGCATCACCGCGATCCGGTCGCCCATCTTGATCGCCTCGTCGATGTCGTGGGTGACGAAGAGGACGGTCTTGCGGATCTCCGCCTGCAGGCGCAGGAACTCGTTCTGCAGGCGCTCGCGGTTGATCGGGTCGATGGCTCCGAAGGGCTCGTCCATCAGCATCACCAGCGGGTCCGCCGCCAGCGCCCGCGCCACGCCGACCCGCTGCTGCTGGCCGCCCGAGAGCTGGGCCGGGTAGCGGTCCGCGAGCTCGGGGTCGAGCCCGATCAGCTCCAGCAGCTCGCCGGAGCGCTCGCGGACCCGCTCCTTCTTCCAGCCCAGGAGCTGGGGGACCGCGCCGACGTTCTCGCTGATCGTGCGGTGGGGGAAGAGTCCGATCTGCTGGATCACATAGCCGATCTCGCGCCGCAGCTGCGCCGGCTCGCGGTCGCGGACCGAGCGGTCGCCGATCAGGACGTCGCCGGAGGTGATCTCGACGGTGCGGTTGACCATCCGCATCGCCGTCGTCTTGCCGCACCCGGAGGGGCCGACGAGGACGCAGATCTCGCCGGCCGGTACCTCGAGCGTCAGCCCGTCCACTGCGGGCGCGCTCGCGCCGGGGTACTGCTTGGTCGCTCCGTCGTAGCGGACGGAGGAGGCGGCGGGATGTGACGCGTCGGTTACTGAGTCCCCAGACGGCACCGGGCGACCCTATACCCCGGCTGCCTCCCGCTTATTCGGTTGGTGATCGATGTGGTGGCGGTGGGCGTCGCGGGCGTGGTGCTCGCAGCCGTGGTTGCCGCCGCGGCCGCGGCTGACCCAGAGCAATGCCGCGAAGATCGCCAGGCCGAGGACGTTGAGGAAGAGCTTGTAGTCGACGGCGACGTGGCCGAAGACGTCGGCGCGGCTGGGGCGGGGGCCGGTCGGGATCAGGTTGGCGAGACCGAAGATGCCGTCGACGACGAGCGCGGCGATCACGATCGTGACGAACATCAGGGCGGTGGTCCGCAGCGCGAAGGCGGCGCCGTAGTACTTGCGGTAGGCGAGCACGATCGGGATCACGATCAGGTCGGCGAAGAGGAAGGCGACGACGCCGCCGAAGCTGATCCCGCCCGACCAGAGGACCGCCGCCAGCGGCACGTTGCCGACCGAGCAGACGAAGCTGAGGATTGCGATGACCGGTCCGACGAGGACGTTCTCGATCGTCTGCACGGCGGGCGGTGCATCGGTGACGAAGAGGAAGTTGAAGAAGTCGTTGCCGAGCAGGCCGATGAAGCCGGCGAGCAGGAAGCCGAGGGTGATCTCCTTCCAGAGCATCTGCCAGTCGCCGCGGAAGTTGCCGCCGACGCCGGCCCAGGCGTCCCGGGTGGTGAGGCGTTCGCGCCAAGAGAGTGACTGGGCCGCCTCTTCGTCGCCGTGATGGTGGCGGCCGGCCTGCGCCTGCTGGGCGTGGCGGCGCGCCCGCTCCTCCAGCCGCGGCGAGACGAAGGCGCGCAGCAGCAGCGCCATCAACGCGATGAGGACGATCCCGCCGAAGAACTCGGCGAGGGTGAACTGCCAGCCCATCAGCACCCAGAGGACGAGCCCGAGCTCCCAGACGAGGTTGGTCGAGGCGAACTGGAAGGAGAGGGCGGTGACCGCGGAGGCGCCCTTCTGGAAGAGCGACTTGGCGATCGCGATCGCCGCGTACGAGCAGGAGGAGGAGGCGGCGCCGAGCCCCGTCGCCTTGGCGATCGGGGCGAGGCCTTCGCCGGAGAGCGCGCCTTCGATCCGGGCGCGGGGGACCCAGGCCTGGACGGTCGCGGAGATCGCGAAGCCCAGCACCAGCGCCCACCAGACCTGGTAGGCCATCAGGAGGGACATTTCGAGCCCCTCCCAGATCTTTCCGAGCACGTCGCTCATCGCTTCACCAGCCTTCCGACGGCCGCCATCAGCTCGTCCACCTTCTCTACCCGCTCAGCCCCGTCGGCTTCGACCACGCAGTGGCGGGTGTGCTCGTCGAGGAGCCCCAGCGCCACCTTGTCGAGCGCCGCCTGGATCGCCCCGATCTGCGTCAGCACGTCGATGCAGTAGCGCTCGTCGGTGACCATTTTCGAGACCCCGCGGACCTGCCCCTCGACCCGCGCCAGCCGCTTCAACAGCTTCTCCTTGTCTTCCCGGTATCCGACCATGCGGACACCGTAGCACATACCCCCCAGGGGTATCGAGTTAGAGGCCGAGGCGTCGGGCGCGCTCGGAGGCTCGGGCGACGATCGCGTCGAGGCCCTCGATCTCACCGCTGCGCATCAGAACCTTGCCGGCGACGACGGTGGTGTCGACGACGGCGCCGCTGGCGGCGTAGACGAGGTCGGAGGTGAGGTCGCCGATGCCCAGCTCGGGCGCGTCGCGACGGAGGAGGAGGAAGTCGGCGGGGGCGCCGGGTTGGAGCGGGGTCGCGCCGAGCAGCGGGGCGCGGGCGCCGGTGGCGATTGCCCACGCCTCGCCGGCCTCGATCGCGGTCGGGTCGGCGGCGGCGTGCTTCTGGGCGAGGGCGAAGAGCTTGAGGTCGGCGAGCAGGTCGAGCGAGTCGTTGGAGCCGGCGCCGTCGGTGCCGAGGCCGATCGCGACGCCCGCGGCCTTGGCGGCTGGGTAGGGGAAGGTGCCGCCGACCGCGAGCTTCATGTTCGCCGCCGGGTTGCTGACGACGGTGGCGCCGCGCTCGGCGACGAGCGCCAGCTCTCCGGGGTCGAGCCAGACGCCGTGGGCGAGGATCGTCCGCTCGCTCAGCAGCCCCAGCCGGTCGAGGTAGTGGGCCGGTCGTTCGCCGTGCTCGGCGAGACAGTCCTGCACCTCTTTCTCGGTCTCCGAGAGGTGGATCTGGACCGGTAGCCCCCGCTCGGCGCTGAGCTCGCCGATCCAGCGCAGCGAGCGTTCGCTGACCGTGTAGATCGCGTGCGGGGCGAGGGCGGGGGCGACGAGCGGGCCGAACTGCGAGAGCGTCTCGAGGCTGCGGTGGGCCGAGTCGCGCAGCTCCTCGAAGCTGCTGGTGGCGTCGAAGAGCGGCGCCCCGACCGCCGCCCGGATGCCGCTCTCCTCGATCGCCCGTGCGGTCGCCTGCGGATGCCAGTACATGTCCCAGAACCGCGTCGTGCCGCTGCGGACCATCTCCGCGCAGGCGAGCCGGGCGCCCCAGTAGACGTCCTCCTCGTCGAGCTTGGCCTCGACCGGCCAGATGCGCCTTTCGAGCCAGGGCATCAGCGGCAGGTCGCCGCCGCTGCCCCGGAAGAGCGTCATCGCCGCATGCGTGTGCCCGTTGACCAGCGGCGGCACCAGGTGCGCCCCGCCGGCATCGATCACCTCATCCCC
>DASTAR010000077.1:0-2522 GCA_035712505.1 Solirubrobacterales bacterium
CCACGGGGAGGAGGACACCACGGCCGTCCTCTGCGAGCCCGACGGGCCCCCGCTCGCCTTCGAGGAGGCGCTGGTCTCGACCGAATACGGCGAGGACGGGGTGCAGCGGCGGGTCAGCCTCGAGCTCTGGCCGGATGCCGAGGCGGTGCGGCCCCTGCGCGGTGCCGGCACGCTGATCAACTCGGTCGCCGTGCGCCGCGCCGACGCGGACGCCCGGATCGCCTTCTTCCGCTGGAACGTGGAGGGTCGCGAGGGACTCGGGCACTACGAGGTGGCGCGGCCCGTTGCCTGAGATCGAGGCGATCGTCTCCGACTTCGGGGGCGTCCTGACGACGCCGTTGCTGGCCTCGTTCATGGCGATCCAGGACGAAGTCGGGATCTCCGCCGAAGCGCTGGGCCGGGCGATGCGGGAGGGGCTGGAGCCGGGCGAGGAGCTGCCGCTGTTCCGGCTCGAGCGCGGTGAGATCGCCGAGGACGAGTTCCTGGCCCGCCTGGCCGACGGACTCGAGCCGCAGCTCGGGCATCGTCCGCGCCTGCACCGCTTCCGCGAGACCTTCTTCGCCGCCCTCGAGCCAAACGAACCGATGATCGAGCTGATGCGGGAGCTGAAGCGAGCGGGCCTGCGGATGGCGATGCTGACCAACAACGTCCGCGAGTGGGAGCCGCTGTGGCGGTCGATGCTGCCCGTCGACGAGATCTTCGAGACGATCGTCGACTCCGCCTTCGTCGGCTCCCGCAAGCCGGAACCGCGGATCTACGAGCTGACGTTGGAGCGAATCGGGCTGCCGGCGGAGGCCTGCCTCTTCGTCGACGACCTCGAGACGAACTGCGAGGGCGCGCGGGCGGCGGGCATGGCCGCGGTCCACTTCCGCGACAACGAGCAGGCGATCGGCGAGATCCGCGACGCGCTCAGCGCAGCTGCCTAGCGGCGGTGCCGCCGTTGCCGCCGTCGCCGTCCGCCAGTTCGTGCACGCCGGTGGGCGGGCCCGGGACCATCTCCCGCCAACGGCGGGCGAAGGGCAGGCGCCAGCTGTGGGGCGCGATCAAAGCCCCGATCTCCGCCGGGCCCCAGGAGCCTTGCGGATACGGTTTGACCGGGGGCGGGTCCCGCAGCAGCGGTTCGGAGAGCTCCCACAGCCGCTCGATCCCTCGCGCGATGTTGAACAGGGTGTGGTCGCCCGACATCGCGTCGCGCAGCAGCCGCTCGTAGGCCTCCAGGCTCTCGCCCTGGTGGGGCGTTTCTTCCAGCGAGTACTGCATGCTCGCCTTGTCGAGGACCATTCCCATGCCCGGCCGCTTCCCGTAGAAGGAGAGCGAGACGCGCGAGGACTCGTCGAGGTCGAAGGTGAGGTGGTCGGGCCCGTAGCGACCAACCCGCGAGTTCTCGGGGAACATGCTCTGCGGCGGTTCGCGGAAGGCGATCGAGATGATGCGCGCGCTCTCCCCCATCCGCTTGCCCGTCCGCAGGTAGAAGGGGACGCCGCTCCAGCGCCAGTTGTCGAGCTCGCAGCGAAGGGCGACGAAGGTCTCGGTGCTCGAATCGGGATCGACCCCGGGCTCCGCGGTGTAGCCCTCGTACTGCCCGCGCACCACCCAGCTGGGATCCAGCGGCCGCAGCGAGCGGAAGACCTTGATCTTCTCGTCGGTGATCGGCTCCGGCGCCAGCGCCGTCGGCGGCTCCATCGCGACGAAGGCGAGGATCTGCATCAGATGGGTGACGACCATGTCGCGGAAGGCGCCGGTTTTCTCGTAGAAGGCGGCGCGGGAGCCGACGCCGATCGCCTCGGGCACGTCGATCTGCACGTGGTCGATGTGGTTGCGGTTCCAGATCGGCTCGAAGAGGCCGTTGGCGAAACGCAGGGCAAGGATGTTCTGCGCCGCCTCCTTGCCGAGGAAGTGGTCGATGCGAAAGACCTGGTCCTCGCGCAGGACCTCGTGGACGAGCTGATTGAGGCGGCGGGCGCTGGCGAGGTCGGTGCCGAACGGCTTCTCCATGATCACCCGCGCCCCCTCGGCGAGGTCACAGCGCTTCAGCATCTGGACGACGTCGGGCGCGGCAGCCGGCGGCACGCTCAAGTAGTGCAGCAGCCGCATCTCCGGCCCCAGCGCCTCCCGACAGCGGTCGACGACCTGCCGCAGCCCCTCCGGCGCCGCCGAATGGGGGACGTAGGAGAGGCGGTTGGAGAACTCCAGCCATTCCTCGCCGCCGAATCCGTGGCGGCCGAACTCGCGGCAGGAGGCTTCGGCGATCGCTCGGAACTCGGCGTCCCCGATCTCCTCCATCGAGACCCCGACGATCCGAAACGGCGGGATCAGGTCGGTCTGGAAGAGCCGCAAGAGCCCAGGCAGCAGCTTGCGCCGCGCCAGGTCGCCGGTGGCCCCGAAGATGACGATCGTGTGCGGCGGGATGGCCATCAAACGAGGTTACCCAGGCTCGCCCCATTTCCCACCAGGAGTCGAAAACCAAGCATCTCGGGGGACGCAGGGAAGTGAGGTGAGGGGAGCGCACTGTGGTGCGTGAC
>DASTAR010000078.1:0-23110 GCA_035712505.1 Solirubrobacterales bacterium
GCCGGCCCGGTGGGAGGTGGCGTCGATTCGGACGGTGGGTTCGAAGGGGACGCGGTTGCAGCCTTCGATGCCGACCGGCGGGCCCCATTCAGAGCGCGCATGCGGATATCTCGGGCCTGAGTGGAGCGGCGCTGAGCTTTCCGCGAAAACACCGGGATGCTGCCAAGAGTCGATCCGCAGGCCAGTGCTCACCTGACCGGGTCCCACGCAGTCAGTCGGGGTCCGGAAGAAGGCAGCCGGAGGTCGTTCACTGGAACACGGATTGCCGCCCAGGTAGGGGGACACTTCACCCGGGCAGCCGCGATCAGGATCGTGACGAGGATCATCGGGAACCCCCCAAAAGCTGACCGAATTACCGACGATCGCCAAAGCCTGGGGAATGCCAGAGGCGGTCACGTCGATTCCATAATCACCGGAGCTGCGCAAATGCGCATCGAGACTTATGATCGTGCCATTGACGTTGAAGGCGAAGCGAGCGGGCGCATCTGGTGGGGGCACCATGTTGTAGAGGGGGACGGAACCAAAGGCCCCTTCGGTATGGCGTACGATGACCACCCCCACCTGAGAGCCTGCTGGACAGAGGGGCTTCGGATCGAACTCGCCTTCAGCGAGCTGAGCGGCGCTGCACTGACTGAAACGGGATGGGTTGCCGACCAAGCCAGGAGGCAGGCTGACGGTGGCGTCGCGCAGGTCCTCAACTGGCCAAGCATCCCCCACGAAAGGATTAGGATCGGTGTGGGTGTTGATGTCGATGTCGGTGGTCTGCAGAGTAGAATGGGTCGCGGCATTGGTGGAGGGAGTTCCGTCGGCACCCAATATGCTCGATTCGAAAGCATCGATGCCGAAACCAGGCTGGATGGTACTGACCCTGACCGGGTCAAGAGTGGTGCCAGCCTCGGCACCGGTCCCGCCGCCTTCCACAGCGAAAAAGGTGGTGAGAGTTTCAGGGGCGCTGGGTTCGACTTCGACCGTGATCGCAATAGTGACAAAAGCATCGCTGCCCATAGAAGGCGCGCCGCTGCAGACAATCACGTTTTCGCCGGCAACGGCCGGACATTCAAAGCCGCTGGAGCCGGTGTTGGCACTGACGCCCCGAAGACCGGATGGCAGGGTCGCAGTTAGCTTCACTTCACTGCCGTCGGTCGCGTCGTCGCCGACATCCGTGAGTTCCAAGTGATAGGTGAGCTGTCCTTCCGGGGCCACCACGGTATTGGAGACCGAAGTTACACGCCAGGCAACCGTCGCCATCGCCGAGCTGGCGGTGGCACCGAAGATCGCCGCCATCGCGACGGCAAGGGCCACAAATCTACCCGAACCTGCCATGCGCCGCTTGGTCATCGCCCCGCCCTCCCGTCGTGCTTGGTTCGCCTGTGGTGACGCTTCCTGTGGTGTCGGTGTCGCTTCGTGCACACGAGCCGGCCGTGACGACGACTGACTCTCACATGCTTCGGGCAGTGTCGCGGCGGGTTGCCGGGACCCCCAGCCTTGGAGCCGATCGCCGGCGCCGTCGGCGCTCCCGTCGGCGAGGGGCGACAGGAATCTCCGACGCAGGGCGCCGGAACGGGGCTCGGCTCTGGCAGGCCGCCGTTTACCCTGGCGTCGTAGAGGTCGTAAAGGTTGTCTTTGTCCCAAGCCGAAAGCCGCTGGCGGGTGGCTATGAAGACATCATGGCCGTCGTCAGTGGCGTCGATCACGTAGGAGGGAGAAGGATCGGTTCCGGAGGACAGCAGATGCAGCTGGCCGGCGCGCGAGTCGTACTCATACGCATCCCAAGTGCCGTTAGTGTCCTCTGGAACAAGCGCTTCCTCGCTGCTGAAGAAGACATAACGGCCGTCGTCGGACAGGGCATGGACCGAGTCCGCAGTGGCGCGTGAGGTCGCGGCATTCACCCGCACGTCGATCAAAGGGCTGCTTTTGGGGGGTTCGCCGGAGGGATTGCAGGTGGCGCAGGCCAATCTACCGGTCTCAGCATTGTAGAGGTAGAGCTCCTGTACATTCGATTCGTTTTGGTAGCCGGAGAACCCTCCCCGACCTTGAAGTCCTTTGTTGTTCCTAGCCACAAACAGCAGGTGACGGCCATCGGGGCTGACACGTGCCTTTCTAATCCCTTCCACTAGTGCCCAAGAGTTCCGGAAGCTGTTGGCCCTTGCGTCACCCAAGTCGCCGCCGGTGCCGATGTAGGCCAAGCGCCCGTCATGCCACACGAACAACCCCAGGAAGGCTTCGGGTTGTCCGGGAACGGGCTTGCCCTGGCACACAAAGTAGGCGTAGTGGCCGTTAGCGCTGGCTCCGACGACGAAATACGAGTAACAGCTCTCGCCGCTCGGGCCGACCGAGAGCAGGCTCAGCCGTTCCCCAGCGGCCGCGCTCCGGTCCCACATGTATAGGTCGGGTTGCCCGTCGCTGTCTTCGGGAAGCAGGTTTTCTTCACTGATGAAGAACACCCGGGAGCCATCTCGGGACGCGTCGCCGAATTCACCAGACTTCGTAACCTCATAGGTGCGCTCGCCGTCTTCACGTAAGTACAAGGCTCCCGATCCGATCGGGGCTTCGAAGTAAATCCGCCGGCCATCGGCCGAGATCGTCCTTTCGCTCCATCGTTGTTCGGTCCTTTCAAGTGCGGCCTGTGAATTCGGGGCCGCGACGCACGCAGGGCCGGAGGCTTCGTCGCAGAACGTTTCGCCTTCAGCAGGGATCCGGCCGACCAGATGAACCTGATCGTTAGAGTTTTCATAGAGCGTATGAGGGCAAAACGCTGCGTAGGTGGTGCAATAGAAAGCGAAGGGTTCTGCGGGCAGCGGGGCATCCGCCGTGAGCGGGAGACTCTCCTCGAAGAAGACGCGGCTGAGATCGGTGGATGCGCCGTCGAACATCGGGCCGATCAGCTTGACGAAGCTACCCCGAGGTCCGAAGGGAGAAGGTTGAGGTTCGACTGGCGCGACCGCTTTGCTCAACAGTTCGATCGAACCAGGTCCGCCGTCGGCTATGCCGCTCACACGGTAGAGGGTGCTGAAATCTTCCACGTTTTGAGCGTCGCCGGTAAGCGGTCGCCAGGTCTCGTAGACTCCCGCAGATAGGTCGGGGGTAAAGCCGTTTTCGTAGGTCGACGTGTTCCCGGCGGTGGCTTCGGCGGTGGTGGGTCGTCCGAGAGGGTTGATCCCATGAGTGGTCCAACCATTGGTTCCCGGAGTGGCGGTGCGGCGGGCGAGATACTCGGTATCGAAGCTAGATCCATCGACTTCCCCGAAGGTGCCGAGGGCGCTGTAGGTGACGGCGTTTCCGTCCGTCGAGATATGGGTTTTGTCAGATTGCGTTATCACGTTGATGCCGTTCTTGTCGGGCGGGGACACCATCTCCCAAGCCCGACAGTCAGGCAGGATGTTCGTGCCAAGTTGACCCTGGTTGGGGCAGGCCGATTGCGGGGCGGCGGTGGTGAATTCCTCGTCGGGCCCCACAACCGGGCCCCGTTCGTTTTCGGCGACGAGACGGAAGTGGTAGGTGGTTTCGGCGCTCAGGCCAGTGAGCCGCGCTTCGGCCCACCGGTAGTAGGGTCCTTCGCCGGCGCCCTGGGAGGCGGTTTTCTGACAGGGGTTCGCCGAGCAATCGGCCGTCCCCCATTCGAACCAGTAGGTGGTGGGCGAGTTACGGGGGTCGACTTCGCCGTTGAGGTCCACCTGGTCGGACTGGACGGGGCCTGCGGCGAAGGCGATGACGGCCGGCTTCACGCCGCCGGTCGTGAACGGGTTAGCTAGCGTTTCTTCGACTTCGCCGCCGGCGTTTTTCGCCGTAAGCTTGACCGTGTAGGGAGTGTTCGGTTCGAGCCCGGTGGCTTCAGCGGAGATTGGCTGGGGAGCCCCTGCCGGGACGGTGCCGGCGAGCTGGTGGTGGTTTGCGTCCAGGCAAGGCTGCGGTTCGCAGCTGATGGTCCATTCGGTATTGAAGGCTTCGTCACCGCTGCCGCCCGGATCGATTTCGGTTGAGAAGTGGGCCGTTTCACTGGTGATCGCCGAGACGTCCAGCGGGACGACGATCGTCGGTTTGGCGACCGTATTGGTTTTGAACGAGTCATATGGTTCGGCCGAGAAGATTTCGCCGCCGCTGAACGGGAGGGCGATCATGCGCACCACGACTTCGGCCCCGGCAGGGAGACCGGTGAGCTGTTCTTCGACGGTCTCTTCGCTGCCTGCCGACTGGACGTGCCCGAAGGCTTCCGGCCCGTTGTTCCAGCTGCCGCCGGTTTCGGTGCATTCTCCGGGCGAAGCGGGGTGGCACCACTGGAAGAAGCGATAGCCGTCGGATCCTCCGTTGGCTTCGGTGTCGAAGACCGATTTCCCAGTCACTTCGGCACTCGTGTAGGAGACGTTGGAGATCGATTCCACGACCAGGACCGGCGCCGCGGCGCTGGCAGGCAGGGCGAAGAGGCCGATGACGGCCAGGCTGGCGATGAGGGCGGCGACCGCTATGCGTGGTTTCAACTCTCTCTCCTTGGTCCCTTGCCTGCGCCTCTTCCCGTTCCCGCTTCCTGCGGGTTCCCCGGCCGAAGGCGACGGCTGGATTTCTCTCTCCCGCCCTTCGGGCTGCTGCTCCCTGCTCGGGTCTGCCCTGGGCTGAGCGAAATAAGAACAGGTGCGGACCGCGATGTCAAGCGCCTGTTGCGGATTGGGCACCGATAGAACACAGATTTGTGTCGTATTTGCCTTTCCAAAGCCGAATCTTGGTTGGCGCCGTGTGGGAGGCTGGAAGCCAATCCAGGCCGCCGCCGTACCAGTTGAGACTATTCGCGTGGTGACACCGCCGCGGCCCACGACCGCCGGGATATCGTCCGCCGTGATGGTCAGGACGCCGTGGGGTGACGCCTCGAAGCTGCGCCGGAAAAAACTGCCCCCGGGCCGCGGTCGCTCGCGCGAGGAGACCGAGCGCAACCAGCGCGAGCGGCTGTTCGCAGCGATGGTGGCGACGGTCGCCGAGAAGGGCTACGAGGCGACCACGGTGGCGGATCTGGTCGAGCTCTCGGGGGTCTCGCGCAGCGCCTTCTACCGGCACTTCGAGGACAAGCAGGGCTGCTTCCTCGCCGCGGTGGAAGCGATGGTCGGCCCGACCCTGGAGCGGCTCGGCGGGGACGAGAGCATGCCGCCGGGCATGGAGCGGGCGCGCCAAGCGTTCGCCGATCTCGTCGAGACGATCGTCGCCCAACCGGCGGCGGCGAAGATGTGCATCGTCGAGGTCTACGCCGCCGGCGAGGAGGGCGCGGCACTGGTCGACCGGATGTTCGAATCGGCGAGCGACGTTGCGGCGGCACTTCTCGATCAGGTGCCGGAGAAGCAGGGCATGCCGCCGGAGCTCGTCCGCTCGCTCGTCGGCGGCATCCAAAAGGTGATCCACAAGCGCCTCTACCGCGGGCAGGAGGAGGAGCTGCTGGAGCTCGTGCCCCAGCTGTGGGACTGGGTCTTCTGCTATCCGGTGCCGCCGGGCCTGCTGAAAGCGAGGCGGCGGCGGACGGTGAGGGCGCTGCCCTTCGAGGAGCGCCAGAAGCTGGCGACGCCGCCGGAGCGGCTTCTGCGGGCCTTGGCGGCGGTGGTCGGCGAAAAAGGCTATCCGGACACGACCGTCGCCGAGGTCGTCGAACGTGCCCAGACCTCGCAGCGGACCTTCTACGAACACTTCAAGAATAAGGAGGACGCGATCGTGGCCGCTTTGGACAGCGGCTCGGCCCACATGCTCGCCGCGGCGCTGCCGGCCTTTCGCCGCGCCCCGGATTGGCCGCATGCCGTCCACGACACCCAGGAAGCGATGTTTCGCTGGGGTGCCGAAGAGCCGGAGTACGCGCGGATGGGCGGCAAAGAGATGTACGCGGCGGGAAAGCGGGCGCTCGACCAGCGGGAGGTGGTGACCGAAGGGATGGAGGGCCTGCTGTCCCCTGGCTACGAGCTCAAGCCGGACACCCCCCCGGTCGCCGCCGAGGCCATCGGGGGAGCCCTCTACTCACTCCTCTACGACCACGTCAACAAAAAAGGCCCGGAGACCCTCCCGGACCTGGTGCCGACGCTGGTCTACGTGACGCTAGCGCCCTTTCTCGACGCCGAGGACGCCTACGAGGTCGCCGTTGGATAGGAAGTTCCTCCTGCTCCTGAGCCTCGCGGCTCCGGCGCAGGAGGAACCGTGATCGAAATCGCCCTAGTGGGTCAGGGTGATGTTTTCGCCGTTCATACGTTTGATGGTAAGGGTTCCACTCGCGGTGATCGGTTCGTTACTGCCGATGATGCCGATTTTGGTGTTGCTGATGCTCATCGTCGATGGAGCCCCGTTGGTGAAGCCGAGCTTCCAAGCTTCCTGCTGCCATTGCCCATAAGGGCTGGCCTGAAGGACAGACGAGTGTTCCATCGCGATGTAGTAACTGGTTTCGAACTTCGACAAACCAGAGAAGCGTAGTTGCAGCGTCGTGCCACCGGTGCATTCCATGTAGACGTAACCGGACGGCCATCCGCTAAGGGGGTTTTCTGCGAGCAACAAGCCTTCGGTGCCGAAATTAAAGGTTTCCCCGCCGGTGGGATTCCTCATGGTGCAGGTCTTTTCGTTGCCACCGTTCCTCTTCAAGGTGAGGCTGCCGCTGATGTTGATCGTGCCCGGGTTGACCCAGCGAGCGGGCACTGCCGCAGCGCTGGCGCTGCTGACCGAGAGGGCGAGGAAAGCGCTGGTGGCCAAAAGGGCACCGACGAGCAACCTTACTCGCGTAATCGAGCTTTTCATTTAAACGACACTCCTTGTTCGATGCTTGAGCGGCTTATGCCGCATTAACTGGACGGGAGCGCAAGTTCCCACGGTGCGTTCCCGCGAAGCGACGCTATGGGGTTGCTCGCCGCCCGGTCAATGATTTGAACTCAAACTTGAACAAAAGGATGCCTCGGGTTCCGGCTATGAAAGCCGCCATCGGTAGAGGTGTGAGGCCGCGCCGCCAATACGGGTGCGCGGCCTCACGGCGGAGCTTCCTAGAGGAACTGCGACGTCTGCACCTTGCAGTACTTGAATTCGTAGACCAGGACAGTGTTGTTGGCGCGGTTGACGGTGCTCGTGAGCTGCAGCGCCATTCGCTGGGCGCCGCGCTTGTCGCCGGCCTTGAGCTTCTTCGAGACGCGTTCGAAGAGTTCCACCTCGGTCTTGATGTAGCCGAGCCACTTGGTCAGCCGAGCGCTGTCAGCGGCGGGTTGCGGGACGGCGGCGATCTGGGTGCGGGCCTTCTTCAGGGCGGCCGCTCCCTTCGCGAACTGGGTTCCGGCCAGCTTCAGCTTGCCCGCCTTGATGTTCTGTTTCACGCCCTTGAGGACCCGTTCATTGGCCTGGCGGTTCTGCTTGCAGATCGGTTCGACCTGTGCCTTGTAGGTCTCGCGTTCTTCGTCCAGACTGGCACCGAGCGCCATCGAGGCAGTCAGCAGCAGGAGCAGGGTGCCGAGCAAGCTCGCCACCGTCATCGTCCTGGGCCTTCTTCTCATCTTCTCTTCCCTCCCGGTCTTTGAATCGGATCGACTCTTCTTCAACCCCTGCGGAGCCCACTCGATGCTGCCTCGCAGTTTCCTGGGGAAACCGTATCCAGAACCGGCGGTACCGGAAGAACGGTGGTCCCGTGCTCAGCTGCGCAGGCCGGCGAGGCTGCTGGCGCCCCGCTCGACGAGACGGTCCCAGCGGGCGCCGATCGCGTCGGCGAGCCAGTCGATCCGGGTGCGCAGCGGCGCTGCCCAGAGGGCGAGGGCCGCTGCGGCGCCGAGGGCGGCGCCGGCGAGGACGTCGCTCGGGTAGTGGACGCCGAGGGCCACGCGGCCCACGGAGAGGACGGCCGCGGCGACCAGTGCGGCCGCCCCCCAGCCCCGCTTGCGGAGGAAGATCGCCGTCGCGATCGCGAAGGCGGCCGTGGCGTGATCGCTGGGGAAGCCCGGGTCGGCGGCGTGGGCGGCGAAGAGATGGACGCCGTGGGGGTCGGCGACGAAGGGACGGGCGCGGTCGACGAGTTCGCTGATCACCTTGCCGACGGCGAGGCCGAGCCCGGCGCTGAGCACCGCGGCCACCGAAGCCCGGCGCCAGGCGGCGTTGGCGGCGCTGCGGGCGGCGAGGAAGACGATCGCCAGCGTCGCGATGAAGAGCGCCTCGGAGGCGTTGACGTAGAGGAGGAGCGGATCCTCGACCCCGTCGTGCTGGTACATGAAGTTGTTGAGGGCGTGCAGGACGGACCAATCCACCGCCGCAACCCTGCCACAAATTCTTTACGGCGGCTTAAAGGCGCCGGTCTGGCTAGAAGATCTGCAGGCCGGCGAGGGTGAGGAAACCGGTGACCATGATCCCGGTCATGGTCATGAACCCCTGGAAGATCATCCGCCGCAGGTCGCGGATGTCGGCGTCCACCCGCTGGAAGCCCTCGGCGACCCGCCGGTTCAGATCATCGAGCCGCTCGTCGGTCCAGGCTTCTCTTGCCATCGCCTCCATGATGGCAACTGTAATTCGTTGTCTCATACAGAAGGGTTACGAAACAAAATCTTCTGGGTCAACTCTCGCTCGAAACTGCAAATAACCGCCATTCGCCCGGGGCGCCCTTGAGCGTCTGGGCGCCGCGGTCGGCGAACTCGAGGCCGGAGCCGACGACGAGCGCCGGGCCGGCGAAGGTGGCGAGAAACCCGTCGCCCATCGTCTTCACCTCGCGGCCGCGATGCAGGCCGAGCAGGTGGCGAACGGCGCCCCCTCGCCGTGGACCTGGTAGGCGATGCTGACTCCGTCGGAGTCGGCGTAGCGGGTCGCAGCTTCCATACGCACCTCCAACTGCATCAAATTTCCTACCTGCTGGGGAGGAAATTTGATGCGGTTCGCTTCAGGCACGGGCGGCGGCTATGTTCCGGCGGTGATCTCGCGTACCTGGACCGCTTTGAGGACCAGCGTGCGCGCCCTTGCGACCGACTTCGCAAACCGCGACTCGGGCCTGCTCGGGATCTCGACCGCGCTGATCTGGTTCGCGACCTGGTGCTTCACGATCGCCCTCGGGGTCTACGGCTTCGACGCCCACGGCGCCGCCGGCGTCGGCATCGTCGCCCTGGTCCGCTTCCTGCCGGCGGCGCTCGTCTCGCCGCTGGTCGGGCTGCTGATCGACCGCTTCCCGCGCCGCTCGGTGATGCTCGGCAGCGCCGTCGCTTCGACCGCGGTCCTCGCCGGCGCCGCCGCGGCCGCCGCGCTCGGCGCGCCGACCGACGTCGTCTTCGCCTTCCCCGCCCTCTTCGCGGTGGCGATCTGCGGCTACGCGCCGGCCCACGCGGCGCTGATGCCGACGCTGGTCGAGACCCCGCAGCAGCTCTCGGCCGCCAACGTCAGCCACAGCGTGATGGAAAACGCCGGCACCCTCGCCGCCGCCCTCGTCGCCGGCCTCCTCCTCAGCCAGACCTCCCCCGCCTTCGTGATCGGCCTGGCGGCGGCCGCGGCCCTCGTCGTCTCCCTCCTCATCACCGGGGTCGGCAAGGACCAGCGGCCCGAATACGCCCTCGAGGAGGACGAGGTGGCGGGCGCCTTCCGCGAGGTCACCCGCGGCGCCCGGGCGCTGTTCTTCCACCCCGCCCTGCGCCTCTCCTCGGCGACGATGGTGCTGCTCTTCTTCTTCGAGGGCTTCATCGAGGTGATGGTCGTCGTCGTCGCGCTGGAGATGCTGCACCTCGCCGAGGGGGCGGTCGGCTTCCTCAACGCCACGATCGGCATCGGCGCCGTGCTCGGCGCGGTCGGGCTGGCGATGCTGTTCGACCGCGGGCGGCTGGTGCCGGCGATCGCCGGCGGCAGCCTCCTGATCGGCGCGGCGACGGTGCTGCCGGGGCTCGCCCCCCACGCTGCCACGGCCTATGCCGGGATGCTGGGGATCGGGATCGGCTTCGTCTTCGCCGAGGTGGCGACGAAGACGCTGATGCAGCGGCTCGGCTCCGACGAGACCTTCGGCCGCGTCGTCGGCGCCCTGGAGTCGGGGCGCCAGGCGGCGCTGGCCGTGGGCTCGATCGGCGCCGTGCTCCTGGTCGAACTGCTGCACCCCGAAGGCGCGCTGATCGCCGTCGGCGCGTTCGTCCCGATCTTCGTGACCCTCTGCTGGACGCGCCTGCGCGCCCACGAGATCGGTGCTCCCGCCGACGAGGAGCGCTACCGGCTCCTGCGCCGCAGCTCGATCTTCTCGCCTTTGCCCCTGGCGACCCTCGAGCGGCTCAGCCACGACCTGCAGCCGGTCGAGGTACAGGCCGGCGAGAAGGTGATCGTCCAGGGCGAAGTCGGCGACCGCTTCTTCCTCATCTGCGAGGGCGAGGTGGAGGTCTTCGAAGACGGCGTCTTCCGGCGCAACGAGGGCCCGGGGGAGTGCTTCGGCGAGATCGCCCTGCTCCACGACGTGCCCCGCACCGCGACGGTGCAGACGACGCAGGACACCCGCCTGCTGGCGCTGGACCGCGACCGGTTCCTGCTCGCCGTGACCGGCCACCGCCGCAGCCGCCAGCTCGCCCACCGGGTCTCCGACGAGCGCTGGCCCGGCGACCATTCCGCCACGGCGGTCGTCGATTGACCTCGCGGAGCGGGCTGCGGCGGCGGCGCGAACTGGCGATCCTGCTGGTCGCGGTCGCGGCGGCGGCGATCGGGATCGCCGCTTATGCGACGCACCTGATGCGGGCGCTGGAGCAGCAGAGCGTCGACGCCCGCTTCTCGGTGCGGGGGACGCAGCCGCAGCCCGAAGAATTCGCCCTGGTCGAGGTCGACGACCGCACCTTCAGTGAACTCGGGACGCAGTGGCCTTACCCGCGCTCGGAGCACGCGCGGGTGATCGACCGCCTGCGCGAGGCCGGGGCGAAGGCGATCGCCGTCGACGTCCAGTTCACCGAGCCGACGACGCCGAAGCAGGACAACGCCCTGATCGAAGCCGTCGCGCGGGCCGGCGGCGTCGTCCTCTCGACGACCGAAACCGACCGCGGCGAAAGCCGGATCTTCGGCGGCGAAGAAGTCGTCCACGAAATCGGCGCCAGGGCCGCCAACACCGTGGTCAAGCCCGACTCGGGCGGCGTGATCCGCAAGATGCACTACGAAATCGACGGCCTCGTCGGCTTCGGGGTCGCGGTCGCCGAAGCGGCGGGGGCGGAGAAGATCGACCCATCGCAGATGGAAGGCGACGGCGAAGCCTGGATCGACTACCGGGGGCCGCCGAAGACCTTCGCCCATTACTCCTACTCGCGGGTCCTGAACGGCAAGGTGCCGGCGTCGGCGTTCCGCGGCAAGACCGTGATCGTCGGCGTCTCCGCCCCGTCGCTGCAGGACGTGCACGCGACCTCGACCAGCGGCGACGAACTGATGCCCGGGCCCGAAGTCCAGGCCAACGCCGCCTGGACCGCGCTGCACGGCTTCCCGCTCGTCTCGTCGGGGCTCGCCGTCGACCTGCTCCTGATCCTGCTGCTGGCAGCGGTCCCCGCTGCGGTGACGCTGCGGGTCTCGGCCCTGCCGGCGCTGCTGGTCGCGGTCGCGCTGGCCCTGCTCTACGCGGTCGCCGCGCAGGTCGCCTTCGACAGCGGCGCCGTGCTGCCGGTCGTCTACCCGCTCTTGGCGCTGCTCCTCTCCGCCCTCGGCGCCCTCGCGGTCAACTACGTGATCGACGCCTTCGAGCGCCAGCGGGTGCACGACACCTTCGCCCGCTTCGTCCCGCCAGCCGTGGTCAGCGAAGTCCTCGCCCGCACCGACGACGACCTGCGGCTCGGCGGCGAACGGCGGCAGACGACGATCCTCTTCAGCGACCTGCGCGGCTTCACCAGTTATTCGGAGCAGTTGGCGCCGGACGCGGTGATCGAGGTGCTGAACCGCTATCTCGGCGAGATGAGCGACGCGATCATGGACCACGGCGGCACCCTCGTCGCCTACATGGGCGACGGGATCATGGCGCTGTTCGGGGCGCCGCTGGAGCAGCCCGACCATGCCGACCGCGCCGTCGCCGCGGCGCGCGAGATGCTCGAGGTGCGGCTGCCGCGCTTCAACCGGTGGATGGAAGGAGCGGGGATGGGCCGCGGTTTCGACATGGGCGTCGGGCTGAACACGGGCGTGGTGATGACCGGCCAGGTCGGCTCGGAGCGGCGGGTCGAGTACACGGCGATCGGCGACACCACCAACACCGCCTCGCGCCTGGAGGGGATGACGAAAGGCAGCGGCCACCAGGTCTTCATCGCCGACTCGACCCGGGCGGCGCTGCAGCGGCAGGTGCCCGACCTCGAGCTGGTCGGCGAGCTCGAGGTGCGCGGGCGCACGCAGCTGATCACCGTCTGGACGCTGCCGACCCGCAGGCGGGCGGCCTCAGGCGACGACGAGCAGGGCGGTGCCGAAGAGGAAGAGGGTGTGGAAGGCCTGGTCGACGGCCACGCCGAGGCCTGAGGAAGTCTCTGAAGCCCCCTTGACCCGGGTCATGTAGGCGTAGAGGAGGCGGCGGTCGTCCTGGATCGCGTGGGGGACCGCGATCGCGGCGGCGATCACGACCGCCCAGGCGGCGTCGGTTTCGATCCCGATCCAGACCAGGGCCGGGAGGAAGGCCAGCATGTAGGTGACGACGTGGCTGAGGAGGGCGCGGCGGTGCAGCGGCTCGCCGCCGAGGCCGCCGGCCTTGTTGGTGGCCTGCCAGTCCGTCTGCAGGAGGAAGTCGCCGACCAGGTGGGAGACGACGAGGACCGCAAACACCTCCACCCAGGTCAAGGCCGTCGCCTCGCGAGAGCGCTCATGGAGGGGCAGGCTATGGCACCGAGCGGCCGTTCAGGAAGCCAAATCCCTGGACGTTTATCTCCTAATTCTCGGTAGGGCTAAAGGTTGGCGCTGAAAAGCCGATTAGGTAAGGTTCCCTAGTTCCATGACGCGTAAACCCCTGCTGGCTGCGTCGATTGCGGTGATTGCGGTTATCGCCCTGCCGAACGGCGGCTCCGCGGCGGTCACCAACACGAGGATCACCTCGGGACCGAGCGGGACGATCTCCACCGACTCGGCCACCTTCGGCTTCACCTCGCCCGAGGAGGGCGGCTTCCAGTGCCGGCTCGACTCCAGCGACTGGAGCCCCTGCAGCTCGCCGCAGAGCTACTCGTCGCTGGCCGACGGACGGCACGTCTTCGAAGTGAGGGCGCTGAACAAGCCGCTCAACCCGGATCCCGTTCCGGCTGTCCGGACCTTTACGGTCGACACCCACCCGGACACCGAACCGCCGGAGACGACGATCACCGCCGGCCCGAGCGGGACGATCGCGAGCGACTCGGCAACCTTCTCCTTCGAAGCGAGCGAGCCGGGCGGCTTCGAATGCCGCTTCGACTCGGTCAACCCCGCCGGCTGGGTCCCCTGCAGCTCGCCGCAGGGCTACTCGTCGCTGGCCGACGGCTCGCACGCCTTCGAAGTACGGGCGACCGACGAAGCGGGCAACACCGACCCGACGCCCGCCGTCGCCGAATTCGCCGTCGACACCACCTCGCCCGAGACGACGATCACCTCGGCACCGAGCGGGACGATCGGGACCCCTTCGGCGAGCTTCGCCTTCGACGCGTCGGAGCCGGGCACTTTCGAATGCCGCATCGACTCGAACGACGCCGCCGCCTGGAGCGCCTGCAGCTCGCCGCAGACCTACGGCTCGCTCGCCGACGGCGCCCACCTCTTCGAAGTCCGCGCCGCCGACGCGCTCGGGCACGTCGACCCGACCCCCGCCTTCGCCGCCTTCTCGATCTACACCGGCCCCCCGAAACCGGTCGCCGGCAAGACCTTCGACCTCGAACCGGTCGAAGGGACGGTCGAACTTCAGTGCCCGGGGGAAAGCTCGCAGTCGCCGCTGACCGGGTTCAGGCAGGTGCCGATGGGCTGCCTGATCAACACCCGCCACGGCGTCGTCGACCTGACCGCCTCCAAAGGCTCCTCCGAAGAACTGCAGAGCTCGCACTTCTGGGGCGGCGTCTTCGTCGCCACCCAGGACGAAGGCGACAACCAGACCGTCGGGCTGAAACTTGCCGGCCGGCGGATGTGCGAGCGCCGGGGCGCGGGCAACCAGCCCTCCGCGCGGATCAGCAGCGGCGGCCGCCACGGCCGGCGGCTGTGGGGGAGCGGCAAAGGCAACTACACGACCAGCGGCAGCTACGGATCGGCGACGGTGCGCGGGACGACCTGGCTGGTCGTCGACCGCTGCGACTCCTCGACCCTGTTCAAGGTCGCCGAGGGAACGGTCTGGGTCCGCGACTTCGTCAAGGAAAAGGCGCTGGTCCTGACGACCGGCCAGCAGTACATCGCCAAAGCCCAGATCCCGCGGATCGACCCGGAAAACCTGCCATGAGGCGGCGGCTCGCAGCCCTGCTCGCCGGCGCCGCCCTCCTCCTGGTCGGCGCGCCGCCGGCGCTGGCGGGCGAGCAGCTCTCGATCCCGGCCGCGCGCGATCGTGCCGCCACCTTCGCCGAAAGCACCTGCAAGCACGACGCCAGCTGCCACAACGCCGGCGTGCAGAGCTGCCGGCGCCTCGCCGACCGCACGGCGCTGTGCCGGATCTTCGACCACCGTAAGACCGACGAGCAGGGCAACTTCCTCTGCACGAGGCTGGTCCGCCTGGCCCTGCAGCCGCCGAAGCCGGGCGTCCGCGTCACCGGCGTCAGCGACTGGACCTGCTGATCGCGACCTGCGGCTAGGCGGCGTGCGGGAGCCTCCGCCGCCGCGGCAGCTCGATCACCTGCGCCCGCTCCGCGTAGAGCGGCTCGAACTCGCCGACGGCGAGGACGACGTAGCTGTAGCCGCACGGGCAGGCCTCGCGGTCGACGTCGTCCAGCTCCTCGACGAGGACCTCGGCCTCCTCTTCGCAGCTCGAGCATGCAACGAGGACTTGGAACATGCCTCGATGGTGCCGCCGCCCCCGGACGGACCGCCGAGACTGCAACGGATCTCCCAGGCGGGATGGGGATGCCGTTATACTGGGGCGGTATGACTCAGCGGGTCGGGGCAAAGGGGCAGGTCGTCATCCCGAAGGAACTGCGGGAGCAGGCCGGGCTGGGTCCGGGGGCCGACGTCGACTTCGAGGCCGTCGGCGATGGCATCGTCGTCCGCAAAGCCGGCCGTCCCTCCTCCCTTCGTGGCCGATTCGCCAAGAGCGGGATGGCGTCCCGGCTGCTCGAGGACCGCCGTAACGAGCCGCGCTAGGAGTCGCCGATGAAGCGGTGTCTCGACTCCTGGGCCGTTCTTGCCTGGCTGGACGGGGAGGAGCCGGCGGCCGGGGCGGTGGAGGGGACGATCAAACGGGAACGGCCGGCGATGAGCTGGGTGAACCTGCTCGAGGTCCACTACCGCACGACCAGAGATCACGGCCGGAAGGAAGCCGATCGGGTGCTAACCGAGCTGAGGCCGCAGATCACGGAGAGCTTGCCCGGCATAGCCGCGATGAGATCGGTCTCGTCGCTGAAGGCTGAGCATCCCATCGCACTGGCCGATTGCTTCGCCATCGCACTGGCCGCCGAGGAGGAAGCGGAGCTGCTGACGGGAGACCCGGAGATCATCGACCGCGCCGATCAGTTGCCGTGCAAGGTCATGGACCTCCGCGCGAGTGGCTGATGCTGCCTGTAAGCAACGGAGTGGCGAGACCCGGATTCGAACCGGGGACACCACGATTTTCAGTCGTGTGCTCTACCAACTGAGCTATCTCGCCTGGGCGCTTGCAGCGCTGGGCCGAAGGCTACCGGGAGCGCGGGGGCCGGGGCTGATTGCATGGGGGGATGGGCTGGGCTCGGGCGGTGCTGGCGCTGGTCGTCGCGGTGGCGGCGGGGGTGGTGCTGGTGTCCGGAGGGTCCGGGGCCGATCCGCGGACGCCGGCGGGGCTGCCGGGCGAGCCGCCGCCGTTCCTGGGGACGGCGGTCGTCGGCGACGGCGGGCTGACGGCGGCGATCGACGCTTATGGCGACGTCGTCGATTTGCGGGTGCCCTGGCCGGCGGGCGAATCGCTGATCGACCTTCCGGCGGCGCGGCAGGCGGCGGGGACGGTGCCGGCGGACACCGGGATCGTGCCCTGGGTCTCGGTCGACGGGCAGCCGCCGCGGCCGCTTTGGACTGCGGACTCGGTCGTGCAGCGCTACTGGCCGCGGACCAACCTGCTGGTCACCACCGCGCGCTTCGGGACTTCGCAGTTCCGCGTCGTCTACGGCGCCAGCGGGGATCGGCTCGCGTGCCTCACCGAGAGGCGCGGGCGCCTGCGGGTCGAATTTCGCTCCGGAGAGGCGAGCGGCGCTTCGTCATTCCACTGCAGTGATGCGGGGGCGCGGCGGACCATCGTCGCGAGCGCCCGAGGCGACCGGCGATGGCTGGCGCGAGCGCAGCCGCTTGCTGCCGATGCGCCCCTCTGGGCGACCCGGATGTACTGGCGCTCGCTGCTCGTCCTGCGGGCGCTGACCGATCGCCGCAGCGGCGCGGTGGCCGCCGGCGCTCGGGACGGCTGGGCCTATGTCTGGCCCCGCGACGCAGCGGCCGCCGCGCTCGCCTTCGCCGCCGCCGGCTATCGCACCGAGGCGCGCCGGGCCGTCCACTTCCTGCTCGGCCTCGACCTCCGGTCGGCGGCTCGCTTCTCCGGCAACGGGGCACCCGTGCCCGGACGCGGGCCCCAGGGCGACGCGGCGGGGTGGGTCGCGGCGGCCGCCCGCAGGGTCGGCCTCCCTCCCCCGCCCCGGCTCCCCTGGCGCAACCTCCCGGACTACCAGGAGGGAGAACCCGGCGACTACCTCGGCAACGCCATCGCAGCCTCTGCCGACGGGACGAAAAGAGGCCTATATAGAGCGAGATCGTCCCGTCGGCTGGTGAGGCGGCTGGGGGACCCTGGCTCCGGCTTCGATTCGGCGGCGGCTTGGGCGGTCGAGCCGTTCCGGCTGCGCCCGCTCTACCCTGCCGCGAGGTGGTCCATGGTTCGGCTGGCGCGCCGCGGCAGTCGCTTTGGCATCACCCCCAGCGAGGACTGGCGGGGCGGCAGCGACCCCTGGTCCGCCCCCACCGCTTGGACTGCCTGGTCGCTGGCGGCACTCGCCCGTGAAGATGCCGGATCGATCCAAGCGAGCGAAGACCGGCGCCTCGCCTTGCGCCTCCTGGGCGACCTGCGCCGCGCGGCCACCCCTGCGGGCACGATCCCGGAGCGCGTCGATACCCGCACTGGCATCCCGACCTCGACCACCCCGATCGCCTGGTCGCACGCGTTCGCGATCCTCACCCTGCGGGAACTCTGGCCAGGGCGAACCGCATCGACTTCTACGCCCGGTAGAAGTTGAAGTTGATGCAGTTCGTCAGGCGCGGCGCCAGCGGGTCAGCGAGTTGACCAGCGCCAAGCGGCGACCGGCCTCGCTGTCGAAGACGCGGAAGCAGCCGGACCCCTCCGGCAATCGTTCCAGCAGCCGCTCGATCAGCTCGGCCGCCGCGGGGCCGCCCGAGCCACGGCGCAGCCAGTCCTCGTAATCGAGATCGAAGGGGATCAGTTGCTCGCTCTCGAGCTCCAGGCCGAGCGGCTCGCCGATCGTGCGCAGCTGAACGGCGGTCAGGCATGACCAGTGCGAGGGATCGCGCAGCCGTTCGATCTCCTCGACCGCCGCGTAGGCGTCGCGGTCGGGGTCGGCGATGAAGTCGCTGACAATCACCCAGCCGCCGGGGCGCACCACCCGCGCCATCTCCGCCATCACCCGCCAAGGAGCCGGGATGTGGTGGAAGCTGAAGCGGGTGACGGCGCCGTCGAAGCTGCCGCCCCCCAGCGCCAGGGCGGTGGCGTCGCCGACGGAGAACTCGGCGTTGGCGAGGCCTTCCGCCGCCGCGTCGGCGGTCGCCTTCTCGACCATCGCCGGCGTCAGGTCGACCCCATGCACGCGCCCCACCCGCGGCGCCAGCGCGCGGGAGATCGCGGCCGGGCCGCAGGCGACCTCGAGCCATCTCGCCTCCGGATCCTCCGGCACCAGCTCGACCAGCGCCCCGAGCGTCTCCGCTTTGGTCGCCACCTCGTTGCGGGCGAAGCTCTCGGTCTGGTGGGTGAACTCAGCGCGGATCGACTCCTCGTACATGGGCGCCATCGTATGACCCCGTCGAGTTGTCCCCGCACCTCCGACGCCAATCCCGTGGTTCCTTTGTCCGGCATAGCCGGACAAAGGAACCACGGGATTGGCTCGCGCTCACAGCTCGGCGCGCATCAGGCCCATCAGCTCCAGCGCACCCGCCTTGTGCAGCGGTTCGTTGAGGTTGCCGCACTTCGGGCTCTGGACGCAGGAGGGGCAGCCGGACTCGCAGGGACACTCGGCGATCAGGCGCTCGGCGTCGCCGAGCAGGCGCTCGAACTCCTCGTAGCCGCGGCGGGTGATCCCGACCCCGCCCGGGTGGCCGTCGTAGACGAAGATCGTCGAGCGGCCGGTCTGGAAGTGGACGTTGGTCGAGAGGCCGCCGATGTCCCAGCGGTCGCACATCGCGATCAGGGGCAGGACTGCGATCTGGCTGTGCTCGGTTGCGTGCAGGGAGCCGAGCAGCGCCTCAGTGGGCAGCTTGCCGCTCAGCGGGTCCGGTAGCACGTACCACAGCGCCTGAGTTATGAAGTTCTGCTCGGGCAGCTCGAGGGCGACGATGTCGATCGGTTCCTGGTCTGCGACCGAGACCCGCTGGAAGGCGATCACCTGCTCGGTCACCGAGACCTCGCCGAAGCTGAGCTGCACGCCGGCGACCTCGCGCTGCTCGTGGACGCGCTCGATGTAGATCTCGGTCTCCTTCTTCGGCCGCGTGTACCAGTCGCCGTCGAAGGCGGAGACGATCGCCCGCCGCTCCTCGATGTCGAGGCGGTCTACCTCGTAGGAGCGGCCGAGGTGGAGGTAGACGGCACCCGGGTGGATCGTCGTGAAAGCGCGCTCGGCCTCGACCAGGCCCAGCATCTCCCCCGCGTCGCGCTCGATCACCGCGACCGAGTCGGCCGAGGCGGACCGCAGGGCGATCTTGTTGGCGACGAACTCCGGCCGCCGCGGCATCAGCTTGCCGCCGGCGGCGCGCAGCTCACCCGCCGCGACCAGACGTTCGGCCCGCTCGCGCCAGCCGTCGCCGAAGACCTCGTCGTCCTCGCGCGTCAACGGCAGCTCGTAGGCGGCGGCGATCAGGTGCCGGGAGGCGATCTGCTCGTTGCCGTGGTCGAGGATCGCCGCCTCGACGGGCCGCCCGAGGAACTCCTCCGGGTGGCGGCAGAAGAACTGGTCGAGAGCGTCCTGGCCGGCGACGTAGACGGCGAGGCCGCGGCGGCGGCGCCCGGCCCGTCCCCACATCTGCCGCAGGCTGGCGACGGTGCCGGGGAAGGTGGTGCAGATCGCCGCGTCGAGCTCGCCGACGTCGATCCCCAGCTCCAGCGCATCGGTGGCGACGACCGCGAGCAAATCGCCGGCGGCGAGGCGGGACTCGATCTCGCGCCGCTGCTGCGGGGTGTACCCGCCGCGGTAGGGGGCGATCCGCCGCGCCAGCTCCGGCTTGCCCCGCCGCTCCAGGTTTTCGCGGGCGAAGCGCTGGATCAGCTCGATCCCGCGGCGGCTTTTCAGGAAGCAGATGGTGCGCACGCCCTGCGAGACGAGCTCGGCCAGCAGGTCCGCCGCCTCCGAGAGGGCCGAGCGCCGCGTGCCGCTGCGCTCGTCGATCAGCGGCGGGTTCCACATCGCGATCTCGCGGCCCGCCCGCGGCGCCCCGTCGTCGTCGACCATCTCGAACGGCGCCCCGACCAACTCTTCCGCCAGCTCTTCCGGGTTGGCGATCGTCGCCGAGGCGAGCAGGAAGCGCGGCTCGCGTCCGTAGTGGCGGGCGAGCCGCCGCAGCCGCCGCAGGACGTTGGCGACGTGGGAGCCGAAGACGCCGCGGTAGGTATGGGCCTCGTCGACGACCACCCACTCGAGGTTGGCGAGGAAGTCCCCCCAGCTCTTGTGGTTGGGCAGCAGGGCGACGTGGAGCATGTCCGGGTTGGTGAGGATCAGGTTGGAGCGGCGGCGGATCGCCGGGCGCTCCTCGCGCGGGGTGTCGCCGTCGTAGATCGCCTCGCGCAGGCCGGGCGGGCGCAGCTGGGCGAGCTTGCGCGCCTGGTCCTGGGCGAGCGCCTTGGTCGGATAGAGGTAGAGCGCGCGGTCCTTGGGGCGGGAGGCGATCGAGCTCAGCACCGGCAGGTTGAAGGCGAGGCTCTTGCCCGAGGCGGTGCCGCTGGTGATCACCAGGTTCGACTCCTCGGCGAGCTCGAAGGCGCGCAGCTGGTGGGTGTAGAGCGAGTCGATGCCGACCCTGCCGAGCGCATCCCGCAGCCCCGGGTGCAGCTCCATCGGCAGCGGCGCGGGCCGCGAGCGGCGCTCCTCTTCGGAGCTCTCGGCGACGATCCGCCCGTCGCGGCGGGCGGGATCGATTGCGATCGCCCAATCGTCACGCAGCAGACTGGCGGCCCCACGCGCCGTCATGGGGCGTCCTCAGTCGCCTGAATAGCGCTGCTACTCCGGCTCCCTGCGTCCTTGCCTGACGACCCGTGGACCTCGCCAGTCGCCGCGTGAACAATCTCACCGGCGACGTGCATCGCCTGCAGGGACGAGCGGTCGTGGATGCGGAGGACGTCGGCGCCCTCGCGGACGGCGAGGGTCACGGCGGCGACGGTCCCCCACTCGCGCTCGCTCGCCGGTAGGCGCCCGTCCCACGAACCGGCGAGGACGGCGCCGATGAAGTCCTTGCGGGAGAGCGAGACGTAAAGCGGCAGGCCGAGCGCCCGCAGCTCGCCGAGGCGGCGCAGGATCTCCAGGTCCTGCGCGGGGCTGAGATCGAAGTCGAGTCCGGGGTCGATGGCGATCTGCTCCTCCGCCATCCCAAGGTCCCGGGCCGCTTCGACCCTCCCCTCGAACCAGGCGCGCAGGTGGTCGACGACGTCGTCGTACTCCCGCCATGGGCGATCGACCCGCGGCGGCCCCTCGATGTGCATGAGCACGTAGCCCGCGCCCGTCTCGGCGACCAGCTCGAACATCTCCTCGCAGCCGCCGGAGATGTCGTTGACGATCGCCGCCCCCGCCGCCAGCGCCCGCCCCGCCACCTCGGGAGAGAACGTGTCGGCCGAAATTGGAATCGGCCCGTTAAGGCACCGGTCTCCAAAACCGGCGATCTCGCCATCCCGTGGTTCCTTTGTCCTGTTATGGCGGACAAAGGAACCACGCGATCGACCTACGAGCCCTTCCACCGCCGGGACCAGCGCCGCCGCCTCGTCCTCGGGCGAGACCGGCGGGCCGGAACGGGCCGCCACGGCGCCGACGTCGAGCATCTCGAAGCCCGCCTCGGCCAGCGCCATGCCGTCGCGCACCGCCTGCTCGGGGGTGCCGCTGCGGGCGCCCTCGAACATAGAGTCGACGGTGACGTTGACGATCCCGGCGCCGATCGGCCGCGCCAGGTCGAGGGTCCGGTCAGCCAGCCTCCAACGCACGCCCGCTACGGTAGCGACCGCGCCGATGCCGCTCGCCTGCGTCTACACCGATCTCGACGGGACCCTGCTCGGGCGGGGCAGCTCGCTCTTCCGCGACGCCGAGGGCGGCTTCAGCCTGGCGCAGGCTCGGGCGCTCGAGGCGTGCCACCGGGTCGGTGCCGAGGTGGTGATCATGTCGGGCCGGCGGGAGCCGCAGGTGCACGAGGCGGCGCGGCTGATGGGCCAGACCTCCTACATCTACGAGGCCGGCTGCGCATTTGCGATCGACGGCGAGACGACGCTGATGACCGGCGAGATGGCGCCGAACGAGGAGGGGACGATCTACGAGCAGATCGAGGAGCGCGGAATCCCGAAGCTGCTGTTCGAGCACTTCGAGGGGCGGCTGGAGTACCACTCGCCCTGGCATCACGGCCGCGTCCTCTCCCACCTCTTCCGCGGCAAGGTGGACGTCGCGGAGGCCAACGCGCTGCTGCAAACCCACGGCTGCGACGACCTCCGCCTGCTCGACAACGGCGCGATCGGGCGGCCGATGCCGACCGTGGAGGGCCGCACCCACGCCTACCACCTGGTCCCGAAGCTGGTCAGCAAGGCGGCGGCGGTCGCCGGCCACGCCCGCGCCCGCGGCTACGCCCCGGCCGACTGCATCGCCGTCGGCGACTCGGTCGAGGACCTCGAGGTGGCGGCGGCGGTCGGCCGCTTCTTCGTCGTCGCCAACGGACCGCAGAACGACGCCGGCCTGCGCGCCGCCCTGCCGAGCTGGGACAACGTCACCGTCACCGAGGGCGCGATGGGCGACGGCTTCTACGAGGCCGTCGTCTCCAGCCTGATGGAACGCCCCTAGCTGCCGACGGGCCGAAAAGGGGCCTATATATAGTCGAAATCGTCCCGTCGGCGGGTGGGTAGTATCGGCCCCATGGAGCAGGCGACGGTCGCGGAGCAGGAGTACCTGGAGATCATGTTCTGGCTCGAGGAGGCCGGGCTGCCGATGACCGGGGCGAACATCGCCCGGGCGATGCAGCTCTCGCCGCCGACCGTGCACGAGATGATCGGCCGCCTCGTCGAGGACGGCTACGTCGAGCGCAACCCGAACAAATCGCTCACCTTCACCGAGTCCGGCCGCGAGCACGCCAGCTACATCGTCCGCCGCCACCGGATGATCGAGCGCTTCCTCACCGACGTCCTCGGGATCCCCTGGGACGAGGTGCACGAGGAGGCGGAGCGGATCGAGCACGCGATGAGCCCGGTGCTGGAGGAGCGGATGCGGGCGGCGATCGGCGACGCGACGACCTGCCCGCACGGCCACCCGATCGTCGAGGGCGCCCGCGAGCAGGGCGCCCTGCTCGCCGACGTCGAGGTCGGCGCCGACGTCACCATCCTGCGCTTCGAGAACGAGGCCGAGGAGCTGCTGCACTACCTCAAGGACGCGGGCCTGAACCCCGGCCTGCAGGGCAAGCTCGCCGGCAGCGACGACGAGCGCGTCATCATCGCCTCCGCCGAGGGGACGCACGAGGTCAGCCGCAGCGTCGCCGAGACCGTCTCGGTCCGCGCCGACCCGGCGCCGCCGCCACGCGCGGCGATCCCGGAGCAGCTCGTCCTCTCCTCGGACCGTTACGGTCGGTAGGGGTCGGGCCACCCTCCCCAGACACCACTCGCCAACGGCTCGTG
>DASTAR010000079.1:0-30203 GCA_035712505.1 Solirubrobacterales bacterium
AGGTCGGCGGCCGGTTGTTCTTCGCTTCGGAGCTGCGCGACCTGCTGGAGCTGCTGCCTTCTGCGCCGGGGCCCGACCGGGATGGGGTGGCCCACTGGATCTCGCTCAGCACTCGCCCGGGGACCGGCACGCTTTACGAGGGAGTCGAAAAGCTCGGGCCGGGGGAGATGCTGCGGTTCGGGCCGGGCGGTATCAGCCGTTCGCGCTACTGGGAGCCACGCTTCCAGGAGCCGCTCGAGCTGTCGCCGGGGGAGTGGGCGGAGCGGGTGCGGGAGGGCCTGCGGGTCGCCGTCGAGCGGCGGCTCGATCCAGATGGCGGGACCGGGGTCCTGCTGAGCGGCGGCCTCGACTCGGCTTCGGTCGCGGCCGTCGGCGCCGCTTCGCTCAGCACCTGCTCGGGCACCTTCCCCGAGCACCCGCAGGCTGACGAGGCGGAGCTGATCGCCGGACTGCGACGGGCGCTCGGCCTCGGCGGCCTGGTCGCCGAGGTGCGGCCGGGGGGCCTGCTGGCGAGCGTCTTCGAGTACACCGCGGCCTGGCGGGCGCCGCTGCTCGGCTGGGGGGATTTCTGGACGCTGCCGCTGATGCGCGCCGCGGCGGAGCGCGGCGTCGGCACGATGCTCGGCGGCGACGGCGGCGACGAGGTCTTCGCTCCGCGCGCCTACGCCCTGGCCGACGCCCTGCGCTCCGGTCGGCCGCGGCGCGTCCTGGAGCTGGCCCGCCGGCTGCCGGGATCGGGTCCGCATGTGGGGCGTCGGCGCGAGGCAGCGATGATCGCCCGCCTTGCGCTTGCCGGGGCGATGCCGCCGCGGCCGGCCGGACGGGCGCTGACGTGGGGGGACGACGCCGCTCCCGGCTACCTCACGCGCTCGACCCGTCGCAGGCTGCGCCGCAGCGACGACCCCGACGGCTGGAAGCGGCTCGACGGTCCGCGCTGGTGGGCGTTTGCCGCCCACGGGGTCTCCCGCGGGATCGAGTCGACCGGGGTCTTCGAGCACCAGCGCCGCCGGGCGGCGATGGCGGGGCTGGAGGCACGCCACCCGATGCTCGACCTCGACCTCGTCGAGCTCGCCCTGCGCCAGCCGCCCGAGCAGACGCTCGATCCGCGCTTCAGCCGCCCGGTCCTGCGCGAGGCGATGACCGGCCTCGTGCCCGACGGCGTCCGCCTGCGCCCGCAGAAGGCGCTGTTCGAGTCCCTGGTCGTCGCGGCGATGCGCGGCCCCGACGGCGCCGCGATCGGGGAGATCCTCACCGCGCCGGGCGCCGAGATCGGCGCCTACGTCGATCGCGAGCGGATGACGGCCTCGCTCTTCGGGAGCGGGGCAGTGCGCAAAGAGGGTGAGTTTCGGTGGATGTGGCAGGTCTGGCGCCTCCTCACCGCCGAGGTCTGGCTCCGCTCGCTCTCCTCGGGAAACGGCTTTCCAGAGCCGGAAAGCGGTCTATCGAAAGCCCGCGTCGAGATCCGCTCGGCCTAGCTCCTCCTACCTTTTTCCACCTTGTAACGAGGCGTTTTCTCTCTACTCTCTTGCCAGTTCCAGGCACTTTGGAATCGCAGGGAGCCTGGCCTGAATCAACCAGTTGGAAAGCAAATGAGGAGCGACCTAATGGATAAGAGCTACGAGGCTCCCCAGGTTGTCGACTACGGCGATCTGCAGGAGCTCACCGCGGCTTGCCTCGGCGGCAGCGGCGGCGACGCCGGCTACCCGGGCACGCTTCCGGGCGGCTACACCGCGGGTCCGAGCAACCCCGCCGCGGGCTGCAAGTCGAACCCGTAGTCGCAAGTAAGACAACTGAAAAGGCTTCTTCTCCGTCGCTGCGGACGGAGGAAGGTCGCTTCTAGGCCGGCAGCCCTCGGGCTGTCGGCCGTTGTCGTCTTCGGGTTGAAAGACCCCGAAATTTCCCCATGGACAAGCGGAAGTCCGCCGCTCCTCCCGACGTTGATGGGGGGTGAGCCTGCAACGGGAGGCGAGGAAATCCGAGACGGCGCCCGGTGGGGACGCCATGCTCCGCGCGGCGCTGATCGCCGGCGGCGCCTCGGAGCGGGTCGCGACGGTGCTGGAGGAGTGCGGCTTCGAGTTCGAGCCGTTCGGCTCGGCCGCCGGCCTCGCCGCAGCCGAGCGGCCGGCGGTGGTGCTGCTCTGCGCCGACGGCAAGGTCGCCACCGCCGTCGCCGCGGAGCTGCCGGCGCTGCGCGAGGCCCAGCCGGAGGCGCCGGTCGTCGTCGTCTGCGGCGAAGTGCGGCCCGGCGAGCTGCGCGGCGCCCTCGCGGCGGGGGTCAACGGCATCGTCCTCGAGGATCACCTCTCCGCCACCCTCGGCGTCTGCATCGAAGCCGTGCGGGCCGGGCAGGTGTGCGTCCCCCGCCGCCACGCCCCGCAGGTCGAACCGGCGACGCTCTCGGCCCGCGAGAAGCAGATCCTCGGCCTGGTCGTGATGGGCTACATGAACAGCGAGATCGCCAGCCAGCTGTTCGTCGCCGAGAGCACCGTCAAGAGCCACCTCTCCTCGGCCTTCTCGAAACTGGGGGTCCGCTCCCGCAACGAGGCGGTCGACCTGATCGTCGACCCCGAGCGCGGGCTGGGGATGGGGATCCTCGCCCTCGGCGGCGAGCCGATCGAGAGCGGGACCGGATCGTGAGCGGAGGCGTGGGCACCGAAGCGAACGTCGCCACGCCGCCGGTCGCCGCGCCCGAGGCCGCCGACTTCCACGTCGCCGGCAGCCGCATCGAGCCGGGCCGGGTCGGCTTCGAGCGCGACCAGCTCTTCCGCCGCTCGCTGCTGCTCGCCGACCTCACCGCCTTCGTCCTCGCCGTCACGGTCCTGGCCGAGCTCTCCGGTCGCTCGCTGCGGATCACCTGGGTCGGGGTGGCCGGCCTCCTGGCGGTCCTGATCGGGGCCAAGGTGGTCGGCCTCTACGACCGCGACGAAGCGCTGCTGCACAAGACCACCCTCGACGAGGCGCCGAAGCTCTTCCAGGTCGCGACCCTGGGCGCCTTCTGCGCCTACCTCGCCGGCGGCTTCATCATCGGCGGCGGCAATCTCGGCCGCTCGGAGGCGTTCGGGCTCTGGGCGCTGCTCCTCGTCTTCCTCGTCGTCACCCGCGCCAGCGCCCGCGCCTTCGCCCTCAGCGTCGCCCCGACCGAGCGCTGCCTCTTCATCGGCGACCGCGCCGCCGCGGAGACGATCCGCTCCAAGCTCGCCGACAACCACGGCCTCAAGGCGGCGCTGGTCGGGGCGCTCGATCCCGCCGAGGCGCCCGCCTGGGCCGCCGACGGCGCCTCCGCGGCCCGCCTGCGCGAGGCCCGCGACCTCGCCCGCTCGCTCGACGTCCAGCGCGCCGTCGTCGCCCCCGACAGCTTCGAGCCGGAAAAGATGCTCGACCTCGTCTGCACCCTGGAGGCGATCGGGGTCAAGGTCAGCGTCCTGCCGCGCCTGCTCGAGGCGGTCGGCTCCTCTGTCGAGTTCGACGACCTGCACGGGGTGACGGTGATGGGGATCAAGCGCTTCTCGCTGACCCGCTCCTCGCTCGTCGTCAAGCGCGGCTTCGACCTCCTCGGCGCGACCCTGGGCCTGATCGCGGTCTCGCCGCTGATGGCGGCGATCGCGATCGCGATCAAGCTCGACAGCCGCGGTCCGGTCTTCTTCAAGCAGCGCCGCGTCGGCCGCCACGGCCGCCACTTCGAGGTCTACAAGTTCCGCACGATGGTCCCCGACGCCGAGGCCTTGAAGGACTCGCTGCGGGGCCAGAACGAAGCCAAGGACGGCCTCTTCAAGATCGCCGCCGACCCGCGCATCACCCGCGTCGGCAGGCTGCTGCGCAAGAGCTCGCTCGACGAGCTGCCGCAGCTCTTCAACGTCTTCCGCGGGGAGATGAGCCTGGTCGGGCCGCGGCCGCTGGTCGTCGACGAGGACCAGCACGTGCGCGGCTGGTACCGCCGCCGCCTCGAGCTGATGCCCGGGATCACCGGGCCCTGGCAGATCCTCGGTCCGGCGCGGGTGCCCCTACGCGAGATGGGCGCGATGGATTACCTGTACGTCGCCAACTGGTCGCTGTGGGGGGACGTGAAGATCCTCCTGCGCACGGTAGGCCACGTGCTCGCCCGGAGAGGACTGTGAGACGAGCCAGCCCAGCGGGCCGGCCATCGCCACCGCGTCGTCCTCGGCAGCCATCTCCGCGTCCGCGCGGGCGGCGGCCCTGCAGGCTGCGATCACGATCGCTGCGACGGCGATCCAGGCAAGCGCTGCGAGGAAAACGAGCGCAAACGTGGGTTCGAGTAGCTGAGTCACCGAGTGCTCCTAGTCACTAATAACCGTGCAGACCACCTTTAACACCTCTATCGGACCGGCTCTCGAATTCCTTTACGGGAAACGGGCGAACGTCCGCCTCGGCTTCGGCTGCGCGAGCCTGATGCGGCTGCCCTCGCGGCGGCGCCGCCAGGCGTTGCTGGCGGAGGCCTTCGAGCAGGGGATCCGCCACTTCGACGTCGCCCGGATGTACGGGCTCGGCGCCGCCGAGGGGGAGCTCGGGCGCTTCGCGGCGCTGCTGCTGTCCACCGGCTGGCCGCAGTGCGTGCCGCAGCTGCACAACGACATCTTCTCCTTCGGCGCGCCGCAGACCTCGGGCAAGGTGCCGCCGATCTACTTCGGCGTCTTCGCCGAGGCTTTGAGCCGGATTCGCGCGCGCCTGCTCGCTGACGAGGAGCTGCGGGCGACCTGGCAGCAGGAGACCGGCCTCGACTGCGCCGACTCGAAGGTGCTGGCGCGGTTGCTCCTGCAGGACGCGCTCGACCGCAACCGGGCCGGCGGGGTGATCTTCGCGACGACCCGGCCGCAGCGGATCGGCGAGGCGGTCGCCGCCGCCTCGGTGCGGCGCGGCCCCAACGTGCCGGCACCGCTGGACACCTTCCGGCGCCTGGTCGCAGGGGTCGACTGGAGGGCCGGGGGTGCCTGAGCAGCGGCTCCACTCCGAGGTTGCCGTCGTCGGCGCCGGTCCGGCGGGGATCGTCGTCGCCCTGGAGCTGGCGCGCGCCGGCCACCGGGTGCTGCTGGTCGAGAGCGGCGGGGAGCGCTTCGACCCGCAGCGGCAGCAGCTCGGCGAAACGGTCGGCGCCGACCCCCACCACGACGCGATGTCGCTGGCCACGCGGCGTCAGATCGGCGGCGCCTCGAACCTCTGGGGAGGCCGCTGCGTCCCCTTCGACCCGATCGACTTCGAGCCCCGTGACCTGGCCGGCGAGGCGCGCTGGCCGCTCGCCTACGACGACGTCGCCGTGCACATGGAGCGGGCGGCCGAGTGGTGCCGCTGCGGCGAGCCGGTCTTCAACGCCGGGCAGGTCCGGGAGCTGGCCGGGCGGACGCTGGTCCCGGGCTGGAGGGACGGCGACGTGCGCGCCTCCGACCTCGAGCGCTGGTCGCTGCCGACCCGGTTCGGCGCCGTCTATCGCGAGGCGCTGCAGCGGACTCCGGGCCTGCGGCTGGCAACCGACCTCACCTGCACCGAGGTGGTCCCGGCCGAGGGCGGCAGCGAGCACGGCGGCCGCAGGGTCGACCACCTCGTCGCCCGCCGTGCCGACGGCAGCCGGGTCGAGGTGCAGGCGGAGCGCTACGTCCTCGCCGCCGGCGGGCTCGAATCGACCCGCCTCCTCTTCGCCTCCCGCCGCCGCGACCCCGACGGCCTCGGCAACCATTCCGGCCACCTCGGCCGCTGGTACATGGCCCACGTCGAGGTGCGGGTCGGGCGCGTCCGCTTCAACACCCCGCCCGGGCAGACGATCTACTCGCACGAGCGCGACCGCGAGGGCGTATACGTCCGCCGCCGCTTCAGCTTCGACCCGGAGCTGCAGCGGACCGAGCGGCTGCCGAACTCGGTGCTGTGGCTGGTCAACGAGGAAGTCGGCAACGCCGATCACGGCAGCGGCGTCCTCTCCTTCGTCTACCTGATGCTGGCCTCGCCGCTGGGCGGCCGCTTCGTCGCCGAGGGGATCCGCCGGCACCACCTGCAGACCCTGGAGCCGCCACGTCTCCGCGATCACCTCCGCAACGTGGTCCGCGATCTGCCGGGGACGGTCTCTTTCGCGTTCAAGTTCGCGTACGAGCGCTTCCTGCGGCGTGGCCGCAAGGTGCCCGGGTTCTTCGTCCCCAGCCCGAGCAACGCCTATCCGCTCTGTTATCACGGCGAGCACCTGCCGCACCGCGAGAGCCGGGTCGAGCTGACGGACGAGCTCGACGCACTGGGGATGCCGCGGCTGCGCACGCACCTGCACTTCTCCGAGGAGGACGTGGCTGCGGTGCGGCGGGCGCACGAGCTGCTGGATCGCTCGCTGCGCGAGCAGGGGCTGGGGCGGGTCGAGCTCCTCTACGACGACGTCGAGGCGGCGGTGCGCGAGCAGCTCTTCGGCGGCTACCACCAGTCGGGGACGACGCGGATGGCGGCCGACCCGGCCGACGGGGTGCTCGACGCGAACCTCGCGGTCCACGGCTTCGACGACCTCTTCGTCGCCAGCAGCTCGGCCTTCCCGACCTCGGGCCAGGCCAACTCGACCTTCATGCTGACCGCCTTCGCGGTGCGGCTCGCCGATCACCTCTCGGCCGACCTGAAGGCCGCGGCGACGCGGCCGGCGGTTGGGGTGGCGGCATGATCCGCGTCGGCGTCGTCGGGCTGGGGAAGATGGGGCTCTCCCACCACGCGCTGCTGAACGCGCACCCCGACGTCGAGGTGGTCGGCGTCTGCGACAGCGCCAGGTACGTGCTCGGCGTGCTCGAGAAGAACACCGGCGTCCCGACCTACACCGACTACGGGCGGATGCTCGAGGAGGCGAAGCCCGAAGCGGTGGTGATCGCGACGCCGTCCCGCTTCCACGTAGAGATGGTGCGGACGGCGCTGGAGCGCGATGTCCACGTCTTCTGCGAGAAGCCGCTGACCCTGACCGCGGCCGACGCCGACCTGCTCGCCGGGCTCGCCGCCGAGCGCGGCCTCGTCACCCAGGTCGGGTACCACAACCGCTTCGTCGGAGCCTTCCGCGAGGTCAAGCGGCTGCTCGACCTCGGCGCGATCGGCGAGGTCACCCACGTGATGGGCGAGGCCTACGGCCCGGTCGTCCTCAAGCCGAAGGGGAAGACCTGGCGCAGCAGCAAGAGCGAGGGCGGGGGGTGCCTGTTCGACTACGCCGCCCACGTGATCAACCTCGTCCACTGGTACATGGGCGCGCCGGTCGGCGTCGGCGGCACCGTGCTGCCGCGGATCTTCTCCAGCGAGACCGACGACGGCGCGCTCAGCACCCTCTATTTCGAGGGCGGCAGGACGGGGCAGATCTCGGTCGACTGGTCCGACGAGTCCTACCGCAAGATGACGACGCGGGTGACGATCTGGGGGACCGCGGGGCGGATCTTCGCCGACCGCCAGGAAGCGCAGGCCTACCTGCGCGAGGGCGCGAACGTGCCGGAGGGCTACGAAGAGGGCTGGAACGTCCGCTACACGACCGAGCTGACCAAGCCGGTCTGGTTCTACCTGCGCGGCGAGGAGTACAGCGCCCAGCTGGAAGCGTTCGTCGAGCGGGCGGCGCGCGGGGACGCCGAGCGCTCGGGCGGCGATTTCGGCTTCGCCAGCGCCGCCGTCACCGACCGCACGATCGCGATGATGGTCGCCGACGCCGAGCGCGGTCCCTCGACCCTGGCCGACGGCTTCGGCGGCGGCGATGCGCCCGCGGCGCCGGCCAAGGCCCGGCGGCGGATCTTCGCGAGGAGGGCGACGGCATGAGCATCGCCCCCGGCGCCATCGGCCCGCCGCAGGACGCGACCGGCCTCGACCGCCTGCTCTTCGGCGACAACCAGTTCTTCGGCATCAACCACATGTCGGAGGAGAAAGCGCGGGCGCAGGCGATGCGCTTTCGCGAGATCGAGGCGGTGATCGACGTCCTCGACGCCGCCTGCGAAGAGGGCGTGCGGACCTTCATGTGCACGACGCACGAGCGCATCGCCCTCGTCTGCGACCACATGCGCGCCAACCCCGAGCGCTACAGCGGGTTCGCCTTCTATCCCGGCATGCCATACGCGCACAAGTACGCCAACGCGGTGACCGAGAACGGGATGCTCGGCGCGGTCAAACGGTTCCTGCCCGAGGAGGGGCTGTTCGACGCGGCGCTGCGCGGCGGGACCTCGCTGGCGAAGAAGGACGTCGAGGGGCTGACGACGCTCTTGATCGACGCCGAGATGAAGATGTTCCAGGGCCTGCGGACGCCGGTGATCTTCCTCCAGAACCTGGTCGTCGACCTGCTGCTCGGACTCGGCTTCAAGGACGCCTTCCGCGTCTTCGCCGACCACGTGCGCGAGCGCTACGGCGCCGAGCCCGGCTTCATCACGATGAACCTGCCCTTGCTGTTGCGGGTGCTGGACGAAGTGGGGATCGAGAACCCGGTCGTCTGCGCCAACATCAACAAGATCGGCTTCCGGATGTGCGGCGGCCCCGACGCCTACGAGGCGGCGCTCCGCGAGCACCGCTGTCGGGCGATCGCGATGTCCGTCTACGCATCCGGCGCCATTCCGCCCGCCGAGGCGATCGAGTGGGTCTGTTCGCAGCCGAACATCCACTCGATCGTCTTCGGCGCCTCCAGCCGGGCGAACATCCGCAACACCCGCGAGCTCGTCGCCTCGCACTGGGAGTTGTGAGCACCCTCCTGGTCGCCTCCAGCGGGGGGCACCTGAAGGAGCTGCACCACCTGAAGGACAGGGTCGAGGGCATCGAGCCCCCGTTCAGCTGGGTCACCTTCGACACGCCCCAGGGGCGGTCGCTGCTGGAGGGGGAGGAGGTCGACTGGGTGCCGTTCGTGGGCGGTAGGGACCCGCTGAACGTGGCGAGGAACCTGGGGCACGCGAGGCGGATCTTCAAGCGCCGGCGGCCCGAGGTGGTCCTGAGCACGGGGAGCGCGGTGGCGCTTGCGTACTTCGCCTACGGGAGGGCGAAAGGCATCCCGTGCCACTTCGTCGAGAGCGCCGCGAGGATCGACGGCCCCTCTCTGAGCGGCAGGCTCATGACCAGGATCCCAGGGGTCAACCTCTACACCCAGTACGAAGCCTGGGCCGACGACCGCTGGCAGTACAGGGGAAGCGTCTTCGACAGCTTCGCGGGGGAGGAGAGGCCGGAGGGTCCGCCGGAGCGCCCGGACAAGGTAGTGGTGACCCTGGGCACCTACCGAGGCTACGACTTCAGCCGCCTGGTCGAGCGCCTGCTCCAGGTGCTGCCGCCAGAGACCGAAGTCCTCTGGCAGACGGGCGACACCGACGTGACGCGCTTCGGCATCGAGGGCCACTACGCCATTCCCGAAGCCGACCTGACCCAAGCAATGAAAGAGGCCGACGCCGTAGTGGCCCACGCCGGCGTAGGCACCGCCCTGGCGGCCTTCGAGGTAGGCGTCTGCCCCCTCCTGATCCCCCGCCGCTACGCCCTGAATGAGCACGTAGACGACCACCAGATCCAGATCGCCGACGAACTCGTGAGGCGGGACTTGGCGCTCTCCGTCGACGCGTCGAAGCTCCGCCGGGAAGATCTGCAGGCGGCCGGTGCGCGGCGAGTGGTGCGGCCCGCTCGGGCGCCGATCTTTGCGGCCGCTGGATGAGCTGGGGCCGAACGCGCAACCAGCGCGTTTCCGACGCCGCCTCCACGTCCGGTGATGCCCTCTAGCCTTTCCCCATGTCATTCGAACGTCGGTTCCTGGCACTAGCGCGGATCCGGCGGCTGGAGTAGAATACGAACGTATGTTCGGCGCACCTGATCTGGTCAGCACGCGCGAGCGTGCAGCCGTCCTGGCCCTGATGGCTCGACGAAAGGTTCAGTGGAACCGCCTGGCCGGGTCGATCGAGGAGGCGGGAAGCGCGCTGCGCCTGCTCGAAGAGCTGGAGGCGGCGGGAGACCCTCGGCTCTTCCCCGTCGAGGGTTCTCAGGTGACTCTCGACCAGCTGGAGGAGCGGGTGATCGCCTATGAGCATGAAGGCATCCACCTGGTGACCGTGCTGGAAAGCGGCTACCCGGGCAATCTCCGGATGGTCCATGACCGACCCCCCGCACTCTTCGTGAGAGGTGAGCTGCTCCCCTCCGACGAACGCTCTGTGGCGGTAGTGGGCAGTCGCAAAGCATCACCCGATGGACGTGAGACCGCAGCCTCCATCGCAAGAGAGCTGGTCGAGCACGACTACGCGGTGTTCAGCGGACTCGCTGCGGGCATCGACACCGCCGCCCACGAAGGAACGCTTGCAGCCGGCGGCAGGACGGTGGCCGTCATCGGCACCGGTCTTCGCCACTACTTTCCGAAGCAGAACCAGGCTCTGCAGGATCGGCTGGCCGCAGAGACTGCCGTGGTCTCTCAGTTCTGGCCTGGTCAAGAGCCCCGGCGATGGACCTTTCCTCAGCGCAATGCGGTGATGTCTGGTCTCGCCCGGGCGACGGTGGTGGTCGAGGCCGGCAACAAGAGCGGCGCCCGGATGCAGGCTCGCCTGGCGATCGAGCATGGTCGCCCCGTCTTTCTCCTTCGCTCGCTGCTCCGGCATCAGTGGGCGCTGACGTACGCCAGCGAGCGGCCCGGAACCTACGTCGTGGACGAAGGCGGTGAAGTGGTGCAGCATCTAGAGCGTCTCTATTCCGAGGATCTCTCTCTCACCGCCTAGGCTCTGGCGATGGCGTTAGGGGTTCGTGAGGCGAGTGAGGCCTATGAGCGCTCGATGCGGAATATGGCGGCCCCGGGTCCGGGAGTCTGTCGCGTCTGTCGAGGCTTTGTCGACGAGGAGTACGAGACCTGTTACGTCTGTGGCTTCCAGCCCCGATGTCTCGATGCAGTCGTCCCGATCACGTATAGCGAGCATCTGGGGCAGATGCATACGGCGCTGCGGAACTACAAGGAAGGGGCGAGTCCCGCGATTCGAGCGAACGCCGCAGTTCGGCTGGTTGGGATCCTCTGGCGATTCCTCGGGGATCACGAGGCGTGCGTCGCTGCCGCCGCCGGTGTCGACTCCTTCGACGCGGTCACGATCGTCCCTTCGAGCAGTCTCGAGAGGGACGAGCATTCAGCGTTTCGAATAGTCACCGAGGCGGTGGAGCCGATACAGACGCGGCTCCAGAGGGCACTGAGGCCTACCGAAAGGGTGTCGGGAAGGGACTTCAGTCCCGATCGGTATGAGGCAATCCAGGACGTCGCCGGAAGATCGGTCCTGCTTCTCGACGATACGTGGGTTACGGGCGGACATGCACGTTCAGCCTCCTACGCCCTGAAGGCGGCGGGTGTGGACAAGGTGGGGCTGGTGGTCATCGGCCGCCATATGCGCCGGGACTACGAACCCGTCAAAGACAGCGGCACCACCTGCGGGGATCTGCTGGACAAGCTTCCTGACGCCTTCTCCTGGACGACCTGCGCTGTCCATCAGACCTCTTAGGGCTCTCATAGAGTGACCTTGTGACCGAGGGAGATCTGCGACAGAGTGTCGTTCGCGTGGATCTCGGCACTCGCCTTCGGCAGCGAACCCCCGAGCTGCAAGCAGCTGTTGCTACGCGCGTCTACGCCATCTCGGATCCTCGGGACGTAGCCGATCCCGGCTATCTGCGGGGCCTGAACGAGGCCGTCCGGGTGGCGATCGAGTATCGGCTCGGGGTGCTCGAGGGCGGGGAGAGGCAGGCACCGGATGTGCCGGCGGCGTTGTTGGCCCAGGCTCGTCTGGATGCTCGGGACGGAGTGCCGTTGGACACCGTGCTGCGGCGGTACTTCGCTGGGAACGCCCTGTTTGGGGACTTCCTGGTGGATGAGGCCGAGCGGGCGGAGGTGCCCAGTGCCGATCTTCGGCCGCTGCTGGCTGCGCAGGCGACGCTGGGGGATCGGCTGATCGCTGCTGTCAGCGAGGAGCACGCTCGGGAGGCGAAGAACCGCCCGCGCAGCGCGGCGGCGCGGCGGCGGGAGTGCGTCAAAGCCCTGCTTGCCGGCGAACTGGTCGATCAGTCCGAGCTTGGCTACGAGCTTGACGCCCATCATCTCGCCATGATCGCCAAGGGCGATGGGACGGCGGATCTGATCCGAGGAGTGGCCGCCACTCTGGACCGGCGCCTGCTCGCGGTGCAGCGGGAGGAGGAGTCGATCGTCGCCTGCTGGCTGGGCGGGATGCGGCCGCTCGCGGCGCTCGACGCGGTGGCGGCGGTGACCGCGGCCGCGCCGGAGCGGGTGGTCGTCGCGATCGGCGAGCCGGGTGAGGGTCTGGCGGGGTGGCGGTTCAGCCACCACCAGGCGAAGGCCGCGCTGCCGATCGCCGAGCGACGCGGCCAGGCGGTGCTGCGCTATGCCGACGTTGCCGTCCTCGCCTCGGTCGCTCGGGACGACCTTCTCGCGACCTCGCTGCGTCGCCTCTACCTGGAGCCGCTGGAGCGGATGCGGGACGGGGGCAAGGTGGCCCGGGAGACGCTGCGCGCTTACTTCGACGCCGAGCGGAACATCTCTTCGGCCGCGGCGGCGCTCGGCGTCGACCGGCGGACCGTCCGCAACCGGCTCCGCGCCATCGAGGAGCTGCTTGGCCGCGCGCTCACGGGCTCGCTCGCCGACCTGGAGATCGCACTGCGCCTCGACGACTAAAGCCAGTGCTCCCCTCTTTCGTCCCGCATAGCGGGACAAAAGAGGGGAGCACCCCGTCTCGCTTCCCACATTGGTCATCCGCGCCCGCTCGGCGCTCCGAATCGGGGCGGCGGCGGCCGCTCCCGCCCGGCGAGGATCGAAGCGATCCACGAACGGGAGGGGAGCATGAAACGGAGGCTGGTCTACATCACTGCGGTCGCGGCGGCGCTGGCGCTGGCGGCGACGAGCGTCGCCGCGGGCAGGTTCGAAAACCGCAAGGAACACTGCGTCGGCGTCCTCTGCGTCGGCGACAACGGCGGTATCTCGCCGACGAAGCTCCCGAAGCACGGCGCCGCCCCGGCCACGGCGCGCATCATCGGCGACATCTCCACCCGGGACGGCAGCCATCCGCCCGCGCTGCAACAGCTCGAAGCCGACATCGACCGCACGATCGAGGTCGATGCCGTCGGCCTGCCGACCTGCAAGCAGAGCCAGCTCGAGGCGAGCAGCAGCGCCACCGCCCGGAAGGTCTGCGGCGACGCCCTGATCGGCTCGGGCTCCGCCGAAGTCGAGGTCGCCTTCCCCGAACAGAAGCCCTTCCGCTCCACCGGTCCGCTGCTCCTCTTCAACGCCGGCGTCCACGGCGCCACCACCACCGTCCTCCTCCACGCATACGTCGACGTGCCGGCACCGACCGCGGTGATCGTCAGGGCGAAGGTCACGCGGATCCACCGCGGCCGCTACGGCCTTCACCTGGAAGCGCATATCCCGAAGATCGCGGGAGGTGCCGGCTCGGCGACGGCCTTCGACCTCGAGATCGGCCGCCGCTACACCTACGAAGGCCGAAAGAAGAGCTTCCTCACCGCGAGCTGCCCGACCGGGAGCTGGGAGACGAAAGGCAACCTCCTGTTCAGCGACCAGACCAGGCTCGTCTTCACCCACGTCTTCAGCTGCACGCCGGAGGGGTAGAGGCTCCCGGCCGCCGAGCCCTGGAAGCAACCTCCGAAGAACATGGACCGGCGTGGGCGGTTGGAGAACGGAGCAATGTCCTCTTCACCGTCGAGAACGATACTCGAAGCGGCGTCTGGGCTTTGACTTCTCCGATCATGGATGAATTCACCGACCATGCCCACCCAGCCGCGAACGCGGCTCGTTGGATTCCCAATCTCAAGGGCGTGATCGTCGTATGTGCTCGTGAAGGAACCCCGTACAACGTCAAGCTGAATCACGTCTATGAGCGGTGGCGGTGGTACGCCGAACTTGCCGATGGAAACTGGTTTCCGATGGCAGGGTTCCAGGAGACCAGCGAAGATGGCGCCCAGCACGTTCGGGCTTGCTGACTCCCTTCAGTTGCCTCCCGCCGGAGCGTAGGAATCGAAAGGAACGGCTGGGCGCGATTCGGGCGCTCGTCCCTCCAGCATCTCTTCGAAGATCGCGAGGAGCTGGCCGGCGGAGCGGTCGGTGTCGAACTCCTCGAGGACCTTGGCGCGGCCGGCGGTGGCCAGTTCGCGGTGGAAGTCGGGGTCGGTGAGGAGTGATTCGAGGGCTCCCGCCAGCGCGTCGGCGCGGCCGGGGGGAACCAGGAGGCCGCCGCGTTCGTGCTCGATGAGTTCGGGGATGCCGGCGATGCGGGTGCTGATCGGCGGGACTTCCATCGCCATCGCCTCCATCAGGACTATGGGGACCCCCTCGCCGAAGCTGGGGAGGCAGAAGACCGTGGCTGCTTCGTAGAGGTCCTGGAGCTGGTGCTGGCCGACGGCGCCCGGGAACTCGATGCGGTCGCCGAGGCCGAGGCGCTCGGCCATCTTTTCGAGCTCCGGCTTCAGCGCGCCTTCGCCGGCGATCGTCGCGGTGACCTCGTGGCCGCGGTGGGTCAGCTCGGCGATCGCTTCCAGCAGGACCGTCTGGCCCTTCTCGGGCACCAGGCGGCCGATGTAGAGGATCCGGGCGCCCGGGCCGGGTTCGCTCGGCGGCGTGCGGCGGGTGAAGTCCTCGACCGGGATGCCGCAGTGGACGACCCGGAGCCGATCCCAGCGCTCGGGCTCGCAGAGGCTCATCAGCTGGCTGCGGCAGAACTCGCTGATGCAGACGACGAAGCTGGCGCTCTCGAGCTTCTCGCGCAGGCGGTAGTGGCGGACGTCCCAGAACTCGGTCGGGCCGTGCATGGTGAAGCTCCACGACCAGCGTCCGGGGCTGCGGGCGTTGCCGTAGCGGACGGCGACCATCGCCGCGTCCGCGGCGGCGTTGGCGAGGTGGACGTGGAGGTGGTGAATCGAGCGCTGGTCGCACTCGCTCCAGAGCAGGATCGCCTCGGCGAAGTAGAAGAGCTGCCAGAGGCGGCCGCGCAGGCCGGGCGGCGCCAGGCCGAGCGCGTAGGCGAGGGTGGCGAAGTAGGCCCGCGGCGAGCGCAGCGCGGCCCCGAGGTGGGCGCGGAGCAGCCGGCCCCAGCGAGGCGGCAGGATCGAGACCGTGGTCGCCGCGGCGCGGCGGTCGCGCTCGCTCAGCAGCTTCTCCTCCGGGGTGCGGCGCAGCGAGAAGGTGGCGATCTCGGCGCCGAGCTCGCGCAGCGCTTCGATCTCGCGCAGGACGAAGGTGTGGGAGATCGCCGGGTACTCCGAGCAGACGTAGGCGAGCTTCATCGCGGCGCCTCCCGCTCGGTCCGCACCCAGCCGCTCGGGCCGCGGCCGCTCGCCAGCCGCGCGTAGAGCGCGAGCTTGCCGGCGATCAGGACCGGCGCGCTCAGCAGCGCCCGGTAGACGCTCGCCGGCGCCCGCACCAGGCGCAGGCCGCCGAGGACGAAGGCGGTCTGGGCGCCGAGGGTCAGCAGCGAGAGCGCCAGCAGGCGCGGCCGCCGCAGGGCGGCTCCCAGCGCCGCGCCGCCGAGTCCGCCGAGGGCGAGGACCGACTGCGGCGGCACCAGGCACTCGAGGCCGGCGTGGATCCGCACCGGGTCCTGGCGCGCGATCCCGGAACCGAGCAGGCGCGGCGTCCAGGCGCGGATCATGTCCAGCTTGCCCTTTTCCCAGCGCGCCTGCTGCTCGGAGCTGGCGCGCATGTTCGTCGGCACCGGCTGGCTGACCCAGGCCTCGGGGACGAACCGCGTCCGCGTCCCCTCCAGGACCAGGCGCATGTGGTATTCGCCGTCCTCCATCAGGCCGGTCACCGTCCAGGGCACCTCTTCGAGCAGCCGGCGGGGGAAGGCCATCCCGGTCCCGACCAGGCCGCAGGAGAGGCCGAGCCGCTCCTTGCCGAGGAAGCGGACGGTGTCGGCGAGGGCGAAGCCGGCGAAGCGGAGCGCCGCGGTCGGCGAGTCCTCCGGGTTGCCGGCGACGTAGTCGACCTGGATCGCCTCGGCCCCGTCGGCGAGGTGGCGGGCGCAGGCCTCGAGCAGGTTGGCCGAGGCGGTGCAGTCGGCGTCGACCATGACGACCGCGGCGGGCGGCGCGGCCTCGGCGAAGAGCCGCTCCAGCGCCCAGGCGAGCGCGTGGCCCTTGCCGCGGTTGTCGGGGTCGGTGCGCTCCCAGACCTCGACCCCGAACTCGCGGGCGCGGGCGGCGGTGCCGTCGCTGCAGTTGTCGGCGACGACGATCGTGCGGCGGTGCGCGGCCGGGTACTCGCAGGCGGCGAGCGAGGCGAGCGTCTCGCCGATCACCGGCTCCTCGTCGTGGGCGGGGACGATCACCGCCAAGTCGAGGGGCGGCGCTTGAGTCGGCGCAGGCGTGGGCGCCGCCGAGCCGCGGGAACCGCGCGCCGCTACGAGCAGCCCGAGCAGGTAGCTGCTGGCGAGGGCGAGAGCGCCCTGCGCGAGCAGCAGCAATCGATCGATGAGCTTGGGCATCTCACTGAATCAACGGTTCGAGACCGTCTAAAAGTGCGCCTGTCGACTTGGTTACCTCCTGGGTAACCAAGTCGAAATCACTCCCTCTCGAAGCGCGGCGCCGCGGTGCCCGGGATGCGCAGGAGGCGGCCGAGGGCGAGGGCGGAGCGGCCGATGATCCGCAGGGCGTAGCCGGCACGGGAGGTCATGTGGGCGCTCAGGGCCTTTTCGGTGTGGTCCTGGATCACCTCGCTGGAGGGCACGATCTGGCGGCTGACGTAGGCGCCGAGGCCGCCGCGCGGGGTCAGCAGGCCGTCGATCAGGGCGATCTCGGCGTAGAGCTGCTGCATCGTCGCGTAAGGGCGGGGATCGGCGAGGGCGACGGCGACGCGGCCGCGGCTGCCGAGCCGGGAGCCGTTCAGCAGCCGGGCGCTCGGCAGCCCGACCACGCGGTCGGCGACCCGGGCCGCGGCGCTCACGGCCGGGCGCAGCTGCGGATAGGCAGCGAGCCGCGCCTCGAGCTCGCCGTCGCCGAGCCCGGCGCCGAAGCGGTCCCACCAGGCGGCGAGGTCGGTCGCCTGGCGCATTCCGGTGAAGCCGTCGCGGGCGTAGTAGAGGAGCAGGGCGACGAGGCGGTCGACCGGCTCGGGCCGCCAGTCGCGGTCCGCGGCGGACGGCGGCAGCAGCCGCTCCTCGGCGAAGCGGTCCTCGTACCAGTGGATCCGCCAGTGCAGCTCGACCGCCGGCAGTTCCCCGTGCGGCATCGCGAAGTGCAGCAGCGGCAGACCGTCCTCCCCCACCGGGTCTGTCGGCCGCTCGTAGCCGAGCTCCGCCGCGACCGCGACCGCGTCGCGCAGCCGCGCCGCCGGGACCAGCAGGTCGATGTCGCTGGAGAGCCGCCGACCCGCCTCGCCGTGCAGCTCCTCGCCGAGGCCCGGGCCCTTCAGCGCCGCGGCGGCGATGCCGTGCTCCCGTAGCGCCGCGATCACCTGCTCGCCCATCAGCAGCAGCAGCGCATCCTGGCGCCGGCAGGCTTCGACGGAGGCGCTCGCGGTCTCGCCGAGCTCCGCCGGCGCCTCGTCGCCCGCCAGCTCGGCGATCCGCGGCCCCAGCGTCGGCAGCAGCCGCGCGTGCGTGAGCCGCTCGGTCAGCGCCCGCCACTCGACCGCCCGCGCCAGCTCGCCGATCCGGGCGCGCTCCGCCTCGCGCCGCTCGCGCGTCGCCGCGGCGCGCAGGATCAGCTCCTGCTCGGCGCCCATCCCATCGATCGCTGCGTGCGGCCGCGTCATCCCGCCGGGACCTTCCCGAGCTTGAAGGGCTTCAGCTTCATCTGCAGCACCTGCAGGTCGCTCCAGGGGAAGGAGGCGAGGAGCTGCCGCGGGTTCTCGCCTCCGTAGTAGCCGTTCGGCCCCAGGTAGGGGTTGCGGTCCGGCGAGCGGGGAGGCTGGGCGTTGAAGGCCACGTTGCCGGCCCGGTCCCTGACGAAGATGCCGAAGCGCTGGGCGGCGCGGGCGAGCATCAGCGTCATCCGGGGGAGGTGGAGGGAGGCGAGGTCGAGGCCGGGGCGGAGCCGCAGGTGGGCACCCTCGGGCAGCGAGTACGGGTCCGCCGAGGTGCCGTCGGTTCGGCGGGCGGGAAGCGAGTAGACCCCGGCTCGCACGACCGGCAGGGACATCGTCAGCGCATGGTTGATCCAGCCGCGGTCGAGGTCCTGCAGGGTGACGAGGCCGCCGGCGATCGAGAGCGAGGAGGCCGAGGCTCCCCAGAGCCGCGTGGCCCCGGGCCAGGCGGCGGGCCCGTAAGCCCCCCAGGCCGAGCGCACGTTCATGATCGCGCCGCCCCAGCCGGCCTCCCAGGAATCGCCGTGCCGGCGCAGGTGCCAGAACTCCCAGAGGCGGTCGCTGTGCGGCTGCCAGACCACCAGGTGGGCGTCGTTGCCCGGCGAGGGAGTTACCTGTTCGGGCAGGGGGACGGACCGGAAGGCCCGCCTCAGCGCCGGCGCCGCGTAGGGGCTGACCAGCCGCACGCGGACCGCGGGCGTCGAAGCCCCCGCCCTGACCACGGGGACGCTGTAGCTGGTGGTGTTGATCCACGGCCCCGAACGGGCTTCGACCTCCCTTGCGACCTCGGCGACCAGCCCCGCGACCATCTGCCCCGAGTCCGGATCGACCGCCTCCCGGCCGGAGGCCGGGGTGTTCCAGAAGCTGCGGGGGGAGAAGAAGCGAAAGTGCCTTGCCGTGTGAGCGGCGGTCAGCTGCGAGTCCGGGACGGCGCTTCCGCAGCCGCAGAGGGCCGCAGCCAGACCCACGACCAGCGCGACGTTACGAAGACGGGTCACAACCAGGCCCGTACGGGGTCAGACGCTCCAAGTGGGAAACGTCAGCCCGGTCAGCTCTCGCAGCCGCGCCGCCTCGGGCGCGAGCTTCTCCTCCAGCCTCCGGCACAGCTCTTCGCTCAGCTGCGCCGGCGGCAGCGGCGACCAGAACGTCCGCTCCATCCGCTGGCGCAGGGAACGGCGGAGGCCCGGCGGCAGCCGGCGCAGGGGGGAGGCCTTGATCCGCTCGCGGAGCCTGATGTAGCCCATCGAGAAGGCCCGCTTTTCCTCGCCGGTGTTGAGCTGGTCGTCGAAGGCGGCCAGGTCCTGGCCGGCGTCGACGCCGAGGAACCCGAAGATCCGCGCCAGCGTCGGCCGGCGCTCGTTCAGGAGGTCGAGCTGCTCCACCACCATCACGCTCTCCTGCGGGAACTCGCGCAGGTAGAGCTCGAGCTGGGTTGCGTAGCGGCTCGGGCAGAGGTAGACGGAGTAGGGGTCCTCGAGGTCGGCCAGCGCCTCCTCGATCGGGCGCCGCTCGCCTTCCATCGCCACCCGGTACTGGTACTGGGAGAGGACGCGCTTGACCGGGTCGCGGACCATGTAGATGAACTTCGGGGCCTCGACGAGCTCCTTGATCGCCGCCGGGACGCCGTTGCGGCGCGGGTAGTTCGAGTAGCCGACCGAGGCCTCGCCGCGGACCTCGAAGCGCTCGTCGAAGAGGCTTTCGTACTCGGCGAGGGTCTCGACCCGGCCGAGCGGGTAGCCGTTGCCGTTGGGCGGGCCGGAGAAGAAGTTCGGCTCCTTCACCGCGGACATCTGCACCTGCGGGTGCTGGTCGAGGTAGTAGTGGAGGCTGGTCGTCCCCGCCTTGGCGGCGCCGATGACGAAGAGGTTGGGCAGGCTCATGCCGGAGCGGTGCCGGTGCCCTTCGGCGGTTGCCAGCACCGCTCCCGCAGGACCGCCAGCACGCAGCCGAGGAAGGCGCCGAAGACGAGGCCGAGGAGGCCGTAGAGCTCCAGCTTCGACTTGCGGTCGTTTTCCGCCGAGGTCGCACCCGCGACCATCGAGACCAGCCCGCGCCGGGGGGCCTGGCTGGTCACCGCGGCGACGTAGGCGTTTTCGATCGCGCTGAGGCGCACCTTCGCGGCGCTGCGGGCGGCTTCGGCGTTGAGGAAGGCGGTGCCGCCTTCCGCCTGCAGCCGGCCGGCTTCCGCTTCGGCGCGGTGCAGGTTCAGCGAGGCTTTGCGGTATTCGCGGATCAGGGCGCTGGCCTGGGCGTTGGAGCTGTTGGCCCGTCCCTCGTAGACGACGACGGCGCGAGCAGCGCTGTCGGCGAGCTTCATCGCCGCCGCTTCGCTCGGGCCGGTGGCGATCACCCGGAAGGCCGGGCTGAGCGGGATCGGTTCGGCGGAGAGGCGCTTGACGGCCTCGCTCGCGGGGATTCCGGTGTCGCGTTCGACCGCGGCAAGGACCTGTTCGGCGCCGATCGCGCGGCTGAAGGAGGCGGCGAGGGCGGTGGAGGACTGCACGTAGCCGAGGAAGCCGGGCGAGTTCGGGTTGACGTCGCCCACCTGCAGCGTGGCGGAGGAGGTGTAGGTCGGCTGCCGGACGAGCCCATATGCGAGCCCGGCTACGCAGAAGAGGACGGCGCAGGCCGCGATCAGCCCGCGGTTGAGCCCGATCGCCGTCCAGATCGGGCTCCTCGGCGGCTCGAACAGCCGCGCCGGCTCCTCGGGCGCGGGGGCGCGATCCAGCGGGGGATTGGGGTCTATGGCGGTTGGCTCCATCTACTTGGCTCCTCGTCCAGGGCCGACTGATGAGTCAACGCTCCCCCGCGGGCCGAACTTTCGCCCTCCGGGCGCCTTTGCGAACTCTTTAGGAGCGATATCTCGGATTTGCGTCCAGCTTCTCCATCCCCTGGTCGCCGGACCCCGGGAGGGCACCGATAGGGCCTCGCACCATGCAATTCCCGGTCCTGAAGATCTCGGCGCTGGCGGTGGCGCTGGCGCTCTGCCTCGGCGGAGCGGCGATGAGCGCACCCGCGAAGCACGCCTCCAAGGGCGCGAAGTGCCGCGCGGGCATGGCGGATCACCCGAAGCGAGGGCGAACGGCCAAGCGGCGCCGGTGCGCGAGGAGCGCCCGCCACCTGATCGCAGACGACTCCCTGAAGCCCCAGGAAGTCAAGATGACGCCGTCCTCCGGCTCGGGCCACGAACCCGGGCCGTCGCCGGGCAAGCAGGCTCCTGCGCCCGCCGAAGAAGCGCCGGTCGTCGAAGAAGCGCCTGCCGCCGAAGCGCCTGCCCCGGAAGGAGAAGCCCCCGCCGCTGAAGAACCGCCCGCGCCGGAAGCTGAAGCGCCTCCCGCCGAAGAACCGCCCGCGCCGGAAGCAGAAGCCCAGCTCCCGGATCGCTTCTTCGCCGCCACGAGCTTCTGGAACACCCCCGTGGCGGCCGGCGCGCCGGTGGCATCCGACTCCGAAGCGGTCGTCGGAGCCCTGGCGGCGACGGTGGAAAACGAGATGGCGGCCAAGGCCGGCCCGGCGATCAACACGACCAAGTACAGCGTCCCCATCTACACCGTCCCGGCCGATCAGCCACTGGTCGAAGTACGCCTCGAAAGCTCCTACAAAGCAGCCTCGCTGCGGGAAGCCTTCACCGCGGTCCCCCTTCCTCCCGACGCGCAGCCGGCCTTCGGGGGCGACCACCACCTGGTCGTCTGGCAGCCGAGCACCGATCGGCTCTGGGAGTTCTGGGGCCTCGAAGAGGGCTCGAGCGGCTGGCACGCCGGCTGGGGCGGCGCCGTCGCGAGCGCCTCCACCAACAGCGGCTCCTACGACGCGACCGCCTGGCCGGGCGCGACGACGATGTGGGGGGGCTCGGCCTCTTCGCTCTCGATCGCCGGCGGCGTGATCACCTTCCAAGACCTCGAAAGCGGCAGGATCGACCACGCCCTGGCGATGTCGGTCGCCGAAGTGCGGGCCGAAACCTTCTACTACCCGGCCCACCGCACCGACGGCGAGTCGACCAACCCGCTGTCGCTGCCGGAGGGAGCCCATCTCCGCCTCGATCCGCACCTCGACCTCTCGAAGCTCCAGCTGCCGCAGCTGACGCTCGAGATCGCCGAAGCTGCGCAGAAATACGGCATCTTCATCCGCGACAAAGCCGGCAACGTGGCCTTCAACGCGCAGGACCCGGTGACCCTCGGCTCCAACCCCTACACGGGTCCCGGGGGTTACTTCGAAGGCAGCTACCCCCGGCAGCTCCTCTCCTCGTTCCCTTGGCGGCGCCTCGAACTGCTGGTGCCCGAAGAACCGGCCGGGGCCTAGGCGGGATTCGACTGCATCGCCGGCTCCGGCTCGCGCCCGAGCCGCTTCCGCACCCAGGCGGCCAGCTGCCCGAGCCGGTCGCGGTCGCGGGCGTTGAGGCCGCCGCAGAGCACGAACACAGGCGCGTAGACGGCGGCGCCTGCCGCCAGGGCCGCCAGCGCGCCGGCGAGCGTCGGCAGCAGCTGCTCGACGCCATGGGCGGCGGCGAAGCCGGCGGCGTAGGCGATCGTCAGGGCGAGCCGCTCGCGGACCGGCCAGGTGGACCGCAGGCGCTGGGTCAGGTACGGCCTGAGGACGAACCCGGCGAAGATCGTGCCCCACACGTATCCCCCGAGGAGCGCGATCGCCGGTCCCACCACACCCATGGCGGGGGTGAGGACGACCAGCAGGGCGATCGTGACGATCATCCTGCTGACCGAGATGACGCTGGTCATCCCCGGGCGGTCGACCGCCCACAGCCCCTGGATCTGGGCGACCGCGATCGAGGCGAGGGCGGGATAGAGCATCAGCAGGGCCAGGGCCGGGGCGGCCCGGTCGAAGCCCGGACCGAAGACGTCGAGCACCGAGTGGGCGGCGCCGCCCAGGGTCGCCGCCAGCAGCACCATGCCGATCACTTCGTAGCGGATCGAGTCGACCAGGGCGCGGTCGAAGCCGTGCCCGTCCCCGCCGGTGTGGCGGCTGACCAGGGTGGGGTAGAGGACTTCGGTCACCCGCAGGCTCGCCTGCTGAAGCCGCTGGGGGATCGACATCGCCCGGCTGTAGGCACCGACGAGCGCCGTCGAGGCCACCATTCCCATGGCCCAGATCCCGGCCTGCTGGCTGATGCCCTGCGCCATCTGCCCGGGGGTCGCCCGCAGGCCGAAGGGGAGCAGCCGGGGGAGGAAGCGCAGGCCCTCGCGGTAGTCGCTCCAGCCGAGCCCCGCCCGCACGAACCGCCGGACCACGACGACCCGCAGCACCAGCGAGCACAGGGCGCCGCCGGCGGTCGCGATCACCAGGCCCCAGACGGACCTCCAGCTGAGGCCGATCGCCGCGGCGATGAAGATGAAGCTGCTCACTTCGCACATCCGCACCCAGAAGATCTCCCGACCCGCGACGAAGGCGGAGAGGATCGAGTCGATGTTCCAGCCGGTGTTGGTGAGGACCACGTAGATGAGCACGCAGACCGCCGCCGGCGCGAACAGCTCCGGCCGGTGCAGGGGGCCGTGGAAGGCGAACCAGCAGACGACCACGTCGAGGCAGGCCACCGCGATGGTCAGCGCCCAGGAGAAGGTGAAGACCGCCGCGAAGAGCTGGGTCACGCGCGGGTGCCGCGGCGGCAGGCCGGTGATCTCCTTGATCATCGCCTGCTGCTCCTTCACCGTGGAGAGGACGAAGAGGATCGCCGCCGGCGCCGAGGCGAGGGTGAATTCACCGATCACGGCGACGCCGTAGATGCGGGCGGTGACGATCGTCGAGACCAGGCCGAGGACGGTGGTCCCGAGGAAGCTGAGGCTGCCGAAGAAGAACCCGGCCCGGTAGGAGGCCCGGCCGCTCGGGTTCGGACTCCCCTGGGAAGCTGGTTGCTGAGGGTCGGCCACTGTCGAGACAACGTCCCCAGACGGCCCCGAACTTGTGCTGGGAAGCGAAAGTTCTGGCCTGGCCCGGGCGTTTCGGGGAAGAGTCCGTGACGCTTCCGACCTTCTTCATCATCGGCGCCGCCAAGGCGGGTACGACCAGCCTGCACCACTACCTCGACCAGCACCCGGAAGTGCAGATGTCGGCGGTGAAGGAGACGAACTTCTTCGCCGGCCCGCCGAACGGGATCCCCTATCCGGTCGGGCGGGTCGATCGCCTCGAGGACTACGAAGCCCTTTTCGATCCCGCCTGCCGGGTGCGCGGGGAGGCGTCGCCGAGCTACGCCAGCGCGCCGCGGCGCCAGGGGGTGCCGCAGCGGATCAAGGAGCTGGTCCCCGGGGGCCTCTTCGTCTACGTGGTCCGGGACCCGATCGACCGCCTCGTCTCCCAGTACCAGATGCTCGTCAGCGCGGGCAAGGAGCGGCGTTCGCTCGCCGATGCGCTCGCCCGGCTCGACGACGCCGACCCGCATTCCTTCTACCTCACCTGCCAGAGCTTCTACGGCCGTCAGCTGGAGCTCTACCTGCAGGAGTTCCCGCCGGAGCGGATCCTCGTCCTCGACCAGGCGCGGCTGCGCGGCGAACGCGAGGAGGCCCTGAGGGACGTCTTCGGGTTCCTCGGCGTCGATCCCGGGTTCCGCTCGGAGGCCTTCTCCTCGGAGCTGCTGAAGGGCGGCGAGCGGCGGCGCTATCCGCCGGCGCTGCAGCGGCTGAAGCCGGCGCTGCGGGGACCGGTTCGCCTGCTTCCCCCCGGGTTGCGAGGGAGGCTGCAGTCCTCCTTCGAGGAGTCGTTCCTCCCGACCGTGCCGAAGCCCGAGCTGGCGCCGGCCGAGCGCGAGCGGCTGTGCCGGCTGTTCGCCCCCGATGCCGAGCGCCTGCGCTCCCTCACCGGGCTCCGCTTCGAGAGCTGGAGCGTCTAGCGATGGCGGCCCGGCGCGTCTGGCGGCCGCCGCTCTGGGCCTGGGGGGTGCTCTGGCTCGTCGTCCTCGCCGGCATCCACAAACAGGCCCCGGCGCGGCTGGAAGGTCACTGGATGCTGGTCACGCCGTTGGTCGTGGCCGCCGGGATCGTGCTTCTTCACGAGCTCTGGGAGCGGCCGCCGGCGCTGACGATGTGCATCGCGATCGCCCTGCGGGTCTTTTCCGGCGCCTGGTCGCAGATGGGGATCGGCGGTGTCCCGCTCGACCGCGTGTTCATCATCGTCGCCCTGGCGCAGATCCTCCTGCGCTCGCCGGGCGCGGCCTCGATGCCACGGCTGAAGCTCCGGGACGTGCACCTGATGATGCTCCTGACGCTCGCTTACCTGGTGGTCTCCGCGGCCGCGGCGGGAACTCTGTCGAGCGCCGAATCGATCCAGGCGATCGTCGACGAATTCGGCATCGCCCCCTACCTCGGCTTCCTGGTGGGAGCGGCGGTCTTCGCCCGGCGCCGGGAACGCAACTGGCTGCTGGCGACGCTGGTGGGGGTCGGCATCTACCTCGGCATCACCGCCGTCTTCGAGTCGCTCGGGCCCCACCAGCTCGTCTTTCCCTCCTACATCGCCAACGTCGACGCCGCCGACACGCTCGGCCGCGTCAACGGCCCCTTTCAGAGCTCGGTCGCCGAGGGCTGCGCGGCCTTCGCCTGCGCCGTGGCGGCGACGATCGCCTTCCTGCAATGGAAGGAGCGGGTGCCGCGCCTGTTCGCGGCGGCGTCGATCCTGCTCTGCCTCTTCGCCTGCTTCGCGACGCTGGAGCGCGGCGTCTGGATCGCGACCGTGGCGGCGGTCCTGACTGCGGCGCTGATGTCGCGGCGCAGCCGCCGCTTGCTGCTGCCCGGGATCGCGATCGCCCTGGTTGCGATCGGCGGTCTCCTCGCCGTCTCCTCGACCCTCGCCGGCAAAGCCGAATCCCGCGCCGGTGACCAGCGCAGCATCTGGGACCGCAAGAACCAGGATGCCGCGGGGCTGCGGATGGTGCAGGCGCGCCCGCTGCTCGGCTTCGGGCTCGGCCGCTACAAAACCGACAGCTCCGGCTACTTCCGCCAGGCGCAGGACTATCCCCTGAGCGGGCGCCTGGTCACCGAAGTCGTAGGCGAACCCGAAGTCGTGCTGCCCCTCCACAACCTCTACCTCGCCTACGCGGTGGAACTCGGGCTGATCGGGGCCGGCCTGTGGCTGGTGACCCTCGCCTGGGGGGTCGGCTCGGCGATCTTCAGCCCCGGCCCCAGCTCGCTCCTCCCCTGGAAGCGCGGCCTGGCGGCGCTCGCCGTCTTCTTCATCGTCGTCACCTTCGTCAACCCGAAGCAGCCCCCCTTCGTGCCGCTGTTGCTGTGGACGTGGGCCGGTATCGCCCTGGGAGCCGGAGTCGGCGATCTGTCCCTTGAAAGGGAATATCTATGGAGGCGGCAGAAAGCTCGAGATCCAAGGGTCGCCGCCGTTCAGCCAAAGGCACCTCCGCTGACTTCCTGAATCGCCGCGGGGCTGCGGTGTCGGCGGCCGTCTCCAGCCTTGGCGGAGCTTGGTGCAGCCACCGCTGTCGAGAAGAGGATCTTCGTGGTGCGAGGTCGTCAGGTGTTGCTGGATGAAGACCTCGCTGATCTCTATGGGGTAGAAACGGCAGCGATCGTGCTATCGATCTTCAAAGCACTGCATCGACTGATTTCCCCTCCTCAGCCTCCCAAGCGGCCGTTCGGCTTCAGACTGCGGGACCAGATGACTGAGAACATCGAGGAGGTCATCGCGGAGATAGCCGACCGCCCCCTGAGCGGCGACGAGTTCATCGCTGCGCTCGATCGTCTTAGCGCGGCTTCTTCGGAGGTCTAAGCCCGCAGCAGCTCGCGGATCACGTGCGGGGAGCCGATCCGGCGCGTCCGCGTCCGGACTCGGACCGGCTCCTTGGCCACGTCCTTGACCGCCTCCCAGAGGTCGGTGCCGAGGGAGTCGGTACAGCGGGGGAGGGAGTCGAGGTCGGCCAGGAGCTCGTCGAGGTCGTAGCCCATCAGGGCGAGGCGCTCGCGGCCGAGGAAGCGCAGGTAGCGGCGGCACCACTCGCGGCGCAGTGGGCTGGCTAGCGTCTTGCGCCACTTCTGCCCGGGCTCGGCGCTGAGCGCCTTGTAGCGCTTGCGGCCGGTCGGGTCGCCCATCCGTCCCGGCAGCTCGACCTCGGCGAAGTCGGTCAGGGTGCGCGGCTCGAACTCGAGGTCGAGGTAGGCCATCAGCGCGCCCCAGGCGTCTTCGTCGGGCGCGCTCAGGTCCTCGAAGCGGGCGGCGTGGGTGTGGGCGCGGTGGGCGGCGTAGGCGTCGGTCAGGCGGGGCAGGCCGATGAAGAGGTCGCTGCTCATGAAGGTCGGCCGCCACGGCCCCCAGGTGTCGATCAGCGAGGCGATCACGCTGAGCGGGTTGCGCCAGAGGAAGACGAACCTGCCTTCGGGGAAGAGCCGCATGATCTCCTCGGCGATCAGGCAGTAGGGCGGGGACTTGTCGAGGAAGTAGGCGTCGTCGGGCCCGGCGGCTTTCTCGTAGAGGCGCAGGGCGAAGCGCCGGAGCTCCTCGTCGTAGTCGTCGCCGCCCTGCGGCAGGGTCGCCGCGAAGTCCTCGATCGCCGTGACCAGGAGCGGGTGCACGTACTCGGCGTCGACCCCGCGTGGGCGCAGGGTGTAGGCGTGGGGCAGCAGCAGCCACGGCTCGGCTGCGGTGGCGATGCCGTCGTGGGCAGCGATGATCCGCTGCACCAGCGTCGACCCCGCACGCGAGATCGAGAACAGGAAGATCGGCTTGATGGCCATAGCCTCATAGAGGCAACGAGCCGGCGCGCCCGACTCTTGTGCGGCGCTCCGTAAAGAGGACAGCGCGGCGCCCGTTCCCCGTGTATGGGCGTGATCGCCGGAATCCTCGATCCTCAGGGCGCCGCGGCGGGCGAGGCCCTGCGCGGCCGCCTGCGATCGAGCCTGGGGGCCGAGGAGCCGGTCTGGGCGCAGGAGCGGGGGCCGCTGGCGCTCGCCGGCGGCGGCGGGGTCGAGCGAGCGGAGGCGGAGGGCACCGTCTGCCTCTTCGAGGGCCGGCTCCACAACGGCGAGGAGCGGGCCTGGCAGCTGGGCGTTCCCGCCTACCTCGGCGCGGCGACCCTGGTCCTCCGCGGCTACGAACAGCTCGGGGCGGAGCTCTGGCCGCTCCTGCGCGGCGACTTCGTCGTCCTCGTCTGGGACCGGGAGGCGGAAGCGGGGGCGCTGGTCCGCGACCAGCTCGGCGGCCGGGCGCTCTATCTGCATCGCCGCGGCAGCGTCGTCGCCTTCGCCACCGAGCTGCGCCAGCTGGTCGAGCTGCTGCCGCGGCGCCCGGCCCCGGACGACGTCGCCGTTGCGCACTGGCTGCTGCCGTCGGTGATCCCCGAAGACCGCACCCTCTTCGCCGGGATCGAGGAGGTGCCGCCGGCGACCTGCCTCGCTCTCGGGACCGACGGCGCCCGCGCCAGGCGCTACTGGGCGCCGCGGTTCAGGCAGCAGCCCGGCCTCTCGCTCGCCGAGGCGAGCGCGCAGGCGCGCGAGCTGCTCACCCAGGCCGTCGAGCGGCGGGCGGGCGAGAGGAGCGCAATCCTGCTCAGCGGCGGCATCGACTCGGCCGCCGTCGCCGGGCTCTCCTGCGCCTCGCTCACCGACGAGCAGCGCCCGCTCCACGCCTACTCGGCGGTCTTCCCCCGCCATCCCGAAATCGACGAGGGGCCGCTGATCGGCGCGATCGCCGCTCACGACAGGCTGGCGGCGACGGCGATCGAGGCCGAGCCGGGCGGCCTGCTCGCGGCTGCCGCTCCATACATGGAGCGCTGGCAGGCGCTCCCGCCGACGCCGAACCTGAGCTTCCTGCGGCCGCTGCTCGACCGCGCCGCCGCCGACGGGGTCCGCCTCCTCCACGACGGCGAGGGCGGCGACGCGGTCTTCTGGTACTCGGCGCCGCTCCTGGCCGAACGTCTGCGGCACGGCCGGCCCCTCTCGGCCTGGGCGCTTGCCGGCCGCTTCCCCGAGTACGGGGTGCCGACCACCTGGCGCACCCGCCTCGGCAAGCTGCGGCAGTGGGGGCGCCGCCGCGATTTCTCGCCCTCGCCTCAGGGCTGGCTCTCGCTCCCCTCCCGCCTGCTCGATTCCGAGGACCCGGCGCCGGGGGTGGAGGGGCCGGCCTGGTGGGTCGCCCAGGTCGCGGCGATCCTCGGCCCCGGGTCGCGGATGGCCCACGACGTCACCCGCCGCAACGCCGCCCTCAGCGGCCTCGAGCCGAGCCACCCGCTGCTCGACGTCGACCTGATCGAGGCCGTCCTCTCCTTCCCTCCCGAGCTGGCCTTCGAGCGGCGCTTCAACCGCCCGGTCCTGCGCGAGGCGGTCGCCGGGCTCGTCCCTGACGAGGCGCGCCTGCGCCCCTACAAGAGCAACTTCGACCCGGTCATCGTCGCCGGCACGGAGGCAGACCTGCCGCTCGTCGAGGCGCTGCTGCTGCGGCCCGGGGCCCACATCGGCGCCTATGCCGACCGCGATGCCCTGGCCGCCCACATCGCCTCGCCGCCGCAGCCGCTGGGGGCCCGCCGCGCCTGGGCTATGTCGCTCTGGTTCCTGGGGACGATGGAGTGCTGGTTGCGCCTGCAGGCGGGCCAGGAGGCGCTGCCCGCGGAGGCCCTCCGCAGCATTGGTACGCCCGGCTACTCATTTTCGAGTCTGTAGCGAGCCGATTGGTACTTTTTCCCCACCATCAACCGCTCGAAGACTCCCTAGCATCGCGGCATGAACAAAAACGCTCTCAAATACGAGCGGCCGACCGTGGTGGACCATGGTTCGCTGACCGAGCTTACGGCGGCACTCGCCGTGGGCGGTCCCGCGGACACCCACTTGGCCCACCCGCCCGGTCACAGCTGTCCCCCCAGCGGCGCGCCTTCCAAAGGCTGCTGAGAGTCGCTGAGCAACCAGTCCGCGAGCCCGGTTGACGGTCCTCTTCGGGGAAGGCCGTCAACCGGGCCGCTGAACGGGCCGCCCGAGCTGGGCGGCGAGGGCGTCAGCCGCTTCGGGGCCGGGGCGGGGACCGACCCGGACGCGCAGGCAGGCGACCTCCTCGGCGATCCGGCCGCAGAGGTCGAGCTGGCCCCGGAGGCGGGCCGGATCGCGGACGGCGTCGTTGAAGGTGCTGCCGAGCAGCTCCCACGGATCGAGCCTGCCCTCGCCGGCTGCCAGCGTGCCGGGCTCCGCGCCGGGCTCGAGCATGCAGACGGCGCGGAGGGGCAGCGGTTCCCGTGCCGGCTCGACCCGGTAGCGGGTCTCGTGCTCGTCGGCGACGACGACCTCGCGCAGGGCGCCGCGGACGTCGTCCCGCAGCAGGGCCCGCGCGCCGGCGCGGACTTTCGCGGTCGCGATCGCCGCATGGGCGAGGAGCCGCTCGCCGGCCAGCTCGATCGCAACCGAGTCGTCGGCGAGGAAGCCGCTGCCGCCGAGGTGCATGTTGAGGGCGAGGGTCGACTTGCCGAGGCCGCTCCCCCCCGCGAGGAGGACGGCGCCGCCCCCGATCTCGATCGCGCTGGCGTGGAAGACCTCGAGCCCCT
>DASTAR010000080.1:0-15301 GCA_035712505.1 Solirubrobacterales bacterium
GGCCGCCTCGAGCGGGCCGTAGTAGCGCTGGTCGATCGAGGCCATCGGGGCGATGTCGCAGGCGCCGAGGCACTCGAAGCCGGTGACGAAGAAGTCCTCGTCACCCTCGGCGGCGGCCTTGAAGGCGTCGAGCAGGCGGTCGCCGCCGCGCATCCAGCAGCTGATGTTGGTGCAGACCTCGATCCGGTGGCGGCCGACCGGCTTCGTGTGCAGGAGGTCGTAGAAGCTGGCGACCGACTCCAGGTAGGCCGGCGTCACCCGCATCACCGCGGCGGCCTGCCGAATCCCCTCCGGCGTGCACCACCCATACCGCTCCTGCACCGCCCAAAGCGCAGGGATCGATGCCGAACGCCGATCCGGGTAGCGCCCCATCAACGCCTCGATCCGCTCCCGCAGCTCCTCAGGGCAGCCAACTTCATGAAGCTCAGGAATCTCCTCCTCGACGCGGCCGGGAATGCGGCCCTCGCGGATCGCGGGATCGACAGGAAGCTCAGCCATTAGCTCTACCTCCCAAGACCCGATCATGGGCGACCGCTCTCGTAGCCGGATGGGACCCCTCCCGAACCGGCGGATACTCAAATTGCCGGTCCAACTGGACCGGCAATTGTCGGGGCGGGAGGGGTCCCATCCGGCTCACCGACATCACCGGTCCACCCCACCCAGAATCGGGTCCAGCATCCCCAGCGAGGCGATCATGTCGGCGACGTAGCCGCCGACCGCCATGTCGCGGAAGGCCTGCAGGTTGACGAAGGAGGAGTCGCGGAAGTGGACCCGGGCCGGCTTCGCCGAGCCGTCGGCGAGGACGAAGCAGCCGAGCTCGCCGCGCGGCCCCTCGATCGAGTAGTAGACCTCGCCGGGCGGGACGCGGTAACCCTCGGTGACGAGCTTGAAGTGGTGGATCAGCGACTCCATCGAGGTCGAGAGCTCCGAGCGGGGCGGCAGCACGTACTTGCGGTCGTCGGCGATGAAGGGTCCCTCGGGGAGCGCGTCGAGGCACTGCAGGACGATCCGCGAGGACTCGACCATCTCCGCCACCCGCACCCGGTAGCGGTCGTAGTTGTCGCCGACCGTCCCGACCGGGACCTTGAAGTCCATCTCGGGATAGGCGAGGTAGTCGAAGGCTTTGCGCAGGTCCCAGGGATCGCCGGCGGCGCGCAGCAGCGGCCCGGTCACGCCGAGCTCCAGCAGCCGCTCGCGGGAGACGATCCCGGTCCCTTTGGTCCGCGAGAGGAAGACCTCGTTGCGGTCGAGCAGGTCTTCGTACTGGCCGACCCGGATCGGCATTTCCTCGGCGAAGGCGCGGCACCTGGCCTCGAAGCCGAGCGGGATGTCCTCGATCACGCCGCCGACCTGGAAGTAGCGGGTGTGCATCCGCTGCCCGGTCGCCATCTCGAAGAGGTCGAGGATCTTGTCGCGCTCGCGGAAGCAGTACCAGAGCATCGAGATCGCGCCGAGGTCGAGCGCGGTGGTGCCGAGCCAGACGAGGTGGGAGTGGATGCGGTTGAGCTCGAGGAAGATCGTCCGCAGGTAACTGGCGCGGGGCGGGATCTCGAGGTCGATCAGCCGCTCGACCGCGCCGCAGAAGGCCTCCATCTGGAAGAAGTAGGAGACGTAGTCCATCCGCTCGACGAAGGGGATGACCTTCCAGTAGCTCTTGTCCTCGCAGGACTTTTCGATCCCGGTGTGGACGTAGCCGATCACCGGCCGCAGCTCGCGGACCATCTCGCCTTCGAGGTCGACGACGAGGCGGAGGACGCCGTGGGTCGCCGGATGGTGCGGCCCGATGTTGATCGTCATGATCTCGCGGTCGAGGTCGGCGCCGTCGTACTCGGCGAGGGCCGAGTCCGGCGGGGTCTCGAGCAGGTCGGTGCTCATCCCCATTTCGGCCCCGCGGTTCGGCTCAGTCATAGAGGGCCTCGCTGTAGGTGAAGGTCACCGGCTCGCCGCCGACCGGGAAGTCGCGGCGCTGCGGCCAGCCGACGTAGTCCTCGGGCATCAGGATCCGGGTCAGGTTCGGGTGACCGCGGAAGACGATCCCGAAGAAGTCGAAGACTTCGCGCTCCTGGGCGTTGGCGGTGGGGAAGAGCTCGACGCAGGAGTCGATCTCCGGCAGCTCCTCGCCGTCTTCGAGCATCGCCTTTACGCGGATCCGCTCGACCCGGTCGCGGTTGATCAGCTCGTAGTGGACGCCGAAGCGTGGTTGAGCTGGGAGGTAGTCGGCGGTGTGGAGGCTGGAGAGGAAGTCGTAGCGGTGGCCGGGCCGCTCCTTCAGCCAGCGCAGCACATCGAGCACCCGCTCGGGATCGACGATCAGCGCCGCCTGGGCGCGGTCGAAGGAGGTGGCGAGCACGGCGCCGGGGCGGTCGCGATCGATTTCTCCCCGGATCAGCTCGAGTCCGGGAGCGTCAGGCAAGGGAGGGCTCCCCGGCTTCGCGCAGCGCTTCGACCGAGCGCCGCGCCTCCTCGTAGGCGCGCGCCGCCTCGGGGCTGGGTTCCGAGCGGGGGCCGCCGCGTGCCCACTCCTCGGTCCCGTACGCGTCGTAGCGCCGCCGCCAGCTCTGGTCGGGGCTGCCCATGATCTTGCGCTGCAGCTTGGTGAAGCCGTAGAGGACCGCCTCCGGGCGCGGCGGGCAGCCCGGCACGTAGATGTCGACCGGCATGAACTTGTCGGCGCCCTGGACGACGGCGTAGTTGGCGAACATCCCCGCCGAGGAGGAGCAGGCGCCCATCGCCATCACCCACTTCGGCTCCAGCATCTGGTCGTAGAGGCGGCGGACGACCGGCGCCATTTTGATGCTGACCCGGCCCGAGAGGATGATCAGGTCGGCCTGGCGCGGCGAGGCGCGCAGGGCCTCGGCGCCGAAGCGGGCGAGGTCGTAGCGGGCGGTGACGATCGAGATCGGCGCCTCGATCGCGCAGCAGGCGAGGCCGAAGGTGAGCGGGAAGATCGAGTTGGCGCGGGCCCAGTTCTGGACCTTCTCGAAGGTCGTGGTGACGACCCGTTCTTCGACGTAGCGCTCGAGGTCCTCGCCCTCGAGGTCGCCGCGGAGCAGGTCGCGGGCCCGGACTTGCTTCTCGCGCAGGGAGCGGCGCTCTACCTCCAATCCAGCGCCCCCTTCCGCCAGACGTAGACGAAGGCGACGAGCAGGAGGACGACGAAGGTGACGAGCTCGCCGAGGACGAGGAGGCTGTCGGCGCCCTTGAGGATTACCCCGATCGGGTAGAGGAAGACGACCTCGATGTCGAAGAGGATGAAGAGCATCGCGACGAGGTAGAAGCTGACGCCGAAGCGCAGCCCCTTCGTCGGTTCGACCGGGATCCCCGACTCGTAGGGCTCGCCTTGGCGCTTGCCGGCGGCGGTCGTTCGGGGCGGCTTCTTCGGGCCGACCAAGTGGTTGACGAGCGCGAAGACGCCGCCGACCGTGAGGCCGAGGAAGGCGAAGACGAGGATCGGGAGATAGCTCTTCAGCACGGGGAGGTGGGGGTCGTCGCCGGCAGCCGGGTCACCGGGTCAGCTACCCGGTTAGCCGCCGTACCTCCCTGTTATATACCGACTTTGTGACATGTTGCTACATAGTGATTTTCCGCATCAGCAAGCGGAATCCCGACCCCTCCAGGCGGAAATAGAGCATGGTTGGCCTCCACATCGCCGTGGGCGTCTGCTTGATCGCGCTAAATGCGGCCGCGGGCGTCGTCGGCGGCATCGCCTGGTACCGCGACCGGCCCTCGATCCCCTTCTGGTACCTGCTCCGCGCCGCCCAGGTCTCGGTCTTCGTCCAGGCCCTCCTCGGCGGCATCCTCGTCGTCACCAACCACGAGCCGAAGGAAGGCCTCCACTACCTCTACGGCATCCTCCCGATCCTCGTCTCCTTCATCGCCGAGGGCGCCAGGGCCGACGCCGCCCAGCGCGAGGTGGGAGAGACCGACTACGAGAACCTCCCCCAAGCCGACCAGGAAGCCCTGGCCTTCGCCATCCTCCGCCGCGAGATGGGCATCATGGCCGTCAGCTGCTGGGTGATCTTCTTCTTGGCGCTGCGAGCTGCGGGGACCAGCGGCCTATAGTCACGAGCCGACGATCCTGCACCTGTGAGGTGCACGATCGCAAGGTCGCTCAGTCGATCCGGAACGCAGGATGGTCAGGGGCGATTCGGCGCAGCTCGCTGCTCAGCGGGCGGTATTGGCCGTTGTAGAAGACAAGCGGGTTGCCGTCTCGGGTCTCCAGGGCGCGGACTTCGCCGGTGACGATTACGTGGTCGCCTGCCGCGAGGACGTCGCGGAGGTCGCAGGCGATGAAGATGAGGGCGTCGTCTATGGCGGGGATGCCGCCTTGGTCCGACCAGGCGACGCCGGACCACTTCTCCGCTACCGGGGCCTTGGTGGCGAAGGCGCGGGCTATCGGCTCCTGTCCCGCATGGAGGACGCTGATGCCGAAGGCGTCGGCGCCCTGGACGGCGCGCAGGGTGCGGGAGCCGCGGTCGAGGCAGGCGAGCATCATCATCGGCTCTATGGAGAGGGAGGAGACGGCGTTGGCGGTCGCTCCCGCCGGTCCGTCGGGCCCGCTGGCGGTGACGATCGTGACCCCCGTCGGCAGCCCTGCCATGGCGGCGCGGAAGCTGGCTGGATCGGGCGGCGGCATCGCGGGGGAGCTAGACAATATGATGCCCGCCGCATGCGTTCCGCAATGGCCATAGCCGCCCTCGTCGCCGTCGCCCTCGGGCTCACCGCCTGCGGCGCCTCCTTCGGCTCCGAAAAGGTCGGGCTCTCCAAGGACGACCCCAACTACGCGGGCGCCGAGCTCTTCGCCACGCACTGCGCGGGCTGCCACACGCTGAGCAAGGCCGGCACGCAGGGCAGCGGCAACCGCGGCCAGCGGACGCAGGGTCCGAACCTCAATGGCCGAACCGAGACGTATGAAACCGCCCTCTACGCGATCCAGAACGGCGGCTTCTCGGGGGCGATCATGCCCCAGAACATCGTCGTCGGCGACGAAGCCAAGGCGGTCGCCAAATTCGTCGCCAAGTACGCCGGTGAAGACGCCGAATCATCGCCGCGTCCCGGCCAGGAATCACCCTAGCCCGACGGGCGTCCCATGCTGGACCTGAAGGCGATCCGCTCCGACCCCGAGCGGGTCAAAGCTGCACTGGCGCGGCGGGGGGCAGCCGAGCAGGTCGACGAGCTGTTGGCGCTCGACGCCCGCCGGCGCGAGCTGCTGCCCGAGGTCGAGAGCGCGCAGGCCGAGCGCAAGACGCTCTCCAAGCAGATCGGCGAACGCAAACAGGCCGGCGAAGGCGCCGAGGAGCTGATGGCGACGGTCCAGGGCCTGAAGGAGCGGATCGAGGCGGCGAAAGAGGAGCTGGAGCAGGTCGAGGCCAAGCTCGGCGAGCTGGCGCTCACCCTGCCGAACGTGCCCGATCCCGACGCGCCGGAAGGGATGACCGAGGAGGACGCGGTCGTGGTCCGCGAGGTAGGCGAGCGCCCGCAGTTCGAATTCGAGCCGCGCGACCACCTCGAGATCGGCACCGCGCTCGGCCTGATCGAGATGGAGAAGGCGGCCGAGCTCTCCGGCTCGCGCTTCGCCTACCTGAAGGGCGACCTGGTCCTGCTCGAACTGGCCCTGGTCCGCTTCGCGATCGAGACGGTCCGCGCCGAGGGGCATGAGCCGGTGGTGCCGCCGGTGCTGGTCCGCGAAGAGGCGCTGGAGGGGACCGGCTTCCTGCCCGAGGCCCGCGATCAGATCTACGAGGTCCCCAAGGACGAGCTCTTCCTCACCGGCACCTCCGAGGTCGGCCTCGCCGGGCTGCACGCGAACGAGATCCTCGACGGCGGCGAGCTGCCGCTGCGCTACTGCGCCTTCTCGACCTGCTTCCGCCGCGAGGCAGGCGCCGCCGGCCGCGACACCCGCGGCATCTTCCGCGTCCACCAGTTCGACAAGGTCGAGATGTTCTCGTTCGTCGAGCCGGGCGCCTCGCAGGCCGAGCACGAGCGGCTGCTGGCGATCGAGGAGCGGATCCTCGGCGAGCTCGAAATCCCCTACCGCGTCGTCAACGTCGCCGTCGGCGATCTCGGCGCGCCCGCGGCGAAGAAGTACGACTGCGAGGCCTGGATCCCGAGCCAGGGGCGCTTCCGCGAGCTCACCTCCTGCTCGAACACGACCGATTACCAGGCCCGCCGCCTCGGCGCCCGATACCGGCCGGCGGAGGGCGCGGCGCCCGAGGCCGTGCACACGCTGAACGGCACCGCCTGCGCGGTCGGGCGCACGATCATCGCCTTGATCGAGAACCGGCAGGAAAGTGACGGAGGTTTCACGCTACCCAAAACTTTGCATCAGTACGGGGCGCCTGAAAGAATCGCGGCGCAATGACCAGCGCACAGCCAGGGCTGTCATGAGCACCGGCGTACGGGAAGCGAAACGCGTGGTCCTCTGCGACGACCACGAGATCGTCCGCGACGCGATCAAAGCGCGCATGGCGAACTCGAACATCGTCGAGATCGTCGGCGAGGCCGGCAACGGCCGCGACGTGGTCGACGTCGTCAAGGAACTGGAACCGGACGTCCTCATCATCGACGTCGAGCTGCCCAAGCGCGACGGCATCGAGGCGACCAAGGAGGTCCTCAAGGTTCGGCCGCGGACCAAAGTCATCATCTTCACCGCCCACGCCCAGCCCGACTTGCTGGCGCTCGCCCTCCGCGCCGGCGCCTCCGGCTACGTGCTGAAGTCGGCGCCGGCCGAGGACATCGCCAAAGCGGTCAAAGCGGTGACCCAGGGCGGCACCTTCCTCGGCGGCGACTTCGCCGGCGGCAAGCCGTCCGAGGTCGAGAAACTGCTCGACCTCTCGCCGCGCGAGCGCCAGATCCTCGAGCTGCTGGCCGAGGGGCTGCGGGTCAAAGAAATCGCCGACCGCCTGCAGCTGAGCCCGGCGACCGTGCACACCCACGTGCGCAACGCGATCGCCAAGCTCGAGGTCGACACCCGCACCGAGGCGGTCGCCCTGGCGGTCCGCTTCAGCTACCTGGGCGCCGGCGGCGGAGCCCTCTAGCTGTCCTTCTTCTCCAGGGTCAGGGCGCAGCCGTTTATGCAGTAGCGCTGCCCGCCTTTGTCGGCGGGGCCGTCGTCGAAGACGTGGCCGAGGTGGGCGTCGCAGTGCTTGCAGACGACCTCGGTGCGGCGCATGAAGAGGCTGTTGTCCGGCCGCAGCTCGACGTGCTCGAGGTTGGCAGGCTCGGTGAAGCTGGGCCAGCCGGTGCCTGAGTCGAACTTCGTGTCCGAGGAGAAGAGCTCGGTCCCGCAGCAGACGCAGCGGTACATGCCCTCCGCCTTCTCGTCCCAGTAGGGGCCGGTGAAGGCGCGCTCGGTGCCGGCCTTGCGGGTGACCTCGAACTGCTCCGGCGTCAGCTGCTCGCGCCACTCCTGCTCGCTTTTCTGAACTTTCGTCGTCATCTCGCTCCTTTCTCTCTTGTTTAGAGAGTACGCCCCGGGTATTACGGGCCTGTGACGCTCAGGAGCACGATCGCGACCCTCTTCCTGCTGGCGGTTGTCCTCGCTCTGCCGAGCGGCGCCCAGGCTTGCCAGGACAAGAACGACGGCAGGGCCTCCTTCGACGCCCAGGAGCAGACGATGCTCTGCCTCGTCAACCATGCCCGGGCCGCCCGCGGGCTGCCGGCGCTCGCGGCGTCGAAGCCCCTCGTCAAGGCGGCCGACCACAAGGCCCGCGACATCCTCCGCTGCGACGAATTCAGCCACGAAGCCTGCGGTCGCGAATTCACCTACTGGATGACCCGCTTCCGCTACCGCGGCTGCAGCGAGGGCGAGAACATCGCCTGGGGAAGCGGCGGCCTCGGCACCCCGCTTTCGATCTTCAAGGCATGGATTCACTCCCCGGAGCACCGGGAAAACATCCTCGGCCTCTATGAAGAAACCGGCGTCGGCCTGCAGACGGGGAAGCTCGAAGGCTTCCCCGGCGCCCACGTCTGGACCGAGGAGTTCGGTAGCCGCTCCTGCTGACCTCGAACTGCATCAAATTCCCTACCCAGCAGAGGGGAAATTTGATGCAGTTGGGGTGGGCCATACGATCCGCGCGTGTTCGAGGCGTTTTACGAGCGGGATGGGGATCTCTTCCGCGCCACCGAGCTGACGCGGGGACCCTGGGATCCCGGGGCGCAGCATGCGGGGCCGCCGGCGGCGCTGCTCGGCTATGCAATCGAGGCGCTGCCGGATTCCGAGGACTTCCAGGTCGGCCGGCTGACCTTCGAGATCCTGCGCCCGATTCCGATCGCGCCGGTCCGCGTTGAGGCGCGGGTCGCGCGGCCGGGGCGGCGGGTGCAGATGCTCGAGGCCGAGCTGAGCGACGAGGCGGGGGCGCTGATGCGGGTCCGCGGCTGGCGGCTCCGCACGAGCAGGCTGCAGCTGCCGGGGGAGGCGCTGATCGCCAGTCAGCCACCACCTCTGCCCGAGAAAGGGAAGCCGACTGCGTTCTTCCCGACCGGTGAGGAGCACGGCTACCACTCGGCGATGGAGATGCGTTTCGTCGCCGGCGGCTTCCTCGAGCCGGGGCCGGCCACCGCCTGGCTGCGGATGCGTCAGCCGCTGGTTGACGGGGAGAAGCCGACGCCCCTGCAACGTGCGCTCGTCGCCGCCGACGTCGGCAACGGGATCAGCGCCGCCCTCGACTTTCGGCGCTTCCTCTTCATCAATGTCGACCTCACTGTCCACCTCGAGCGGATGCCGAAGGGCGAGTGGATCGGCGTGGATGCGGCGACGCTGCCGCAGGCAAGCGGAGTCGGGACCGCTGAGTCGACGCTCTTCGACGAAGAGGGCCGGATCGGCCGGGCGCTGCAGACGCTCCTGATCAGCGAACGCTGACGCCGCGCGGCGGCAGGTGGTGCTCGCGCCGCAGCGTCGCCGCGATCAGCAGCGCCGAGCAGACGGCGACCGCGGCGGCGAGGACGAAGGCTCCCTCGTAGCTGGTCAGCGCGGCGGCGAGGCCCGCCAGCGGCGCGCCGACGCCGACGCCGGCGTCGAAGAAGGCGGTGTAGGTGCCCATCGTCGCGCCGCGGGCGGCCTCGGAGACGCGGCCGACGGCGATCAGCATCAGCGAGGGGTTGAGCAGCGAGAAGCCGCCGCCCATCGCCATCCCACCGACCATCGCCAGCACGAGGCTGGGGGAGAGCGCGATCAAGAGCAGCCCGGCCGCCTCGATCAGGACGGCGCCGATCGCGACCGGGGCGGGGCCGTAGCGGTCCGGCAGGTGGCCGGCGACCAGCCGCGCCAGGACGATCATCGCCGCGAAGGCCGCGAAGACGGTGGCGCCGTGGCCCACCCCGCGCGATTCGAGCAGGAGGACGATGAAGGCGGCGAGCGTCGCGTAGCCGACCGAGGCGAGGGCGACGGCGAAGCCCGGGCGCACCGCCTCCGGGGCGATCAGCGGGTGCGGCTCGGCGTGGGCCAGCGGCCGGAAGGGATCGGGGACGCGGAAGGCGATCGCCGCCCCGACCAGCGGCAGCACCGCGGCGCAGATCCAGACCGTCTCGTAGCTGGTGGCGTGCAGCAGCACCTCCCCGAGCAGCGGCCCGACGCTGAGGCCGCCCCAGACCGCCAGCCCGTAGAGGCCGAGGATGCGCCCGCGCCGCTCCTCCGGCGCCATGTCGACGATCCAGGCCGAGCCGGAGGTGTAGAGGGCGCCCTCGCCGGCACCGAGGACGAGGCGGGCGAAGATCAGGCCGGGGATGCCGAGATGGGGGAGGTAGAGAAGCCCGCTCAGCGAGACCAGCAGCGCCCCGAGCAGGACCGTCGGCCGGCGCCCGCGGGTGTCGGCCAGCCTCCCCGCGACCGGCCGCAGCAGCAGCCCGGTGACTGCGTAGGAGCCGATCACGACCCCGACCGCGAGGTCGCTCGAGTCGAGCGGGCCGCGCACGTAGCGCGGCAGCACCGGCAGGACCGAGCCGACCGCGATCAGGCCGAGGAAGGTGACGGCGAAGACGCCGGCGAAGCTGAGCCGGGGCCGCCCCTGCCCGTTGCCGGCCGCCGCGCCGCCGCTCACGTCAGCAGCGCGGCGAGGTCGGCGAGCACGTGATCGGGCGCGGGGTCGGCCGCTTCGGCTTCCTCGCGGGAGGTGGTGCCGCTGAGGACGAGGACCGTCTCGAGCCCGGCGGCGCGGCCGCCGTCGATGTCGGAGCTGATCCGGTCGCCGACCATCGCCAGCCGCCCGTCCCGCGGTTCCTTTTGCACGGCATCGGTGCGAAAGGAACCACGAATCGCCTCGATCGCCATCTCGAACAGGTGCCGCTCCGGCTTGCCGGCGATCGTCGCCCGTTTCCCCGAGGCGACTTCGACCGCGGCCAGGACCGCGCCCGTACCCGGCAGGTCGCCGCCCGGGTAGGGCATCGTCGGGTCGTGGCTGGTGGCGAAGAGACGGGCGCCCCGGTCGAGGGCGAACTTCGCCGTCCGCAGCTCGCCGTAGTCGAAGCCGCTGTGGCCGGAGACGACGACGACGTCGGCCTCCTCCGCGTCGGCGCCGTCCAGCAGCCGCACCCCGGTCGCGGCGACCATCTCCTTCAGCGGCGAGGCGCCGATCACGAAGGCGCCGGCCCCCTCGCCGGCGGCTTCGCCGGCCAGCCGCGCCAGCACCATCCCGGCGGTGACGATCTGCTCGGGGCCGACCGCGACCCCGAGCTCCCGCAGGCGCTCGACGTAGGCCCCCGGCAGGCGCCCGGGGTTGTTGGTCACGAAGACGATCCGCTTGCCGGCGTCGAGCAGCGCCCGCAGCGCCTCGACCGATCCGGGCACCGGCTCGCGGCCGATCCAGACGACCCCGTCGAGATCGATCAGGAATCCGTCGAAGCGGTCGGCGAGCGGCACGGCCCGCACCCTAGTTCCCCGGCTCGATACGGTGCGGGCAGTGAGCGTCAACGGACCAGTCGTCGTCGCCGCCGACCTCCGCCGCCGCTACGGCGAGGGGGACGCGGCGGTCGATGCCCTCGCCGGCGTCAGCACCAGCTTCGACCGCGACCGCTTCACCGCGATCATGGGCCCCTCGGGCTCCGGCAAGTCGACGCTGATGCACATCCTCGCCGGCCTCGACAAGCCGACCGCGGGCACCGTCGAGCTCGACGGCGTTGACATCACGGAGCTCGACGACGCGAAGCTGACCCAGCTGCGGCGCGACAAGCTCGGCTTCGTCTTCCAGTTCTTCAACCTGATCCCGGTCCTCACCGCCGAGGAGAACCTGGTGCTGCCGCTCTCGATCGCCGGCCGCAAGCCCGACCGGCAGTGGGTCAACACGCTCGTTCGCAGGGTCGGGCTCGAGGACCGCCGCAGCCACCGCCCAGCCGAGCTCTCCGGCGGCCAGCAGCAGCGGGTCGCCGTCGCCCGTGCCCTGGTCAGCAAGCCGGCGGTCGTCTTCGCCGACGAGCCGACCGGCAACCTCGACTCGAAGGCGAGCGAGGACGTGCTGGCGCTGCTGCGCGGCGCGGTCGACGAGTTCGGCCAGACCGTGGTGATGGTCACCCACGACCCGGCCGCCGCCGCCCACGCCGACCGCCTGATCACCCTCCAGGACGGGAAGATCGTCAGCGACGCCGCCCCCGGCTCGGCGGACGAGGTGATCGAGCTGCAGAAGCGCCTTGACTAGCCTCGGGCTCAAGAGCCTCTGGGCGCGTAAGGTCCGCGCTCTCGCGACGACCTTCGCCGTCGTCCTCGGAGTCGCCTTCGTCGCCGGCTCCTACGTCCTCACCGACACGATCTTCGCCGCCTTCGACGAAATCTTCAGCGAGTCGCTGAGCGGCACCAGCGTCGTCATCACCGCCGAGAACCCGGTCAAGCAGGAAAACGGCGAAACGCCGACGATCGGCGTCTCGCTGCTGCCGCGGGTGCAGAAGACCCGCGGCGTCCGGCTCGCGGCGGGGGCAATCTTCACGCCCGGCGGATTCTTCACCGCCGACGGCGAGAAGATCGGCAACAAATTCGCCCCCAAGTTCATCTCCTCGACGCTGCCCGACGGGCTCGAGGCGCTCAACTACGTCGATGGCCATAAACCGCGCGGACCGCGCGAAGCCTCGATCGACAAGGCGGCCGCCGAAAGCAGCAACCTCGAACTCGGGGACACGATCGAGCTGATCGGCCAGGGGACCGCGGAGAAGTTCCACCTCGTCGGATTGACCAAGCTCGGCAGCGCCTCCTTCGGCGGCGCCAGCATCGCCCAGGTGACGCTGCCGGTCGCCCAGCGCCTCACCCACAAGCGCGGCCGTTTCGACCAGATCTCGGTCGCTGCCACGGAAGGCGTCTCGGCGGAAGCGCTGAAGCGGCGGATCGCCCGCGAGATGCCGAGCGGCGTGCGGGTCGAGACCGCGAAGGAAAACGCCGACCGCGCGTCCAAGGAAATCCGCGAAAACCTCGGCTTCCTGCAGACCTTCCTGCTCGTCTTCGGCTTCATCGCCGTCTTCGTCGGCTCCTTCCTGATCTTCAACACGTTCTCGATCACCGTCGCCCAGCGGGTCAGCGAATTCGGGATGCTGCGCACGCTCGGCGCCTCGCGCCGCCAGATCCTCACCACGGTGATGGCCGAAGCGGGGGCGATCGGGCTGCTGGGGGCGCTGATCGGGATCGCCGGCGGCTTCGTCATCGCCGCGGCCATCGAGGCCCTGTTCAAGGCCTTCGGCCTCGAACTGCCGACGACCGGTCTCCAGCTCGAGCCGCGGACGGTGATCGTCGGCCTCGTTGTCGGGCTTGTCGTCACCCTCGTCTCCTCGCTGGTGCCGGCGCTGCGCTCGACCCGGGTGCCGCCGATCGCCGCCCTGCACGCGTTCAACCCAAAGCCCACGCGCCGCCGCCGGCTCGCCTACCTGGCGCTCTCCATCCTGCTCGTCGCCGCCGGGCTCGCGATGGTCCTGATCGGTCTCTTCGGCAGCGGTTCGGCCGGGACCCGGGCCGGGCTGATGGGCGGCGGCGCGGTCGCGGTCGTATTCGCGGTCTCGATCTTCAGCCCGCGGCTGGTGCCGCCGCTGGCGACCGTCGCCGGCTGGCCGCTGGAGCGGCTGCGGCGGCTGACCGGACGGCTGGCCCGCGAGAACGCCCAGCGCAATCCCAGCCGTACCGCGATCACGGCGGCGGCGCTGATGATCGGGCTGGCGCTGGTCGCCTTCGTCACCGTCTTCGCCGCCGGGCTGAAGAGCACCGTCGCCCAGGTCGTCGACGAAAACTTCTCCGGCGGCCTGGTGATCCAGAACAGCGACGGCTTCTCGCCGATACCCAACGGGGCGGCGAAAGCGGCGCGCCGGGTGCCGGGGGTGGAGCTGGTCTCGACGATCCGCGGCGCCAAGGCGAAGGTGGTCGAAGGCGGCGTCCCGGGGAGCGCGGTCCAGGTCAACGCCCCGACCCGGGACATCGGCGAGACCCTGAGCATCGAATGGAAGCAGGGCGGCCCGGGCGCCCTGCGCAACCTCCGCGACCACGAGGCGATCGTCTCCGACGATTTCGCTTCCTCGCACAACCTCTCCCCGGGCGACAGCTTCCAGCTGCTGACGCAGACGCGGGCGCGGCCGCGCTTCCGCGTCGTCGGCGAGTTCGAATCGAAGATCGGCGTCCTCGGCAGCGTCCTCGTCACCCAGGGCGTGATGGCGCGCGAGTTCGCCCAGACGCAGGACCTCTTCGACTTCGTCGAGGTCGAAGAAGGGGCCGACGAAGCGAAGGTCCAGGCGCTGCTGACGTTGGGCTCGGAACGGCTCTTCCCGGTGACCGAAGTACTGAACCAGGGGGAACTGAAGGAACAGCGCGAAAAGCAGATCGACGGGCTGGTGAAACTCGTCTACGCGCTGCTCGCCTTCGCGATCCTGATCTCGATCTTCGGCATCGCCAACACGCTGGCGCTCTCGATCCACGAACGCACCCGCGAGCTGGGAATGCTGCGGGCGATTGGGATGTCGCGGCGCCAGGTGCGGACGATGGTCCGCTACGAGGCGGTGATCACGGCGCTGATCGGGGCGATCCTGGGGATGGTCCTCGGCATCGTCTTCGCAGCCCTGATCGCGCAGCCGCTGAAGGACGAAGGCTTCACCCTCTCCTACCCGGTCGGCTCGCTCGTCCTGCTGCTCATCTTCGCCGCGGTCGTCGGCGTCATCGCCGCGATCTGGCCGGCGCGTCGGGCGTCGCGGCTGGACGTTCTCCAGTCTTTGCAGTACGAGTAGCTCAGGTCGCGAGGCCCATTTGGAGGGCGCCGGCGGCTTCGAGCATCGCGGCGCGGGCGGTTGGGGAGACCGCGGTGAGGTTGAGGAAGGTGTGGACGAGGCCGGGGTGGCGGCGCAGGGCGACCTGCACGCCGGCCTCGCGCAGACGCCGGGCGAAGGCCTCGCCCTCGTCCCGCAGCGGGTCGAAGCCGGCCGTGGCGAGGTAGGTGGGCGGCAGGCCGCTCAGGTCCGAGGCGTTCAGCAGGGCGACGCGCGGGTCGTCGCGGTCGACCCCCGGCGGCAGGTAGTGGCCCTCGAACCAGTCCACGTCGGCACGGGTGAGCAGGAAGCCGTCGCCGAAGGTGCGGCGCGAGCGCGCGGTGCCGGCGGTTTCGGCGACCGGGTAGATCAGCAGCTGCATCGCCGGCATCGGCAGCTCCGCCTCGCGCGCCGTCAGGCAGGTCGCCGCGGCGAGGTTGGCGCCGGCGCTGTCGCCGCCGACGCCGATCCGGCCGGGGTCGGCACCGAGCCGCTCGGCGTTGGCGGCGGTCCACCCGTAGGCGGCGAGCGCGTCGTCGGCCGCGGCCGGGAAGGGATGCTCGGGCGCCAGCCGGTAGGCGACCGAGAGGACGCGGACGCCGGCTCGGGCGGCGAGGAAGCGGCAGGGGTCGTCGTGGGTGTCGAGGCCGCCGATCACCCAGCCGCCGCCGTGGAAGTAGACGAGCAAGGGCGACGGCTCGCTCGTCGCTTCGGGCACGTAGAGCCTGGCGTCGATCGTTCCGCCGGCCCCCGGGATCGCGACCGCTTCGACGTGCGCCATCGGGATCGGCGGCCGGTGGGCGACGATGCGCGCCTCCTTCAGCCGCTCGGCCCGGGTCGCCTCCACCGACTTCGCCTCCGTCAGGCCGCCCTCGTAGACGAGGCGGTCCAGCCACAGCAGCGTGTGGATGTCCGGGGCGAGCCGCTGCCCGTCGAGCTCCGGGGGCTTCCCGAACAGCAGCCGCTGCAGCCGCGGCGGCAGGCCGCAGAGGAACTTGACGACGCGATGCTCGGCGGCGACGGGGAGGCGCGGCAGGCTGGCCACAACGGCAGGCTATGAGTTCCGTGGTTCCTTTGTCCTGCTGTGCAGGACAAAGGAACCACG
>DASTAR010000081.1:0-8655 GCA_035712505.1 Solirubrobacterales bacterium
CAGCGCGGGCGCGAGGACTCAGCCGACCGAATACGAGATCGACCTGATCCTGAACGAAGTCAGGCATACCTATGGCGTCACGTTTGACTCCAAGCGTGTCTTAGAGGAGTGGGCCTACACCTACCCACATGGGCGCGCGGCTCTTCTTTTTCATCGAGAGGGCGACGCCGTCAGCCTTGGATCGGCCGGTCGCCAACGCGGCCGAGCGACGATAGACATCCTACGCCCAAACGCTCTTTTCCTTTCAACTGCAGCAGCAACCAACCACCCAGCCCTCGTTTCGCTTTTCGGTTGGTTCACCCGCAATCTTTGGCTCGCCGATGTGGACACCCGAAGCGCACGCCAAGCTTTCACGGCATTGCTCCTTGAGCGACCCGACTCAAAGGACAGGGTGCTCCAGCTTCTGCGAGAAGCGGACCTCGGAATCACGGGAGCCATTCGACGCGAAGTCGATGATCCCGCAGTTCGCAATCGGATCGCCCATCAGATTAATGTCCTCGAGGGGAGCGAAGAGAACGCTGAACCAGAAGGAAGCCAACTCCAATTTGCCGACTTTGAGGTGCGCCTTCGTCACCAAGCCGCGGAAGGGGAGGTGGAGCTTTCACCCGAAGACGAGTCTCTTGGGACGCTGATTTGGTTTGGCTTGGCGGGGCCGGTGCTAGACGCTCTTGAGAATGGCGCCGTCCTCCTTGCAGATGAGCTCGACGCGAGTCTTCACCCAGCGCTCGTTCAGGTTCTTGTTCAGCTTTTCCAGTCCGAACGCAGTAACCCAAACCGTGCGCAACTAATTTTCAATTCTCACGACATCACGCTGATGGAGTCGAAGATCCTTGGACGCGACCAAATCTGGTTTACCGAAAAGCGCCCTGGAGGCGATAGCTACCTATACCCCCTGACTGATTGGAACCCGCGAAAAGGCGAGGCGGTACCGCGCCGCTATCTTGCCGGCCGGTACGGTGCAACGCCGCTCCTCTCTCGTAGCCAATTGGAGCGTATTGCGGAGCCTTCGGGATCGGGAGAGTGAGGCGTCCTCGACAGAGGAAACGTAAGGTCACCGCAGACGCGGTGCGGCGTTCACTCCTTGTTTTCGTTGAGGGAGCCGTGACGGAGGAGGAGTATCTAAACCACATCCGTCGGGCCCACCGGGAGACTGTCACGGTTCAGTTCGGTGATCCGCGAGGGACTCCTATGGCACTTGTGAAAGCTGCAGTGGCCGCGAAGAAGGAAAGCGATAGAGATTCCAAACGTCGGCGCGGGCGAGCCTACGATGAGGTGTGGTGTGTTTTCGATGTTGACGAGCATCCATTTTTGGAAGATGCGATCTCCTTGGCTTCTGATCACGGAGTTAACCTGGCGATCTCCAGTCCCTGCGTCGAGCTATGGTTCATTCTTCACTTCGCCGATCAGAGCGCGTACATCGAGCGGCACGACGCACAACGGGTGGCAGAGAGTCATCTTGGATGCAGAAAGTCATTAACGCCTGCGGCTCTCTCCATGCTGGAACCTCGATACGAAGAAGCTAAGAGCCGTGCTCAAGCACTTGAAGCTAAACACAAAGGTGACGGCACGCCCACCCCAGCAAATCCAAGCAGTGGTGTCTGGCAAATCGTCGAGTCAATAAAGCGGCCTTAATCCCTGTGACCGCGTCAGGCGTCCCAGTTACCCGGTGAGCCGCATCATCACTTCGTCCACGTAGCACCAGCTCCAGTCTTCGCCCGGCTCGGCGGAGCGGATTATCGGGTGGCCGGTGTCCTCGTGGTGGGCGGTGGCGTGTTTGCCGGGTGAGTTGTCGCAGCAGCCGATGTGGCCGCAGGTCTGGCACATCCGCAGATGGACCCACTCCATCCCCAGCGCCAGGCACTCCTCACACCCTGCGACCTCGCTCGGGAGGTCGAGGAACTCAACCGCGTCGAGATGGGCGCATTCAGCCACTGCCCGTGGCGATCTCGGCGGGCTCGCCGCCGGGCATCCAGTGCGCCTCGACCGGAGGCTCTTCGTCGCGCAGGTAGCGCTCGGCGTCGAGGGCTCCCATGCAGCCGGTACCGGCGGCGGTGACCGCTTGGCGGTAGGTGTGGTCGACGACGTCGCCGACGGCGAAGACGCCCTTGAGGTCGGTGCGGGTCGAGCCCGCCTCGGTGACGATGTAGCCGTCCTCGTCGGTCCCGACCTGACCCTGGACGATCTCCGATTTGGGCACGTGACCGATCGCGACGAAGGCGCCGTCGGTCTCGATCTCCTCCTCCTCGCCGGAGTTGGCGTTGCGGAAGCGGACCTTCTCGAGCTTGCCGCTCTCTCCGGCGACGAACTCGAGCGGCTCGAGCGGGTTGCGGAACTCGATGTTGTCCTTCTCGCCGGCCCGGTCCAGCATGATCTTCGAGGCGCGGAACTGGTCGCGGCGGGTAACGATCGTCAACTCGCTGGCGAACTTGGAGATGAAGATCGAGTCCTCCATCGCCGAGTCGCCGCCGCCGATCACGATCACCTTCTGGTCTTTGAAGAAAGCCCCGTCGCAGACGCCGCAGGTGGAGACGCCGCGGCCGCCGAGCTCCATCTCGCCGGGGATGCCGAGCCGTTTCGGCTCCGCCCCCATCGCCAGGATCACGGTCTTGGCGCGGTGCTCCTCGTCGCCGAGGAAGACCTTCTGCACGCCGCCGTCGGAGAGCTCGACCCGGTCGACGTCGTCGGTGACGAAGCGGGTCCCGAAGCGCTCGGCCTGGGCGCGGAACTGGGCCATCATCTCCGGGCCCATGATCCCCTCCGGGTAGCCGGGGTAGTTCTCGACCTCGGTCGTGTTCTGCAGCTGGCCGCCCCACTGGAAGCCCTCGAAGACCAGCGGCTCGAGGTTCGCGCGGGCGGTGTAGAGCGCAGCGGTGTAGCCGGCGGGGCCGCCGCCGACGATGATCACGTTCTCGACTTTCTTGCTCTCAGCCATTTCCTCGCCGCCTGGAGTCTATTACTTTACTTTTTATAGTACCTCCAGGGAAAGCGGAAGGCAATCCGCCGACGACCCGCTCGAACTCCGTGGCGCCGCTGCCGCCCCGTTCGATCGGCAGCCCCTCCTCTTCCCAGCGGTGGACGGTGTGACGGAGCTGGAAGAAGGCGAAGATGCCCGGCGGGATCGGCATCCAGAAGGAGACGAGGCGGAAGATCAGGATCGCCGGGAAGACGGTTTCCGAGGGGAAGCCGAAGAGGACGAAGGCGCCGATCATCCCGGCGTCGACCGCCCCCACCCCCGCCGGGGCGAGCGGGAAGAGGTTGGCGACCATGCCGAGGAAGAAGCCCTGGACGACGACCGCGAGCGGGACGTGGACGCCGAAGGCGTGGAAGGAGGCCCAGAGCACGCCGATGCTGAAGGCCCAGAAGCCGGCGGCGCCGAGCACCGCCAGGCCGCCGCGCGAGGGGTGGGTGAAGAGCCCGAGTGCGAAGCGGAAGCCTTCGCCGAGCGTGGCCGGGACTTTGCCGACCGTCTGAAGGAGCTGCTGGGAGCGCTCGTTGTGGGCGTAGCGGACGAGCCGCTGCTCGGCGTCGGCGGGGATCAGCGTGATCAGCACGCCGAGGATCAGCAGCAGCCCGGCAACCGCGGCAGGCACGATCGTCAGCTCGACCGATCCCTTGCCGTTCATCACCCCGGTCCGCAGCAGAATCCCAAAGAGGATCAGCGCGAAGGGGTAGAAGACGTAGTGCAGGGAGACGAAGGCGATCATCCGGCGGCCGACCGAGCGGCGTGCCATCCCGGCCTTACGCAGTGCCCAGTAAGTGAGGGCGACGCCGCCGGCGCCGCCGGCCGAGAAGAGCAGGGTGGCGGCGACCCCGGCCATGTTGATCTCGTAGGTCTCTCGCCAGCTCAGGCGGAGTGCGTCGCCACCGACCACCGCTTTGAAGAGGGCGATGTAGGTCGCGTAGGCGCAGACGTTGAGTGCAACGGCGACCGCGATCCAAACCGGGTCGGCGTCGCCGAGGCGCCTGAGCGCGTCGCCGAGGCCGACCAGCTTCGGGAAGAGGAAGTAGATCGCGACGAGGAGGATGAAGACCAGGACGACCGTCTGGACGATCCGCCGCGTCGTGAAAATCGGCATTTCCCCGAAGCGGCCGCTTTCCTGCGCCGGCTCTTCCTGAGACACCCTTTGGAAATTACCCGCTCGCGATCCTCTCCAGACGCTGCAAGCCAGCGTTTACCCCGCGTATCAGGGGCTCCGCCAGCACCTCGCCCCGCCTCACCGCCGCGACGAGAGCCGCGCCGGCGAGCAGATCGGTGACGTAGTGCTCGCCGAGGTAGACGAGGGCGAAGCCGAGCGTGCCCGCGTAGGTCCAGCCGAGCGCGCCCTCGACCTTCCCCGCCTCGGATAGGGCGAGTGCCGCCTGCAGCGAGGTGGCGAAGTGGAGCGATGGCATGGCCGCCCAGGGATTGCCGCCGAGCGCGTCGTACATCCGCTCCCAGGCGCGCCCCCAGGTCGGTTCGCCGACCTCGACCATGATCCGCCGGACCTCCTCGTCCGCGGTCAGTCCTTGCTCGGCGGCCCACCACGGCGGCGCCGTCGGAACCGCGAAGTAGAGGACGCAGCCGAGGTCGAAGACCGCCGCCATCTGCCGCGCCGCCCTTGGGAAGCGCTCGTTGTGGCCGACCAGGATCACGACCAGCGAGAGGTAGGGCTCGACGAACCAGAGCCAGTGGGTCCAGGTGAGGACCTGGTTGACGAGCCCAACCCGCGGCAGCCGTGCCAACGCCCGCTGCAGGCGCGCGTTCGGGAGGCGCCCGGCACCGAGGATCCTGTCGGTGGCGATCGGGTAGCGCGTCCGCAGCCGAGCCCGCAGCCGCTCCGGATCGTCGTAAGGAAGCTCGTGCGCGACGGTGAAGGCCCACATCTGCAGGGCGAAGAGGGCGACGTCGCGGCGCTTGGTCCGCGGCTGCAGCACCGCCAGCGCCAGCGGCCCCGCGGCGACCGCGGCGACGGTGACCGGCGCCGGGATGCGCAGGCGCTTGCGCAGCAGGGGAACCGCGGCGGCCGTCCCGATCGCCGCCGCCGCCCCGGCCCGCACCGCGAGGCGAAGCGCTTTCGACGGCTGGGAGCGCCCACGCATCAAGGCGGCGAGTATAGGTAGAGGGGCCGAACCCGGACGGGAGGGCGCGGCGCCGCCCGGCCTGAATAGAATGGCCGCGCTTTGGCGCCCCATTCCCCTGGCACTGACCAGATCGACACCCTGCTCTGGATCGGCTTCGTCGCCGCCGTGATCCTCGTGGTCGCGGTCAATGCCGCGCTCTTCTTCGCGGTGCGGCGGTTCCGCTCCGAGCGCGGCGCCGCTCCGCGCCGGCTGCTCGGCGGCCGCGGGCTCCAGTTCCGGGTCGGCGCCGTGCTGACGATCTTCGCCGCCCTGCTCTTCATCCTCGCGGTCGTCTTCACCGGCAACGCGCGCGAAACCCCGAGCACCGGCGACGCCGGGCTCGCCTCGGCGAAGTCCGCCCCGCTGAAGATCAAGGCGACCGGCCAGCAGTGGCTGTGGCGCTACGACTATCCAAACGGCGCCTTCTCCTATTACAAGCTCGTCGTCCCCGTCGACACGGCCGTCGAGCTGGAACTGCTCTCGACCGACGTCGTCCATACCTGGAACGTCAACGATCTGGCCCCCAAGGCCGACGCGGTGCCGGGCAAGACGCACAAGGTCATCTTCCGCGCCGAAGACGAAGGCGACTTCGAAGGCGACTCCTCCACCCTCTCCGGACAGGCCTACGCGCCGATGCGGACCGAGGTCGAAGTCGTCTCCCCCGCCGAATACGAAGAATTCGTCAAGGCCCAGCAGAGCGAGATCGAAGAAGCGCAGGAACGGGTCGTGAAGCTCTACGAAGAAGGAAACGTGCCATGAGCCCCAGCCCTCGTCCCGAGCTGGTAGCCGACGGCTACCACGTCCGCCGCCGCCCCCGCTGGGCCGAACTGGCGACCTCGGCCGACCACAAGGACGTCGGCCAGATCCTGATTTGCGGCGCCCTCGGCTTCCTCTTCGTCGCCGCGGTCGAGCTGGTGCTGATGCGCCTGCAGCTGCTGGTGCCGGAAAACACCTTCCTCTCGCCGGTCGGCTTCAACCGCATGCTCTCGATGTACGGCGCGACCTCGATCTTCCTCTTCGCCGTCCCCTTCGCATTGGGCTTCTTCTATTACGTGGCACCGCTGCAGATCGGCGCCCGCGGAACCGCCCTGCCGCGCCTCGGGCAGACCGGCGTCGCCCTCTACGTGGCCGGCGCGACGGTGCTCTACGCGACCTTCCTCTTCACTCCCCCCGAGGGGGGCGTCAACCCGCTGGCCCCGCTCAGCGAGAAGGCCTTCCTCGCCAACAACGGCGTCGACGCCTGGGTGACCGGGACCGGGCTGGCGACGCTGGGCTTCGTCTTCCTCGCGATCAACCTGGTGGCGACGCTGCGGACGATGCGGGCCCCCGGCATGGCCTGGCGACGGGTGCCCGTCTTCGCCTGGGCGGCGACCGTCTCCTCCTGGCTCCTGGTCGTGGTCGGACCGGTCTTCCTGGCGGCGCTGACGATGCTGATGATCGACCGCCACTACGAAGGCATCTTCTTCGCCGACGGGTCCGGCGGGGCGCCGCTGCTCTGGCAGCACCTCAGCTGGATCTTCTTCACCGGCATCTACATGCTGCTGGTGATCTTCGCCTTCGGCGCGATCGCCGAAATCGTCGCCATCTTCTCTCGCAAACCGCTCTTCAACCGCAGCGTGGTGATGGCCTCTCTGGCCGCCGCAGCCGTGCTCGGCACGCTGGCGTGGATGCAGAACATGCTGACCGCGCCGATCGGGATCGGCTGGCAGTACTTCGCGATGCTGATGTCGCTGGCGCTCGTCGTCCCCTTCGGGCTGATCCTCTTCAACCTGATCGCGACGCTGGTCGGCGGGACGCTGCGGATGCGGGCCCCGGTCCTCTTCGCGATCGGCGCGATCTCGATGATCTCCATCGGCCTTGCCGCCGAGCTCGAGCAGTCGCTGGTCGGCGCCGCCTGGCACCTGCACAACACGACGGACGCCACCGCCGCGACCCACTTCGCCCTGATCGGCGCCGCCGTCCTCGGCGGCTTTGCGGCCCTCTACTACTGGTTCCCGAAGATGACCGGGAAGACGATGGGCGAGAGCCTCGGCCGGATCTCCTTCTGGGCGATCGCCTCGGGCCTGCTCATCGGCTTCGTGCCGCTCTTCCTCGCCGGCGCCGACGAGGGGCAGGTCGTCGACGCCTACAAGTACTTCGACAACGCCGGCGTCACCGCTTACAACGTGATCGCCACGATCGGAGTGCTGATCCTCTTCGTCGGGATCCTGCTGACGATCTGCAACGCGATCTTCAGCCGTACCAACGGTCCAGACGCGGGGCACGACCCGTGGGCCGGCGAGACGCTCGAGTGGTTCACGCTCTCGCCGCCGGAGCCGCACAACTTCGACGTCCTTCCCGACGTCCGCAGCCCGCTGCCGCTACGCGACATCCGCGAGGCGATCGGTCACCGCACCCGCCGCGAGCAGGCGGCGGCGCGCGAGTCCCAGCCGGTAGCCTGATCTCCGCATGAGCAGTGCCCAGACTGCCGCTCTCCCGCAGCGACCGGCGATCCCCGCCGTCCTGCGCGACTACCTGACGCTGACCAAGCCGAAGGTGCAGTCCCTGCTGCTCTTCACGACGATCACGACGATGTACGTGGCGGGCGACCCCTCGGTCGGGCTCGTCTTCCTCACCTGCCTCGGCGGCGCCCTCTCCGCCGGCGGGGCGGGGGCGATCAACCACGCCGTCGACCGCGACATCGACCGCACGATGGCCCGCACGGCGGACCGTCCGGTGGCCTCCGGCCGCGTCTCCCCCGCCGCCGCCACCGCCTTCGGTCTCGGTCTCGGCGCCGCCTCCTTCCTGCTGCTGGCGCTGACGGTCAACCCGCTGGCCGCCGCGCTGTCCCTCTCCGGGCTCTTCGGCTACGTCTGCGTCTACACGCTGTGGCTGAAGCGGACCACGCCCCAGAACATCGTCATCGGCGGCGCCGCCGGCGCCGTCCCGCCCCTGGTCGCCTGGGCGGCCGTCACGGGTGGCCTCAGCGGCATGGCCTTCTACATGTTCGCGATCGTCTTCTTCTGGACCCCGCCCCACTTCTGGGCCCTCTCGCTGCTGATGAAGGACGAGTACGCGAAAGCAGGGATCCCGATGCTCCCGGTGGTCCGCGGCGAGGAGGAGACCCGCCGCCAGATCCTCCTCTACACCGTCCTCCTCTACGCCGTCACCCAGCTGCCCTTCTGCGCCGGCGGGCTCGGCGTCGCCTACCTGGTCCCCTCGATGCTCCTGGGCGGCGGTTTCATCTACTGCTCCACCAGCCTCTACCGCAGCCGCGAACGCCGCTGGGCGCTGCGCACGTACCTCTTCTCGCTGGCCTACCTGGCCCTTCTGTTCCTCTCGATGGCCATCGCGGCAAATACCTAGGAAAGCTCGGCGTTGAAGGGGGACGGCACCCCCTCGCCAAAGACCGTCGCGCAGCTGGGCTCGGTCTAGGAGGGATTGGCGAAACCCCCGCGCACGCCTGGCGGCGCCGGACACACTTCGCGGGGCGGCGTCCTCGGTCGGCCAAATGGCGCTGCCATTCGGCCTCCCTGCGTCCTACCCCCGCTCGGTCCGGCACTCGCCAGCCGCACA
>DASTAR010000082.1:0-3944 GCA_035712505.1 Solirubrobacterales bacterium
CGAGGTGAAGCCCTCGCCGTCGATCGACATGTCGAAGCCGGCGTCGCGGAGGGCGGCGGCCTTCTTCTCCTCGTCGGCCTTGCACCAGATGAAGTGCTCGACGTCCGGGTGGTCGACGTCGAGGACGATCATCTTCGCCGCCCGCCGCGTCTTGCCGCCGGACTTGATCGTCCCGGCCCAGGCGTCGGCGCCGCGCATGAAGCTGACCGGGCCGGAGGCGAGCCCGCCCTTCGAGAGGTGCTCGACCGAGCCGCGGATGTTGGAGAGGTTGATCCCGGAGCCCGAGCCGCCGCGGAAGATCATCCCCTCCTTCGTGTTCCACTCGAGGATCGACTCCATCGTGTCCTCGACGCTGAGGATGAAGCAGGCCGAGCACTGCGGATGCTCCTCGAAGCCGACGTTGAACCAGACCGGCGAGTTGAAGGCCGCCTTCTGGTTCAGCAGGATCGCCGTCAGCTCCATCTCGAAGGCGTCGGCGTCCTCCTCGGAGGCGAAGTAGCCGAGCTCGCGCCCCCAGTCGGAGATCGTCCCGGCGACGCGCCCGATCATCTGTTTGACCGAGCTCTCGCGCTCGGGGCTGCCGAGCTTGCCGCGGAAGTACTTCTGGGCGACGATGTTGGTCGCGTTCTGCGACCAGCTCTTCGGGAACTCGACCCCGCGCTGCTCGAAGGCCGGGCTCTCCGGATCGCCGATCACGGCATCGCGGATCTCCCACTCGATCTGGTCGAAAGGATGCACGCCGGCCGTCGAATAACGGCGCTCGATCGAGAGGCCCTGTAGACCGTTCTTGGGACTGGCAACGGCGGTCTTAGACATCAAAAAACTCCTCTCGGGCGGGCTTTCGGCGGTAACTACGCAGGATCGCTCAAAGGGCAGACGGAAAAAGTCACGAAAGGCGCAATTAGGCGAATCCGAAAGGCGCGGATCTCCCCGCACATTGTGTCAACTCCGCAAACTCGGCCAAGCGAAATCTGGCTCCGGACCGGCGTCGGACGGCCTCCGTGGGGGTACGCTGTCGATATGGAGGAACTGCGCAGGGGCGCGGAACGAATGGGCGAGCGCGCAACCGCCGCGAAAGAGGCGATGGGCGACCGCGCCCAGGCTGCCAAAGACGCGATGGGCGACCGGGCCAGTGCAGCCAAAGAGGTGGTCGAAGAGAGGGCGAGCGCGGCCAAAGAGGCGACCGCCGAGGCGATCGCGCTGGTCAAGCCGAAGCTGCGCGGGGTCTCGCACGAGTGGGCCTTCTTCCTCTCGCTCGGCTTCGGCGCGACGCTGATCGTCCTCGCGCAGACGCCGAAGGCGACGCTGGCGGTCGCGGTCTACGCGATCAGCCTCTCCGCCCTCTTCGGCACCAGCGCTCTGTACCACCGGGTCAACTGGACGCGGCCGAGCGTGCGCCAGTGGATGCGGCGGCTGGACCACTCGATGATCTTCTTCCTCATCGCCGGCACCTACACGCCGTTCGCGCTGCTGGTCCTGCACGGGACCCTGGCGAAGGCGATCCTCGCCGTGGTCTGGATCGGCGCCTTCGCCGGGGCGATCGTCGAGATGGTCTGGATCGATCACCCCAAATGGGCCTCGGCCCTGATCTACCTCGCCCTCGGCTGGGTCGCCGTCGCCGCCTTCCCCGAACTCTGGACCTCGCTGGGAGTCACCGGCACCCTCCTGGTCGCCTTCGGCGGCCTCCTCTACACGGCCGGCGCCGTCGTCTACGCGACCCAGCGCCCCAACCCCAACCCCGCGGTCTTCGGCTACCACGAGGTCTTCCACCTCTTCGTCATCGCCGCGGCGATTGCCCAGTACGCGGCGATCGCCTTCTTCGCCCTGCCGAAGGGCTAGGAGCGCACTTGCTTTCGGAAGTGCGCATCATGATGCTAAATTTTGCGCATGCGGACGACGATTGATCTTGCCGATGACGTGGCGGCTGCCGTGGAGAAGGCGCGTCGCGAGCGCGGGCTCGGCCTAAGCGAGGCGGTCAACGACCTCGTACGGGCTGGCCTCGAGCCGCAGAAGCGACGCCGGCCATTTCGCCAGAAGACCTACAGCATGGGTTCGGCGCGGTTCGACTACTCAAACATCGCCGAGGCCGTTGAGCATCTCGAGGGGCCGCTGGCCCCCTGATGCTGCTCGACGCCAACCTGTTGCTCTATGCGGTCCACCGGGAGGCAAGGCACCACCAGCGGGCGCTGTCATGGCTGACCGAGCAGCTGAACGGACCCAGGCGCGTCGGCCTGCCTTGGCAGAGCCTCGGCGGCTTCCTGCGCATCGCGACGAATCCACGCGCGTTGCAGAGCCCGCTCGCTCCGGCCGTCGCCTGGCAGCAGGTAGCCGACTGGGTGGCGGCACCTGCCGCTTGGATACCGGTCCCCGGGCCCGAGCACTCACGGATCCTCGGTGAGCTGATCCTCGAGCACGAGATCGCGGGCAATCTGGTTCCCGATGCGATGCTCGCCGCGCTCGCCCTCGAGCACGGCCTTGCCATCTGCTCCGCTGATACGGACTTCGCGCGCTTCGAGCCCCATGGTGTGCGCTGGCACAACCCGGTAACCGGCTGAAGCCGCCAAGAACGGGTTGCGGCGTTTGCCCCCGCGGTTGCTGCCGATCAGGCCGCTGCTGGGACCAGTTCGCGCTGCTGCTCGACTTCCGAGACCAGCTCGGCCAGCAGGCCCTCCAGCTGCTCGGACTGCTCAGGGGAGAGCTCGAGGCGGCCATTGCGGTAGAGCTCGGCGGCGCGGGGGACGGGCAGTTCCCCCTCGATGACGCGGCCGCCGAGGGCGCCGAGGACTTTGCGGGTCTCCGCTTGCGCCCAGACGGCGCCGAACATCCCGGTCGAGGCGCCGACGACCATCGCCGGCTTGCCGGTGAGGGCGCTCTGGCCGGCGGGGCGGGAGGCCCAGTCGAGGGCGTTCTTGAGGACGCCGGGGATCGAGTGGTTGTACTCGGGGGTCGCTATTAGGACCGCGTCGGCCTCGCGCATCGCCTGGCGCAGGGCCTCGACCGGCTCCGGCGTCGGCGTCCCGGACTCTTCGAGGTCGGCGTCGTAGGGCGGGATCTCGCCGAGGCGGCCGAACTCCACCAGCTCCGCCCCGGCGGGAAGCCGCTCGGCGGCCTCCCGCAGCAGGGCGTGGTTGTAGGAGTCCCGCCGCAGGCTTCCGGTTATGCCCAGGACTCCCACCGTTATGCCTCCTCGGGGACGAGCTCGAGCTCGACGTTGATGGTCACGGCGTAGTCGAGGACGTCGCCGCCGCTCGGCAGCTGTGCCTGCCAGTCGAGGCCGAAGTCGCGCCGGTCGACGGCCGCGGAGATCGAGAGGCCGACCCGGGCTTTGCCGTAGGCGTCCTCGCCGAGGTGGGCGAAGCGGCCGCTGGCCTCGACCTTGCGGGTCTCGCCGTGAATCTCGAGGTCGCCGGCGACGCGCAGGGTGCCGTCCTCGCCGACACTCAGCTCGGTCGAGCGGAAGCGCAGCTGCGGGTGGCGCTGGGTGTCGAAGAACTCGGGGGAGAGGAGGTGGCCCTTGAGCATCTCCTCGTCGATATCGATGCTCTCGACCTCGACGGTGCCCTCGAGCCGCGCCTGATCGCCGCCGGTCAGCTTCGCCTCGTAGCGCTCGAAGCCGCTGCGGAAGGTGGTAACTCCGTTGTGGGTGACGGCAAAGGTGACCGAGGAGTGGACCGGGTCCACCGCCCAGGTGCCTGCCGGAATCTGCTGCTTGGTGATGGTCTCCGTGCTCATCTGATTCTGTTCCTTCCTCTAGCTTTCCCTAGACGGTTGATGCTGAAACGGTTGACTTGGAAACAATCGTAGCAGAGAAAGTTTGCCTGTCAACTATTGTCAGAACAACCAAACTGTGGGAAGATCTCTCCTATGAGTGAGCAGATCGCAGCTGTCGCAGAGAGGAACGGCACCGGGGCCGAGGTCGACCCGCACCGCGAGGCCTGGATCTC
>DASTAR010000083.1:0-4762 GCA_035712505.1 Solirubrobacterales bacterium
TTACCACCGGGGTCGACAGACACCACGTGGCTTCACGCGACGGGGCTCTGGCTCGAACGATTAGGACCATAGGAGGTCACTAATGTCAGTCCAGAATCTCCGGGCCCGCATCGGCGCCCGGCTCAACGGCGACAGCGAGGCGGGCTTCACGCTCATCGAGCTCCTCGTCGTGATGCTCATCCTCGGCATCCTCGCCGCGATCGCCCTGCCGGCTTTCTTCAACCAGAAGGAAAAGGCTGGCGATGCGAAGGCGAAGGAGAACGCCCACTCGGCGCAGGTCGCTCTCGAGACCTATGCAACCGACCATGGCGGCTCTTACGCGACGGCCACCGTTGCTGAAATCAAGAAAATCGAGCCGACCATCATCGAAGCGACGACGACGGGTACCGGCGAATCAGCGACCACCAGTGAAGGCATCAAGCTGGAAGGCTTGAGCGCGACTGGCTACACCATCAAGTCGTACTCCTCCAACGGGCACGTGTTTGAAATCGTGAACGCCGCTGGAGCTATGAGCTATCCATGTTCCCCGAAGGGTAAGGGTGGCTGTCCGGAAGTCAGTGGCGCAGGTAACTGGCAGAACGGCTGATCTAGCAGTCATTTTGCCTTGGCGCTGCCAAGCATGAAGTCGCCGAGGGGCGGGCCCAGTGCCCGCCCCTCTGTGGTCTCAGAGGCTGCCGCCTAGGCCTAATCCCATCTACATTCCCAGCCGATAGATCACTGATGCCGGAAGCCAAACGTAGCCCTGCCGCCAACCGGGTGATTTATGTCGTCCCGTCGCTAGTGCTGACTGCGCTGGTTTCGGCAGCGCTCGCCGTTCCGGCCGCTCAGGCGGCACCGGCGAAGTTCGCCGGTTCTTCGGCGAGTGGCTCCAAAGTCTTCTTCACCACCACGGACAAGCTTGTCCCCGGCGATACGGACCGGGGCTTCCAGGATGTCTACGAACGCTCCTACGACCCTGAGGTGGGGATCGAAACCTACGTAACTCACGAGCTCTCGACGGGTCTGGCCGGGGGCAACGACGCCTACCCGGCCTCCTACGAGGCCGCGTCGGCGACTGGCGAACAGGTCTTCTTCTCGACCCAGGAGCCGCTGGTGTCCGCGGACCGCGACCGGGCCGTCGACGTTTACATGCGCAACACGACGACCGGCGCCACCACGCTCATATCCAGGGGAGCAGCCTCGTGCGAAGCGTCAGGCTGCGGCAACGGCCCCAGCGAAGCGAGCTTCAAGAGCGTCACCTCGGATGGAAGCAGGGTGTTCTTCCAGACGACCGAAAGCCTCGCTCCCGAAGACACCGACGCGGCGGGCGACGTCTACATGCGCAACCTGGAAGCCGAACCGCCGACGACCGTGCTCGTCTCGCGGGCGGGGGCCACGTGTGCAGGCGGCTGCGGCAACGGACCCGAAGGTGCGACCTTCGCCGGCGCCTCGGCGAACGGCAAGCGGGTGTTCTTCGAAACCGCGGAAAGCCTCGTCCCCGAAGACTCCGACTCGACCGGCGACCTCTACATGCGCAACCTGGAAGCAGGCCTGCCGGCGACGACGCTGATCACGACGGCCGGTACCTGCCCTGAAGGCGCGAGCGCGTCGGAATGCAAGCCGAAATTCCGGGGTGCCTCGGCCGACGGTTCGCGCGCCTTCTTCACCACCAGCGAAAAGCTCTCCAGCGAAGACCAGGACGGGCACGCCTCCGACGTCTACCTTTGGGAAGAAGGGACCATTTCACTGGTCTCGACCGGCCCCGCGATCGCCAACGAAGCGGACAAGCCCGCGACCTTCGCCGGCTCCCGAGGCAACGGTGGGCTGGTCTTCTTTCAGACCGGCGAAGGCCTCACCGGCGCCGATAACGACGGCGGCGCCACCGACGTCTACGTACGCGATCTGGAAGCCGCACCGCCGACGACCACCCTCGTTTCGCAGGCCGATCCTGGCTGTGTCGAAGCCGGGTCCTGCGGTGCTGGACCTTCCAGCGAGACGTTCGCCGGCGCCTCGGCAAACGGGGGAACGGTCTTCATCCAGACCACCGAAAGGCTCTCTCCCGAGGACGGCGACACCAGCAGCGACGTCTACGCGCGGGACATCAGCGGGGGGACGACCACCCTCGTCTCGGCACCTGGCCCCAGCTGTGAAGGAGAAGCGTGCGGCCCACCGGCCCCCGCCGTATTCGCCGGCGCGTCGGCGGACGGGTCCATCGCCTTCTTCACTACCGAAGCTTCGCTCGTGGCCGAAGACGCCGAATCCGAAGACGTCTACCGACGCGACCTCGGCACCTCGACGACTACGCTCGAGTCTGTCGCCGGCGTCTGCCCGCTGCCGGGCGAAACCGGCTGCGACGCCAGCTTCGCCGGTGCCTCCGAAGACGGCTCTCATCTGTTCTTCACGACGGTGAGGAGGCTCACGGCACGTGACGGTGACTCGGAAGTCGACGTCTACGAACGCGAAGGGAGTCGCACCCGGCTGGTGTCCGACAGCAACTCGGTGACGCTGGGCCCGGCGACCCCGGTCCTGACGGCGCTGTTTCCTGGATCGACGGGGGAAACCACCACGCCCGCCGTTCGAGGGCAGGGGACGGGCTGGACTGCCGGAATCGCGATCAAGGTCTACGAGACCGCCGACTGCTCGGGCGAAGCGGTCGTCGGTAGCGTCGAAGCGTTGGAAGGGGGCGGCATCCAGGTAACGGTCCCGGCTGGGACGACGACCAGCATCACGGCCACGGCGACGGACGAAGCCGGTGTCACGTCGGACTGCTCGAATGTCCTCAACTACACCCAGCAAGCGGCCGCCCCGCCAGCGGAAGAAGGCAGCGGCGGCGGAGGCGGCTCAGGTTCGGGAGGCGGCGAAACCGTCTCGGGCGGTACCGGCGCCTCCGGTCCGGTTCCCACCTCCGGCTCGGGTGGTAGCGGCGGCACTGGCAGCCCTGGCGGCTCGGGTGCGTCAGGGAGCTTCAAGTACGTGCGGCCCCTGACCCGGATCACCTTCGGCCCCGCTTTCAAGACCCGCACGCGCCACCCGGTCTTTCGCTTCCTCGACGCAACCGGTCAGCCCGGCACGCGCTTCTTCTGCAGGCTTGATCGGCAGCATTGGAAGGGCTGCTCCTCCCCCGCGCGGTTGAACCACCTGCGGTTCGGCAGGCACACCTTCCGCGTCAAGGCTCTGAACGCGATCGGGGAATGGGAGGCGAAGCCGACGGCGCGCACCTTCAAGCTTGTCGGAGCGGGCGGATGAAGCTCCCAGTTCGATCTGCCGGTGTCGCCGACGAGTCCGGGCTGACCCTGATCGAGCTGCTGGTCGCGGCGACCATGAGCGTGATCGTGGTCGCCGGGGCCGCTTCGATGCTGATCAGCGCGGTGCGCGAGCAACCGGGGATCAGCAAGCGTGCCCAGAACATCTCCAGCGCCCGGTGGGCGCTGGACCGGATGGTGCGGGAATTTCGTAACGGGATCGAAGTTGACGCGAGCACCGCAACGAGCGCCTCGGTTTCCTTGAGCACGTACGTCCGCCGCACCTCGTGCGGCAGCGGCGTCGCCAGCGCCCCGACTGTTCGCTCGATCCCCTGCCAGGTCACCTACAAGTGCACGACCACCGCCTGCTCGCGGATCGAAGCGGCCCCGGGTGTCGAGACCGGCACGCCCGTTCAGGTCTTCGAAGGGATCGACAGCGCCTCGGTCTTCTGCTACGTGCCGAGTGCCAATGCGGACCCTGCAACCTGCGGCCCCGCCGGCACCGAACCGCCGACCTACGTGCGGGTCACCCTCCGTATCCCCGACCCGGAAGGCTCCGGCGAACTGACCGTCTCCGACGGCGGCACCTTGAGAAACGCGACGCTGACGAGATGAAGATGGGCACGCGGCGGAAAGAGGCGATGCGCGGGCTCGGCTCGGAGGCGGGCCTGACGATGATCGAGGTGGTCGTAGCCACGCTCGTTCTGGTCATCGGATCCCTCGCCACCTTCAACATCCTCCGCGCGGCGACGATCAACGCCCAGCGAGCGAAGGGAACTCAGGTGGCGCTCGACCGCGCTCAGCAGGAACTGGAGGCCTTGCGCAGCCTCTCCAATTCCGAACTGGCGCTGACCACGACGCCTCCGCACTCGGCCGATGCGCTCAGCCCCGACTACCGGGTGAACCAGACCAAAGAAACCTTCGCGCTGGCGCGAAATCCCTCAGAAGAACCATCACCCCCATACCTCGTCGTCCATAACGGCAGCCTCTACGGCGGCGGTTTCATCACCGGTGGCGTCGTGGTGCCGGAAGAAAAATTCACCAGCGGCGACGTCACCGGGACTGTCTACCGCTACGTCGTCTGGCGCAACGACGACCGCTGCGGCGCGAGCTGTCCCGGCGAACAGGACTTCAAGCAGATCATCGTCGCCGTCAAGCTCGACCAGAAGGGCAATGAAGCCGCCGAGCACGGCTACGTCGAAGTGCAGTCGGACTTCGTCGACCCGAGCGACAGCGCGGCAAACGATCCGATCCCGCCGGTCGGCGGCAGCGTCAACTCGCCCCAGCAGTTCTTCCTCTCCGACACGCCCTGCTCGGGCACCGGCTCGACCGAACGGGAGGAATGGCCCGAAAGGGAAGCCACCGCGGACCACCATCTACACAACACGCTTGGGACCTGCGCCGACGGCCAGCAGGAAGGATCCCGGGAAGGAGCGCCAGACGCGCTGCTGCTCGGTTCTCCTCCCGACCCTGCGCCGTCCGATCCCTCCAGCCCCCTCGTCCTCGATTACTCGAGCGACTACCTCGGCCAGATCACGCCG
>DASTAR010000084.1:0-2583 GCA_035712505.1 Solirubrobacterales bacterium
GTTCATCGTGAACGGCGCGTAGCGGCGGCCGTGCGCCTCGATCCCCGACCACTCCGGCGAGGTGATCACCGTGCGCGGCTGCACCCGCGCGTCGGCGAGCGTGATGCGGTCGCCGGCGCGGCTCCCGGCGAGGTCGGCCAGCTCCAGGCCGGTCGTCTCCTCGAGCGAGCGGAAGCCCTCGACCGCGAGCCGCCCGTTGGTGGTCCCGGAGAGGGTGAGGATCGCCTCGCAGGCCTGCTCGACCCGCTCCAGCGAAGGGCGGCCGTCGGCGAGGCCGCCGCGCACCGCGCCGTTCTTGGCGGCCAGCTCGGCGACCTCCTCGTCGGCGACCCAGCTCGCCCCCTTCACCGCCGTGCCCTGCTCCTCGACCAGCGGGCCCAGCGCCCGCCAGCGCTCGGCGACGCCGGCGTAGTCGCGCTCGACCACGATCAGCTTCGGCATCGTCTGGCCGGGGATCGGCTCGCACTCCCCGGCGCGCCAGTCGCGGACCTCGCCCATCGGCTGGGCGATCTCGTCGGGGGTGTCGTGCAGCAGCGGCGCGGCGATCAGGTCGCGGCGGCTGCCCAGGTGCGTCGCGGCCAGCTCCGAGAAGCGCTCGGCGATGCGCCGGAAGGCGTCCCAGTCGGTCTTCGACTCCCAGGGCGGCGGCACCGCCTGGTTGAAGGTGTGGACGAACGGGTGCAGGTCGGTGCTGGAGAGGTCGACCTTCTCGTACCAGGTCGCCGCCGGCAGCACCACGTCGGAGAACAGCGCGTTGCTGGTCATCCGGAAGTCGATCGTGCTCAGCAGGTCGAGCTTGCCCTCGGGCGCCTCCTCGCGCCAGGTGACCTCGCTGGGCCGCAGCTCCGGCGGCGACTCCTCGGCCCGCACCGCCTCGTCGGTCGTGCCCAGCAGGTGCTTGAGGAAGTACTCGTGGCCCTTGCCGGAGGAGCCGAGCAGGTTCGAGCGCCAGACGGTCATCACCTTGGGATGGTTCTCGGGCGCGTCGGGGTCCTCGCAGGCGAAGTTGAGGCGCCCCTCCTTCAGCTCGCGGACCACGTACTCGGCCGGGTCGAGCCCCTCCCGCTCGGCCTCGTCGACCAGGTCCAGGGTCGAGCGGTCGAAGCTCGGGTAGGAGGGCAGCCAGCCGAGCCGCGCCCCGAGCGCGTTGACGTCGACCACGTGCTTGCCCTCGAGCAGGCCGCGCCCCAGGGGCGAAGCCAGGGCCTCGGGTTGGTGGCGCTCGTAGCGCCACTGGTCGGTGGCGAGGTAGAAGAACGGGGTCCCCGACTGGTGGCGCGGCGGCCGGGTCCAATCGAGGGCGAAGGCGAGCGTCTGCCAGCCGGCCAGGGGACGGACCTTCTCCTGGCCGACGTAGTGGGCCCAGCCGCCGCCGTTGCGGCCCTCGCAGCCGCAGAGCTGGACCAGCGCCAGGAAGGTGCGGTAGACCTGGTCGGAGTGAAACCAGTGGTTGGTGCCGGCGCCCATCGCGATCATCGAACGCCCTTCGGTCACCTCGGCGTTGCGGGCGAACTCGCGCGCGACCCGCGCGACCAGCTCGCCGTCGACGCCGGTGATCGGCTCTTGCCAGGCGGGGGTGCAGGGGAGGGGGTCCTCGTAGCCGCTCGGCCACTCGCCCGGCAGCCCCTCGCGACCGACGCCGTAGTGGGCGAGGCTGAGGTCGAGGACGGTGGTGACCAGTTGGCCGCCGACGCGGATCGCCGGCACGCCGCGCCGCACCGAGTCCCCGCCCTCGCCCTCGCCGACGTCGAAGCGGGGCAGGTCGACCGCGACCCGGTCCTCGGCCCGGTCGAGCAGGGTGAGCACCGGTTCGACGCCGTCCAGCTTCAGGTTCCAGTTCCCCGGCTCCCCGTAGCGGTGGCCGACCGAGCCCTTGGGCACCACCGGCTCGCCGCTGCGGGCGTCGACCAGGACCGGCTTCCATTCGGCGTTCTCCTCCTCTGAGCCGTCGAGGTCGGAGGCGCGCAGCAGCCGATCGGGGACGTAGGCGCCATCGCGCTCGCGCAGCGTCACCAGCAGCGGCAGGTCGGTGAAGCGCCGCGCGTAGTCGCGGAAGTAAGGCACCTCCCGCTCGACGTAGAACTCCCTGAGGATGACGTGGCCCATCGCCATCGCCATCGCCCCGTCGCTTCCCGGCTCGGCCGCCAGCCAGTGGTCGGCGAACTTGGTGTGCTCGGCGTAGTCGGGCGAGATCACGACCACCTTCTGGCCGCGGTAGCGCGCCTCGGTCATGAAGTGGGCGTCGGGGGTGCGGGTGGTCGGCAGGTTCGTCCCCCACACCAGCAGGTAGCCGGCGTTCCACCAGTCGCCGGACTCCGGCACGTCGGTCTGGTCGCCGAAGGACTGCGGCGAGGAGGGCGGCAGGTCGGCGTACCAGTCGTAGAAGGAGAGGATCACCCCGCCGATCAGCGAGAGGAAGCGGGTCCCCGCCGCGTAGGAGGCCATCGACATCGCCGGGATCGGCGAGAAGCCGACGACGCGGTCGGGTCCGTGCCGCTTGATCGTGTGGACGTGGGCCGCGGCGATCATCTCGGCGGCGTCCTCCCAGCTGGCGCGGACGAAGCCGCCCTTGCCGCGCTGGCG
>DASTAR010000085.1:0-2249 GCA_035712505.1 Solirubrobacterales bacterium
GTTCGGCGATATGCAATCTGGTGTCTGCGGCGAAGCCGCAGCATGTTCTCCCCGGAGCGCCAGCGGAGGGGAGGTCAATTCCGGAGGAGGGGTGCCGACCCCCTGTACGGAGCTCTGTCCCTCAGCTAGTGAGACGCGACAAGGTCGCGCTCAGGGTCTATGCCCCAGCGGCTGCCTACCGCTGCGAGGTCGTCGGTTAGGGGCCAGCGGTCGGGGCGCTCTTCGCCTTCGTGTTCAGCGCTTGCGCCCTTGAGGGCCATGCAGTTGGCGTTGTCGCCGATGGTGCGGATCTCGGCTACCTCGTCGTCGGTTAGGCGCTGGTCTGGGAGGGACGCCAGCTCGGCCCGCTTGTCCTCGATCGACCGCGCCTCGGGGCCGATCTCCTGGATCAGGGTCGGAGCGACGGACTCGACCGCGGGATGGGCGAGGTTCCACTGGCAGGCCAGGTGCATCGGGCTGAGGTCGTGGCGCCCGGCGATCGGGCGCAGGCGGTCGAGCTTCTCCAGGCCCTGCTCGATCCAGCCCTCCGGGCGGAACTTGCGGTGGTCGTGCTCGGCCATCTCCATCCCCGGCCGCACGTCCCCCCAGAAGATGCCGCCGTAGTCGACGACGCGGGTCAGCACCTTGACGTCGTGCTCGGCCGCTGCATCCAGGCAGAGCTCGCCCGGCCAGGGCTCGAGCGGGTTGAGGATGATCATCGCCCAGTCGATCGCCTCGCCGAAGCGCTCGAGGCAGCTGATGACGTCGAGGGTGAAGCCGTTGGCCGGCCCCGGCGCCACCCCGATCCGCGCCGCCAGGCCTTCGTCGCGCAGCGCCGCCATCGCGTCCCAGACGACCTCGCTCGAATAGCCGATCCGGTCCGGGTTGTGGAGCAGCAGCAGGTCGAAGCAGTCGGCGCCCGTTCGTTCGAGGCTCTTCTCGGTCGCCATTCGCAGGTAGCCCCCGTACTGATCTGGACCGCGCAGGCGCGGGTCGGTGAAGCGCGGGAAACCTTTCGGCCCGTCGCGCTCACCCTCGTAGAAGTCGTGGCCGATGGCGCCGATCAGGCAGTACTCATCCCGCGACACGCCTCCAAGCGCCCGCCCGAGCACCCGGTCCGCCTCGCCCTGTCGGTAGGCGTCGGCGGTCAGCAGCGTGTCGATTCCGCTGCCCGGGCGCAGCAGCGCCTCGAGCCGCTCCTCCGCGATCGCCTCCCCGAAGCGGAGGAAGCGCCCCCCGCTCCAGGTGCCGATCGCGGCCCGGCCCGGCTCCTTCACGACTCCGGCCTCAGATCAGGCCTAGGACTCGTCGCCGGGGTCGTCGGAGCCGACCTCGTCGGCGTCACCACCACCGCCATCGTCCTTCTTCGCCCCGACGCCGACCTTCTCGCGCTCCGGCTCGGCTTTGCGCTTCGGCTTCTTCGGGGCGATGATCTCCAGGTCGAGCGGTTTGTCTTCCTCGTCGCCGGCGGCGTTGCGGGAGACCATCACCGTCGAGCCGGGGGTCATCTCGCCCTGGCGCAGGACTTCGTCGGCCAGCGGGTCCTCGATGTAGCGCTGAATCGCCCGGCGCAGCGGGCGGGCGCCCATCGACGGGTCCCAGCCTTTGTCGACCAGCAGGTCCTTCGCCTCCTCGGTCAGCTCCAGCTGCAGTTCGTGCTCGGCGACCTGGACGCGGACGCGGTTGATCATCAGGTCGATGATCTCCTTGACCTCCTCCTTCGCCAGCTTGTGGAAGACGATCACCTCGTCGATCCGGTTGAGGAACTCCGGCCGGAAGACTTTTTTCAGGTCGGACATGATCCGGTTCTTCATGTCGTCGTAGGACATGCCGGTCTCGTCGGAGACGGTGAACCCGATCGAGGTGTTCTTCGAGATCTCCGAGGCGCCGATGTTCGAGGTCATGATCACGATCGCGTTGCGGAAGTCGACGGTGCGGCCCTGGGCGTCGGTCAGGCGCCCGTCCTCGAGGATCTGCAGGAGGATGTTGAAGACGTCCGGGTGCGCCTTCTCGATCTCGTCGAGCAGGAGCACGCTGTACGGCTTGCGCCGCACGGCCTCGGTCAGCTGGCCGCCCTCGTCGTAGCCGATGTAGCCCGGGGGCGAGCCGACCAGGCGGCTGACCGCGTGCTTCTCCATGTACTCGGACATGTCGATCCGGACCATCGCCTCCTCGTCGCCGAAGAGGAACTCGGCGAGGGTGCGGGCGAGCTCGGTCTTGCCGACCCCGGAGGGGCCGAGGAAGATGAACGAGCCGGCCGGCCGCTTCGG
>DASTAR010000086.1:0-29859 GCA_035712505.1 Solirubrobacterales bacterium
GCCTGCTGGCCGGCGGTGATCAGCAGCGGCGAGTGGTTGGCCTGGGCGTTGAAGATCGCCCCCATCGCGTTGCCGACCCCCGGCGCGGTGTGGAGGTTGACCACGGTGGTGCGGCCGGAGGCCTGCGCGAAGCCGTCGGCCATCCCGACCACGACGGCCTCCTGCAGCCCGAGCACGTAGCGGAAGTCCCCCGGGAAGTCGGCGAGCATCGGCAGCTCGGTCGAACCCGGGTTGCCGAACATCGTCGTCATCCCGTGGGCGCGGAAGAGATCGAAGGCTGCCTCGCGGACCGTGGGCACGGAGGAACCCTACCTGGCCGCCTGGCCAGGAGGATGCTCCCGAACCGCATCAAATTTCCTACCTGCCGGGCGGGAAATTTGATGCAGTTCGCGCTCTCACGGCAGGACTTAAGGGGCTCGCGTCGTAGCGCCGATACAGCGGGGGTGAGCCACCGCCTCCTCGCCAGCGCCTGGGTGCGCGCACTTGCGGTCTGCGCTTTATCCCTCCTGCCCCTCCTCGCCGTCTGCGCCTCTTCGCAGGCCTCGCCGATCCCGGCGACGAGGCTGCTCTACAACGCCGGGAAGATCGTCCCGATCCCGGCCGCGATCCCGCACGAAGAAGGCGACATGGTCGACGAGCGGATCCTGCCCGACCTGCGCTGGATCGCCAAGCGCTATCCGATCTACGTCACCGACGGGTACTCGGGCCCGCTACCGGACGGCGAACACGTCGGCTGCAACCGCTGCCACGTCCGCGGCTCCGACCACTACAACGGGCTCGCGGTCGACCTCGTGCCGCTGAACGGCGACGCCAAATGCGACTCCACCTGGGCACCGATCACCCGGCTCGCCCACTGGGCCGAGCCGGTCCAGAACCAGCCGCGGCCCCCTTTCCGCTGGGTCGGCTACGAAGGCGACACCGGCCACGGCTGCGGCAACCACCTCCACCTCTCCTGGAACCACGCCACCGCCCCCGAATACACCCTCGCGCAGTGGGTCGAAGTCTTCTCCGTAGGCGCCAAGGGCGCAGCCCCGGCGCCGACGGGTAAAGCCCCGGTGCCGAGCACCCTGACGAAGCCACCGGAACCCCCGGCCCCGCCGCGCCCCTCCGGGGGCGTAGCCCAGGCCTCGACCGGCGGCCTCTCCCCCCGCGGCACCGGCAACTGATCCGAACTGCATCAAAGTTCAGGCCCGGCAGCCCGGAAATTTGATGCAGTTCGAGTGGGGCCGGCCGGTCCATAGGATGCGGCGATGCGCTTCCTCGCCGCTTCGTCTCTAGCCGCGCTCGTGCTCTTCGTTCTTGGCTGCGGGAGCCAGGGGGATTCGACGCCTGTTGCCTGCCTCGAAGGTGCAGCGGCATATGAAAAGGCGCTGCGGCATGCGCCGGGGGAAGTGCTCGTGCGAGGTGAGGCGCCGATCAGCGACTGCCTCGCCTCCAACCAGCAGGCCGGGGACCTCGCCCAGGTCGGCGAAGCGATGGTCGAGGCCGCGACCACCCTGAACTCCCGGGCGCGGGAAGAAGGCGGCGGCGATGCGGCCCTCCAGCTCGGCTACCTGCTCGGCGCCGCCGAACGGGGCGCCGCCTCCAGCGGAGGCATCCACTCCGACCTCGTCCGCCGCCTCACGGTCGCCGCCCGTTACGCCCCCGGCAGGGAACCGCTCTCCCCGCAGTTCCTCTCCGCCTATCGCGAAGGTTTCGACGCCGGTCGTTCCGGCGGCTGAGCGCCCGCCCTCCCCGGGCCAATACGCTCCAGCCTCCCCAAAGTTCTTCGACGGAGGCTTCACCTTGAGCGTTTCTGAGCAGTTGTGGGGTGGCGAGACCACCAAAGCCGTTGACAACTTCCCCGTTTCGGGCGAGCGGGTGCCGCTGCCGGTGGTGCGCTGGCTGGGCCGGATCAAGGGCGCCGCCGCGGAGGCGAACGGCGAGCTCGGCCTCCTCGACGGCGACCTCGCGGGCCGCATCGCCGAGGCTGGCAAGGCGATCGCCGCCGGCGAGCACGACGGCCAGTTCCCGATCGACGTCTTCCAGACCGGCTCGGGCACCTCCTCGAACATGAACGCCAACGAGGTGATCGCCAACCTCGCCGGGGAGGGCGCCCACCCAAACGACCACGTCAACATGGGCCAGTCCTCCAACGACGTCTTCCCCTCCGCCGTCCACCTGGCGGCGCTCGACGAGGTGACGCACGACCTGCTGCCGGCGATGGGCGGGCTCGAGGGCGCCCTGGAAGGCAAGGCGCAGCAGTTCGCCGACGTCGTCAAGGCCGGCCGCACCCATCTGATGGACGCGGTTCCGGTCACCCTCGGCCAGGAGTTCGGCGGCTACGCGGCGCAGGTCCGCCTCGGTGTCCAACGCGTCGAGGGAACGCTGCGGCGGGTCGGCCAGATCCCGCTCGGCGGCACCGCCACCGGCACCGGCCTCAACACGCATCCGGAGTTCGCCGCCAAGGTGCGCGAGAAGCTCGCCGCCGACACCGGCCTGCAGATCTCCGCCCCGCTCGACGCCTTCGAGGCGCAGGGGAACCGCGATGCCCTGGTCGAGCTCTCGGGCGCGCTGAAGGTCTACGCGGTGTCCCTCAACAAGATCGCCAACGACCTGGCGCTGATGGGCTCCGGCCCGCGCGCCGGCCTCGCCGAGCTGCGCCTGCCGGAGCTGCAGAAGGGCTCCTCGATCATGCCCGGCAAGGTCAACCCGGTGATCCCCGAGGTCGTGATCCAGGTCGCCGCCCAGGTGATCGGCAACGACACCGCGATCACCGTCGCCGGCAGCCAGGGCCAGTTCGAGCTCAACGTCCGCGTGCCGCTGATCGCCCGCAACCTGCTCGACTCGATCAAGCTGCTGGCCTCCGCCTCGCGGCTGCTGAACGAGAAATGCGTCGCCGGCCTGGAGGCGAACGAGGAGATGACCGAGCGGCACGCCGAGGCGACGCTCGCCACGGCGACGGCCCTCAACCCGCACATCGGCTACGACCGGGCCGCCGACATCGTCAAGGCGGCGGCGCAGTCCGGGCGGTCCTTGCGCGAGGTTGCGCTCGAGCAGGGGGTCGAGCCGGCGGTGCTCGAGGAGGCGCTTGATCACCGGCGGATGGCTCGGCCTCACCGTTGAGGGCTTCGCCACACGCTGCTTGGTCTCTAAGCGTGCGACATAACCCGGCTTAGGTTTGTGAAGACCCCGAGATCGTCCGGGAGTTGATTGAGCGGAATCCTTGGGCACCCCGCCCTCGCCGACGAAGTCGAGCCCGAACTGGGCTAGGCGGCCGCAGCGCCCATGCGCTTGCAAGGCTCGAGGTCGACGAACCAGACGCCGTCGCGCAGGGTGCGCTCGCCGATCTCCAGCTCGAGCCCGTGGCGGAAGATCGGGCCGTCGACGACCGCCGAGTGATACTCGCCGTTCTCGCCGGCGGCGTCGGCCCCGGCGGCGACGACGTCGGCTACCAGATCGGCGTCGATTGTCTGCCCCAACAGGTCCGGCGAGAGGACGCCATCGCGAACCGCGACGACCACGGCCTTGAACCCGGCCGCAAGCAGATCGTCCATCAGCTGCCGGCGGTTGCGCTGCCAGAGCGGCAGCAAGGCCCGGACTCCGGCCTCGCCGGCGACCCGCTCGACCCATTCGCGGTGGCGCTCGATGTCGACGTCGCCGAAGACTCCAGCCGCCGTGCCATGCTCAGCCGCCCCGGCCGCCATGGTCCTTCGCAGCTCCGCCTCATAGCCCTCCCAGCTCGCCGCCCCGAACCGCACCGGAAGGCCCAGCGCCTCCGCTTGCGCCGCCAGCAGCTCGCGCCTCAGTCCATGCGAGCGCGACCGCTGACCGTGCTCGACCATCATCGAGACAAGCAGCCGTGGCTCCGCCCCCGCCCGCGCCGCCTCGTGCAATGCCAGCGCCGAGTCCTTGCCGCCGCTCCAGGAGCAGAAGACTGGAACGCCGCGCAGCTCGTCGTTGCTCATCGCGGGCAGGCTATCCGGCCGGTATGGCCTACCCCTGCAGCGTGACGAAGCGCTCCTCGGTCAGCTCGTAGACGGCGTAGGCGGGCCCCTCGCGGGTGTTGCCGGAGTCCTTGACGCCGCCGTAGGGCTGCTGGTCGGTGCGGAAGGTCGGGACCTCGTTGATCAGGACGCCGCCGAACTCGAGGGTGCGGCCGGCCTCGAGCCCCTTGCCGATGTCGCGGGTGAAGACGCCCGCCTGGAGGCCGAACTTCGAGTCGTTGGCCATCGTCAGGGCTTCCTCGAAGATCGAGAAGGTGTCGATCGTCGCCACCGGGCCGAAGATCTCCTCGCACCAGACCTTCGCCCCTTTCGGCGGCGCCTTCAGCAGCGTCGGCGCCAGGCAGCGGCCTTCGTCGACGAGCTCGCCGCCTACGAGCAGCTCCGCCCCGCCCTTTACCGCCTCGTCGACCCACTCCTTGACCCGGTCGCGGTCGTCCGGCGTGATCAGCGGTCCGACGTCGGTGCTCTCGTCGAGCGGGTCGCCGACGGTCAGCCCTTCGACGTTCTTGACCAGCCGTTCGGTGAACCGGTCGGCGATCGACTCGTGGACGAGGATGCGCTGGATCGAGATGCAGCTCTGGCCGGCGTGGGAGAAGGCGTGCAGCTGGGCTTTGTCTGCCGCCGCCTCCCAGTCGCCGTCGGCGTCGACGATCAGCGGCGCGTTGGAGCCGAGCTCGAGGCTGACCTTCTTGTGCGGGACCTTCGAGCGGATGTCCCAGCCGACCGGCGCCGAGCCGGTGAAGGTGAGGGCGCGGGTCAGCGGGTGCTCGACGATCGCGTTGCCGACCTTCGAACCGGGGCCGGGCACGACCGAGAGCCAGTTCTCCGGCAGCCCCGCCTCGAGCAGGATCTCGGCCAGCTTCAGGGCCGAGATCGGCGTCTGGCCGGCGGGCTTGAGGACGACCGCGTTGCCGGCGGCTATCGCCGGCCCGAGCTTGTGGGCGACGAGGTTGAGCGGGAAGTTGAAGGGGCTGATCGCGCCGACCACCCCGTAGGGGACGCGCAGCATCACGCCGAGCTTGCCGGCCCCGGCCGGGGCGGCGTCCATCGGCACCGTGCCGCCGGTCAGCTTGCGCGCCTCGACCGCGGAGAACTCGAGCGTGGAGACGCAGCGTTCGGCCTCCACGGTCGCCGTCTTGATCGGCTTGCCGGCCTCGGCGGCGATCGTCGCCGCCAGCTCGCCGCGGCGCTCGGCGACCAGCTCGGCGGCGCGGTCGAGCACCCGCGCCCGCTCGTGCTGGGGGAAGTCGGTCGACTCGAAGGCCTCGTGGGCGGCCTCGATCGCCTTGTTGGCGAGCGCCTCGTCGGCCTGCGCGACCCGGCCGACGACGCTGCCGTCGTAGGGGCTCTTCACCTCGTCCCACTCGCCCGTCGCCTGCCACTCGCCGGCGGCGAAGAGGTTGTGGTCGGTTGCCTCTACGGTCTGCGTCGCCATCGCGCCCTCCTCGAAATTGCGTGCCTGTCCAGGGTACGCCCCGGCCGATGCAGGCCGCTACTCCCCAGCGTTGAATCTGTTCTCTCGGAGATGTCCAACCCCGACAAGGTCAGCGTGAGCATCGGACCCCCTCGTCCCCGCATACCGGGGACAACTCTGTTCGCACTGCTGTGCGGATTGCTGATGACCCTCCTCTACCCGGTTTCCGCCCGGGCGAGCGTCAGCTGGATCGTCCACGGGCGCGGCTTCGGCCACGGGGTCGGGATGAGCGCCTACGGGGCCTACGGTTACGCCGAGCACGGCAAGGGGTATCGCTTCATCCTCGGCCACTACTACACCGGGACCAGCCTGGGGACTGTCCAGGGCGCTCACGTGGTGCGGGTGCTGCTGGGGATCGAACCGGGCGACGTGGGGTTCAGCGGCGCCACCAGCGCCTGCGGGGTGCGGCTCGAACCGGGCCGCAGCTACGAGGCCCACCGCGCCGGCAACAGCGTCGAGCTGCGCAGCTCCGGCGGCAAACGGCTCGCCGGCTGCGGCCGCAAGCTGCGCGCCGCCGGCCCCGGAAAAGTCACGGTCGCCGGCTACGGCACCTACCGGGGCGCCCTGGAGACGGTCCCCACCGAAAGCCGGGCGGGCTCGCTGAACGTCGTCGACGCGCTGGCCCTCGAGCAGTACGTGAAGGGGGTGATGCCGAACGAGGTGCCGCCCTCCTGGCCGGCCGAGGAGCTGAAGGCGCAGGCGGTCGCGGTCCGCTCGATCGCCCTCGCCGGCGACGTCGGCGGCAACGGCTTCGACCTCTACTCCGACACCCGCAGCCAGGTCTACAAGGGGCTCGAAAGCGAGTACCCCTCCACCAATGCCGCGGTCGCCGCGACCCGCGGCCAGGTCGTCATGTACGGCGGCAAAGTCGCCCAGACCCTCTACTCCGCCTGCTCGGGCGGCCACACCGAGAGCGCGGTCAATGTCTTCGGCTCCCCGGTGCCCTACCTCGTCGGCGTCTCCGATCCCTATGACTCGGCCTGCCCCCTGCACGAATGGACGCTCAAATTCAGCGGCCCGGAAATCAGCGCCAAGCTAGCCTCCTACCTGCAGGGGCGCCTGAGGAAAGTCGTCGTCACGAAAACGGGCGTCTCCCCTCGGATCATCGAAGCCAAGCTCTACGGCAGCGGCGGCGTCAGCACCGTCACCGGCACCGACCTCGAGGTCGCCCTCGGCGGCTACGACACCTGGATGACCTTCCAGAAGGTGGTCTCGGGGAAGTAGCACCGGAGGGCGCGCGGAACCCGCGGCCCTCCTAACCGGGGTCGTGGTGCAGGCCCCCCTAACCGACGTCGTGGTGAGTGAGGTGCCCCAGCCACTCCATCCGGCTCGGCGGTCCCTCTGCCCCGCTTTCCTGCAGCGCCCGACCGAGCCGTCCCTCCGCGAACCGCTCCTGGTCGGCCTGCGAGGCCCAGATCTCGTAGATCACCAGGCCTCCCGGCTTGGTCGCCGCGGTGTGCATCAGCAACCCCTCCGGCCAGTCGCCCTCGCCGCTCTGCATGTCGATCCCGAGGTGCCCGTTGACCCGTTCGTAGTCCTCGGCCCCGAAACCGTCGAACTCCAGAATCAGTGCATCAGCCATGACTTCACCCTCTCTTTCTCTGCCCGCGCCAACGCTCTCACGCGCCTTCGTACTCCGTCAAGCGCTCCGAGCGAGCGAGTGCCGAGTTTGTTTCCTCCGGGGTAACGAAGTCGGCTCAGCCGTCGGGGTAGGGCTGGATCGGGATGCCGTGGGCCGGTTGGCCGTCTGGGCGCATCCCGAGCTCGTAGGCGGCGCCGCCGCTCAGGGTGAGCAGGCGCGGCGGGAGGCCCGGGCGCTCGACGGTCAGCTCGAGGTCGGCGACCGAGCAGTTGACGGTGTGGTGCTCTGGGCCCTTGGGGTCGGCGTAGACCCAGCCGACGAAGTCCTTCTCGGGGGCGCTGACGCGGCCGTGGACGACGATGTCCCTGCCCGGGAGCTGGAAGCTGCAGACCGTCGGGTGCTCCTCGATCCGGGCCGAGCGGATCGCGCCGAGGCCGCCGAGCCGGTGCGGCTCGCCGTCGAGGACGAGCATCCCGGCAGGGATCCAGGGACTGGCGCGGGGGCCGAGGCGGACGCGGGCGGCACCCGCGTCGAAGTAGGTGTTCGGCGCGTCGGGGAAGCCGGTCCCCTCGAGCCAGACCCAGCGCTCGGCGTGCTCGCTGCCCCAGTTGTGCCCGATCATCCCCGGCCAGCCCGTCAGCTCGATCTCGGTGCCGTCGATTTCGAGGCGGCCTTCGAAGCGCGCGTCGGGGTACGGCGCGAGAAACTTGGTTTTGGGCAGCGGCGCCCCGTAGAGCCAGTCGGCCGGCAGGTACTTGCAGGGCTCGGCCTCGCCGTTGAAGGTGAGCGACCAGGCGGCGCTGAGGGCGTCGGTGCCGATCGAGCCCTCGGCGCGGCCGGGGCCGATCTCGGCCTCGGCGATGCGGACCCAGCCGCCGGCCGGTGCCTCCAGCTGCCCCGCCGGCACCGTCACCTTCGTCGCCCGCGGCCCTGCGGCATCGCGGTCGAAGAAGCAGAACCAGATCGAGGCGTTCGGCTCGGCGCCCGGTCGCTTGTGGACGGTGTGGCGGATCCAGACCCCGCGCCCGCCGCCCGGCTTGCAAGCCTTGACGTAGAAGCTCTCGTAGTGGCCGGCCTTCGCCGCGACCTGCGGGAACCGCGCCCGTTCCTCCATCCCGACACCCTAGCCCGATCCCGTGGTTCCTTTGTCCGGTATAGCCGGACAAAGGAACCACGGGATGGCGTTCGCGCTACCTTCAGCGCGTGCGTGTCTTCCTGGCCGGTGCGAGTGGGGCGATCGGGCGGCAGCTGGTGCCGCTGCTGGTCGCGGCGGGACACGAGGTGGCAGGGACGACGCGCAGCGAGGCCAAGGTGGAGATGCTGCGCGAGCTCGGTGCCGAGCCGGTGCTCCTCGACGTCTACGACGCCGAGCAGCTGCGCGAAGCAGCGATCGCCTTCGGGCCCGAGGTCGTCATCCACCAGCTCACCGACCTCCCCTCCGACCCGGCTCGGATCTCGGAGAAGGCCGCTGACAACGCCCGCGTCCGCACGGAGGGGACCTGCAACCTGATCGCCGCCGCGCAGGCCGCCGAGGCGCCGCGCTTCCTCGCTCAGAGCATCGCCTGGCGCCTACCCGGCGATGCCCACGACCCCGTCGACGAGCACGAGCGGATGGTCCTCCACGCCGGCGGCGTCATCCTGCGCTACGGCCGCTTCTACGGTCCCGGCACCTACCACGAGCACGATCTCCCCGAGCCGCCCTACGTCCACGTGGCGGAGGCGGCGCGGCGGACGGTCGAGCTGCTGGAAGCGCCGAGCGGAGTGGTCGAGATCGTCGAGGACTAATCGTCTGTCGACTTATGCGGCCGTATGGACGCATAAGTCGACAGGGCTACACCTTGATCGTGATCACGTCGCCGTCTTCGACGCGATAGTCGCGTCCCTCGATCCGCAGCAACCCCTTGTCCCGCGCAGCTACGTAGCCGCCGGTGGCGACCAGGTCCTGCCAGCCGATCACCTCGGCTTTGACGAACGCTTCCATGATCTCGGTGTGGATCGTGCCGGCGGCCTGCAGCGCCGTGGCGCCGCGCCGCAGCGGCCGCGCCACCGCCTCCTTGCCCTCGCCGGCGGTGAAGAAGGTGATCAGCTCGAGCAGGTCGTAGGCGGCGCGGACCAGGCGCGCCAGGCCGGAGCCCTCGACCCCGTAGCTCTCGCGCATCTCCGCCGCCTCGGCAGGGTCGAGCTCGGCCAGCTCGGCCTCGATCCGGGCGCTGACCGCGACCACGCCGGCACCGACCGAGTTGGCGTGGGAGACGACCGCTTCTGGCGCCGCCGCGTCCCCCTCGTCGACGTTGGCGACGTAGAGGATCGGCTTCGTGGTCAGCGCCTGCAGGTTCTGGACCGCCTGCGGCGCGCCTTCAGGCGCCGGGATCGAGCGCGCCGGGCGCCCCGCCGCCAGCGCCTCGTGCACCGCCTGCAGCCACTCGTGCTCGACCTGCGCTTCCTTGTCGCCCGACTTGGCCTGCTTGCCGACCCGCGGCAGCCGGCGCTCGACCTGGTCGTAGTCGGCGAGCACCAGCTCGGTCTCGATCGTCTCGATGTCGGCGAGCGGATCGACACGGCCGTCGGGATGCGGCACGTCGGATTCGGTGTGGCAGCGGACGACGTGGCAGATCGCGTCGGTCTCGCGGATCGAGGCGAGGAGCTGGTTGCCGAGCCCCTCCCCTTCCGAGGCGCCCTTGACCAGCCCGGCGATGTCGTGGAAGTCGATTTTCGCCGGCACCAGCTCCGAGCTGCGGACCGTCTCGGCGACCTTCTCGAGCCGCTCGTCGGGCACCTGGGCGACGGCGACGTTCGGTTCGATCGTGGTGAACGGGTAGTCGCCCATCTGCGCCCCGCCCTTGGTCAGGGCGTTGAACAGGGTCGACTTCCCCGCGTTCGGCAGCCCGACGATGCCGACCTTCATCGCGTGCGCTCCATCAGAAGGTGAGCGGGACGATCAGGCCGAGGACGATGCCGAGGAGGGCGCCGGCGAGGACGTCGGAGGGATAGTGCATGCCGAGGTAGGGGCGGCCGAGCGAGAGCGCGATGGCGACGACGAAGGCGGCCGAGGTCGCCGGGTCGACCCGGCACATCGCCGTCGCCACCGCGAAGGAGGAGGTGGCGTGGGCGGAAGGGAAGCTGAGCGAGCTGGGGGCGCCGCCGAGCGGCGGCAGGCCCTCGAGCACCGGCCGCGGCCGCCTCACCGCCAGCTTGATCGCGTAGTTGAGGCCGATCGCGAAGGGTCCGAGCAGGGCGCAGATCAGCCACGATTCCCAGCGGCCGTCGTCGAGGATCGCCAGGACGAGGCCGAGCAGGAACCAGACGAGGCCGTTGTTCCCGGCCTTGCCGAGCGCCACGGCGGCGTCCTCCGCCGCGGGCGTGTGGCCGTGGGTGCGCAGCCAGCGCAGCACGCTGAGGTCGAGGTCCCGCATCGGCGGGGGAGGATGCCAGAAAGCCATCCCGTGGTTCCTTTGTCCTCTATAGGCGGACAAAGGAACCACGGGATGGCGCGGGCGCCGTCAGAATCCCTTCCAATGCCTTCTGTCCCCGGCTTCGTCCACACCCCCGGCCACCACTGCGGCTCGACCGCGCTGCGCAACCTGCTCGCCTTCCACGGCGCCGAGATCAGCGAGGAGATGGCGTTCGGGCTCGGGGCCGGCGCCGGCTTCTACTACCTGGCGATGGACGACACCTCGCCGAGCCGCTGGTTCAACGGCCGCACCGCCCGCCTCGAGGAGAGCTTCCGCGAGCTGACCGGCGCGGCGCTGGAGCTGCGGACCTTCGCCGAAGAGGACGGCGAGGCAGCCTGGGAGGCGGCGCGCGCGGAGGTCGACAGCGGCAACCCGGCGCTCCTCCTCACCGACATCTACCACCTCGACCACTACGGCAACTCCGCCCACTTCCCCGGCCACGCGGTCGTGCTCGCCGGCTACGACGACGAGGTCGCCCGCCTGTCGGACACCGCCTTCGCGGAGCTGCAGGCGACGCGCCTGGAGAACCTCGCCCGCGCCCGCCACAGCGGCCACCCGGCCTACCCGCTCGAAGGCCACATGTTCACGGTCGGCGAGGCGATCGACCGCGCGCAGCTGGAGGCGGCGGCGCCGCGGGCGATCGCGCGGGCGGCGAGCGAGATGCTCGAGCCGCCCTTCGGTCCCTTCGCCGGGATCCCCGCGCTCGAACGCCTCGCCGAGGAGGCCGGCGCCTGGCCCGAGGCGGTCGAGGACTGGCGGTGGTGCGCCCGCTTCGCCTACCAGGTGATCGAGCGGCGCGGCACCGGCGGCGGCTGCTTCCGGCTGATGTACTCGCGCTTCCTGGCGGAGGCGGGGCGCGAGGAGGCGCCGCTCGCGGCCGCGGCGGCCGCACGCTGGACCGAGCTGGCGGAGGCGTTCAAAGCCGCGAGCGAGGAGGACGAGCCGCGGCCGCAGCTGTGGCGCGCGGTCGGCGAGGGGGCGCGGCAGGTGCTCGAGGCCGAGCGCCGCCTCTGGACCGCACTCGCCTGAGCGGGGCCGCCTCGCTCGCTCGCGCTGAGCGGGGCCGCCTCGCTCGCCCGGCCGCGCCTACTTGAACTGGAAGCTGGTCAGGTCCTGGGCGAAGGTCGGGTTGAAGACGACCTTGTCGAGGTCGACTTCGGAGGAGACGAAGGTCGGCAGGGTGCTGTTCCCGTAGGGCACCCACGGCGCCTGTTCCATGAATTCGCGATCGAGCTCGGCGTATTCGGATTCGACCTGCGGAGTTAGCGGCCCTTCGCCGAGCCGGTCGATCTCCGCGGTCAGCCGCGGGTCGTCGAACCGGCCGAGGTTGGCCGTGCCGGTCGGGGCGATGCTCTCGCCCGAGAGCAGCGGCTGGAAGAAATCGTTCGGATGGGGGTAGTCCTCGAACCAGTTGGCGAAGCCGATGTCGAGGTTCGGGGTCGATTCGTTGCCGACGAGAGTGAAGTAGTTGTCTGCGTTGACGACTTTCAGCGTCGTCTGGAACCCGAGTTCCTTCAGCACGCTCTCGAGGTATTCCCCGGCTTCGCCGTTGGGGCTTTCGTTGTCGGTCCAGACGGTGATCTCGCGATCGCTCGGCTTCGCCGCCGCGACCAGTTCCTTCGCCTTGGCGAGGCTGTGCGGGTAGAGGTCGAACCGCTTGTAGCCCGGCATGCCCGGGGGGAGGATCTGGTGGGTGCCGGTGATCTGGCCGGCGTAGATCCTTTCCAGCGCCCGCGTATCGACCGCGTAGTTGACTGCCTGGCGCACCTTGACGTCGCTGAACGGCGCCTGCTGCGCGTTCATCCAGAAGAAGTAGGTGCTGACCGTCGGCTCGACCTTGAACTGGGTGCCTTCGTACTTGCTCTTCACCGCCGCGTAGCGGTCGGCCGGGGGCGGGTTGCCCATCCAGTCCGAACGGCCGCTTTCGATGTCGTTCACCTGGGTTGCGTGGTTGCGGACGACGTCGACTTCGATCCGGTCGACGTGGCCGCTCGGGACCTGCGGCAGCAGCTTCGCGTTGTTGCCGGCCCAGACCGGGTTGCGCCGGTAGTCCCAGCCGCGGCCGGGTTTGGCGGCGGCGATGACGTAGGGACCGGTCGCCGGCGGCGGGTCGGCGGTGAGGTCTCGGGCGGGGGTGCCGGCGGGAAGGAGCGCCGCGAACGGCAGCGCCAGCTCGTTGGTGAACGTACCGCGCGGCTCGGCCAGGTGGATGACGATCCTGCCGGTCGCATCGTCGGTCGAGATGCCGCGGATGCCGCCCTGCTTCCTCTTCGCGAACGCTTCGGCGCCGACGATGTCGGAGTAGAACGGCGAGCCGGGCGAGTTGAGCTCGAACAGCCGCTCGATCGCGACGGCGAAGTCCGAGGCCCTGACCGGCTTGCCGTCGGAGTACTTCAGGCCCTTGCGCAGCGTGAGCGTGTAGGTGCGGCCGCCGTCGCTGATCTTCGGCATCGCCTCGGCCAGTCCGGGGACCACTTTGCTGCCGGCGCTGCCGGAGGCGTGGGCGTAGGTGAGCAGCGGGATGTAGACGTCGTAGACGGCGGTCGAGCCTTCGCCGGTGTAGGCGAGCCCGGGGTCGAGGGAGGCCGGGAAGGAGCCGAACGTCGCCTTCAGCGTCCCGCCTTGCCTGCCGGAGCTGCCGCAGGCGGACAGGGCCAGCGCTGTGACGAGCGCAAGCGCCAGTGCCGCCAACTTTGTCGAGCCCTTGGTCACGCCGGTACCCCTTCGGCAGCCGCGGTCGAAACCTTGAACGGTGCGAGCGACTCGGCGATTCGTCTAGTCGCCGCGCCTGCTTCTGTTTGTGCCTCCACCCGCCGGGTATCCAAGCGCCATGACCATTGGAGCAGGCATCTTTCTCATTGCTGTGGGAGCGATCCTCTATTTCGCGACCAACATCCACGTCCAGGGCATCAGCATCGACACGATCGGCCTCATCCTCATGGTCGCCGGCCTCGTCGGCCTGCTGATCGGGCTCTTCCAGGAAATCATCTGGTCCAGCCGCCGGCGCGGGCCGGTCGAGGGCGCCCCCGTGGAAGAACGCCGCGAAGTTCGGGATCCCGCCTACCGCGAAGCACCGCCGCGCTACTGACTAAGCGTCAGAGCAGAGCCTGAATCGCCGCGGCGCCCGGGCACAGCGGTCAGAGCAAACCGGAGTTGGTGACGTCGGTCCGGCCGTCCTCGTCCGCGGGGACGGCCTGACGGCGCAGAGCGCCTACGGGGCCGGCCGGCCCCCGGTCAGGCGGACGAAGGCGCCCCACGCCGGCTTCGCCGCGAAGCCCGGCCCTTCGGCGAAGAGCCCGACCGAGTCGCAAAAGGTGCAGGAGCCCTGCCGGTCCTTCCAGGCGAACCAGTACACGCCGCCGAGGTTCAGCCGCCGCTGGTTCGCGATCAGGAAGCGATAGGCGCCGGTCAGCTCCGTCTCCTGGCCGCCGAGGCCCTGCTCGAAGGCGTTCACGCTCGGGTCGTCCTGCGACCCCCACCCCATCTCCGTGATGTAGAGGGGGACGTGGTCATGGTTGGAGATGACGACCTGGTGCATTTCCCTGACCATCCGAACCAGCATGCGGGTGCGGAAGGCGTAGGGATGGAGTGCGACGCCGTCGAAATCGGCCCGGAAGCCGGGGATCCGGTAGAGCTCCGCGAGGAACTGCACGGCGGGGATCCCGAGCCGCCCTCCCTGTGGAGGCCTCCCGAAGAGACCGGAGAGGAGGACCTTCGCGCCGGGGTCCACGGCTTTGACCTGCGGCGCTGCCAGCTCGACCAGCTTCGCGTACCGCCCCGGTGAGACGGGGAACGCGAAGTAGTGGAAGTTGGCCTCGTTCCAGATCTGCCAGGTCCGAAACGGCAGTTCCGGCAGGGGGTCCGGGCTCGAAGCGCCGTGTTCGAGCCAGAAGGCGCCGCCCGGTCCGTAGCGTTCGGCCGCCGCCCGAACGAAGGCCGACCAACCGCGACGCTCGAGAGGATCGCCGGCGGGAAGGGTGGTTTCCTTGCCCTCCAGCCAGGCCGGAGTACCGGCCAGGGAAGGCAGTACCTGGAGGCCCGCCCGCGCCGCGAAGGCCACCGTTTCGTCTACCGAGCTCCAGTCGTACCCGGAGATCTCGGTGGGCTGGACCGTGGCCCAGACCAGCGGTATGCGGACGCTTTCGATCCCGCCCGCGGCCATGTAGTCGGCGTCCGCCTGGGTGATGGGGGCCTGCGGGACGATTCCGAAGAACCCCTTCGGCAGGGCCGCGGCGGCGGCCGGCTGCCAGAGCGCAAGCAGGACCGCGAGCAGGGTGACTGGCGGGAATCGTTTCCTCATGGTCGTCTGGCCCGGTTGCGGTGCGGCGCCGGGCTCACCGGTCGCCGCACCGCTCCGGAGCGCTACGAGCTCCTAGTGCGGGGAGACGGTGCCCCCGCCGACGCAGTCGCCCTGTGAGACGTTGATCGAGCCCATCGCCCACCACTGCACGGTCGTCATCTGACCGCCCAGGGTCCGCACGGCCAGGAGGCCGTTGTAGTCGTGGAAGGGATTCCCTCCCGCCAGCATTTCGATCCTCTGGTTTACGACGGCGTCGGGGTAGCTCGCCCCTCGCGCTTCCCCGTTTTCATCGTTGTCGAAGGAGGTCACCTCGACGATGTTGTGGTCGCCTCCCTCCGGGCGCACGACGAGATCGAGGGCCCCGGAGATGCAGCCGGCTTCGATCCGCACGCCGTCGAAGTTGAAGATCGGACCGGTCTGGGTGTTGGCTCCGAGGGCGAACGCGAACGGAATCCCCGATCCGGGAGGGCCTCCAGGACCGGCCGGCCCCGCCGGTCCGGCCGGACCGGCCGGCCCCGGCACGCCCCGCGGCCCACGCGGCCCGCGCGGTCCCTGCTTGGCGTGGTGGCGATGATGGCGTGCTCTCGAGGAGTGCGCTTTGCCACCGCCGCCGGGCGACTGGCTTGCGACCGCCAGGCTCGCGCAGCCGAGCAAACCCGCAAAAACAACCAGCACCACCAAGGGCCGCAGCCCGTGGATCAAGCTCTTCATCGTGCCTCCCATAAGGGTTCCGTTGTGTGCACCGTTTGGTCTTCAGCTGACCAGTGCGGCGCGGCACACTAGCACGGGATTTCAGAGCGTCATGACACCTTCGGAGTATTTGTTCTTTTTTCGGCATGCTGTCCTCAAAAGTAGGTGCGAAGGGGGCAGATTTTTCGTGCGGGCTTGGGAACTAGTGTGTTGAAGCACGATTCCGGGTTTTCAGCGTAGGTTTTCGGCGATGACCCAGCTCCTGACCATCGGCGTCTACGGCTTCGACGGAGCCGGGTTCATCCGCGCCCTGCAGAACGCGGGGGTCGGGATCCTCCTCGACGTCCGTCAGCGTCGCGGCGTGCGCGGCAGCGAGTACGCCTGGGCGAACTCGAAGCGACTGCAGGCGGCGCTGGCCGAGGCGGGCATCGGCTACAGCCACCTGCCGGAGCTGGCGCCGACGACGGAGATGCGGCAGCTGCAGTACGAGGAGGACGCTCGCCGTGGTGAGGGCAAGCGCTCGCGCACCGAGCTCGCTCCCGTCTACGTCGAGCGCTACACCGCTGAGGTTCTCGAACGGGTCGACCTGGAGCCGATCGTCAGGTTCGTCGGCGACGACCGCGCCGCGCTCCTATGCGTCGAGCGCGATCCGGAGGCATGTCACCGCTCGCTGATCGCGGCGCGGCTGCAGCGCGACTTCGGCGCCGCGGTCACGCACCTGAGGCCGCCGGGCGATTAGGAGGGATTGGATTCGAGCGCCGTCCGCACGACCAGCGCAGACGACCCGAGCAGCAGCAAGAGGAACGCCCAGCCGGGCGAGCCCAGCAGCGCGGTCGGGAGCGCCGTGGCCATGGCGACGTAGAAGACGATCCCGAGGCCCTCGACGAGCTTGTCCGAGGAGTGGAGATCCAGCTTCGCCATCGCGAGATGTTTCGCACCGACAAGCGGAAATCCTCCCCGGCTGAGGCCACTCCGGCTGCGCCCGCGACCTCCACGGCGCCGAGCCCGCCGCGCTCCGCGGTCGAGCCGCGTCTCCTCCTCCGCCCGAACCCGTCCGAGCTTCCGCAGCGCGAGCTCCAGCTCCCCGCTCAGCGCTCGCAGAGCGGGAGCGACGGGACTCGAACCCGCGACCTCCGGCGTGACAGGCTCATAAAGCGGCCTCAGTTCGGGCCATTTGTGCCTGATTTGGCTTAGGGAAGCGGATTCTCCAACGGTCTTGATCGAGCTGGGTTGGTACCCAAATTGGTACCCAAACCGCTCGATCCGATGCAGGCGGGCGGTGGCTTGGACAAGACCCCCGAGACTGCATTCGGGAACCCAGGAGGTCATCAGTATGGCAGCGGATCTGAAGGATACGGGCGCTTTGGTCGTCAGGGACTACAAGGGCCGCCCGTTCTACGAGGCGAAGTGGCGGGACTCGACCCGAGCCCAGCGGAAGCGGCGGCTCGGCCGGGCGTGGCTCGAACGGGACTCGAAGAACGGCGGCTGGTGTCGCCGCCGCGGCCGGGTCCGCGACGGCTGCCTCGACGAGCGGCGGGCCTACGCCGCGATGGCGAAGGCAATCGCCGAGCACGAGGCCGAGCTGCGACGCGCCCCCGAGAACCGGGACGCGACCTTTGATGAGGCCGTTGATGCCTGGCTCGAATATCTCCAGCACGAGAAGCGGATCAAGCCCTCCACCCTGGCCGCCTATCGGTAAGATCGAGCGTCGAGAGTCGGCGCCCGTTGACCCCGGCGATCAGCCCGGCAACCTCGGGCGGGGCGAAGAACTGCTGGAGGCCGGCGACCGCCTGGTTGCCGCGGGCGGGGCGAAGCAGCGAGGGCGAGGAGTCGAAGACTTCATCGCTGAGGGCTGCGCCGGTCAGCGCCCCCCGCTTTGCCTTCGAGGGTGCCGAAGGAGAGGAAGCTGTCTCTGGCATGGCCGTCCTTCACGGAGGGCCCCGCACATCGCGGAGCCGATGCCAACGCCCCCGCACGCCCGTCAGGGCGTGCAAAGCTGGGGCGGCGGCGGCTCCGCGGGGTCCAGCGCGAACGCGCGTGCGATCGCCTCCCGACTCATCGGGCAGGCGCCGAGACGCTGGGCCTGGCGGCGGTAGTCCGCGATCAGGACGGCCAGCTCGCCCTTCGACTCGAAGCCGCGCTCGACGAAGTAGCGGCGACCCCTGCCGTCGACCGGGTAGTCGTAGACGTAGACCTCGCCCTCGATGCGGCGACCGACGAGGACCCGTCCTTCGTCGGGAACGGCGTAGCGGCCGAGCACGGCGAGCTGGGGCGTGTCGGACTGAACTGCGGTGGCGCTCATCGCGCACCTCCTGGGCTCGTTGACGGAAGACGTCGAGCCGTCAGGCAGCGGATCAGGCGACGCGGAACCCGAGCGTCAGCGAGGGCGCGTAAGCGAGGCCCCGCGAAGCGGGCGCCTTGTAGCGGCGCCGGCCGCTGCCAGGCTCGAAACGGCTTCCGTCAACGAGCCCAGGGTCCGATCGTGCGCGGCGGTGCAACACCCCGTCTGGCCAGGGCATGAAACGATTGCTCCTCGATGCGGGGATGTCGGCAGAGCGGCAGATGGAAAGCCAATGACGCGGTGGCTCGCTGATGGGAGCGGAACGAGCCGAGTGGTCGGCGGTTGATGATTACGTGACCGAGCTGTTGACGCCGCACGACGAGGCATTGTCTGCGGCGCTCCAAGCAAGCGAGGCGGCCGGGCTGCCAGCAATCCAGGTTTCGCAGCCACAGGGCAAGCTGCTCTATCTACTGGCAAAGTCGATCGGGGCGAGGTCGATCCTCGAGTTCGGGACGCTCGGTGCCTACAGCACGATCTGGCTAGGCAGAGCGCTGCCGGAGGGTGGTCGGCTCATCACTCTGGAGGCCGATCCCACTTACGCGCGGGTCGCCAGCGAAAACATTGCTCAGGCCAATCTGGCGAACGTTGTCGATTTGCGCGTCGGGCCCGCGCTCGACGTTCTACCCACGCTGAGTGCCGAGGGCGCCGGTCCCTTTGACTTCACGTTCATCGACGCCGACAAGGAAAACAGTCCTGCCTACTTCGCTTGGGCACTGGAGCATGCGAGACCTGGAAGCCTGATCGTCGCCGACAACGTTGTTCGCGACGGAACCCTGGCCGACCCCGAGAGCGACGATCCGAAGGTACGGGCGCAACGTCAGTTGCACGAGATGATCGCTGCCGAGAAGCGTGTCGGCGCGACGACGATCCAGACGGTCGGCAACAAGGGCTATGACGGGTTCACCCTGGCCCTGGTCAGGCAGTAGCAGCCGACTCTTTCACGGCGACGATCAATGCCAGCTCCAGCCACTTGAAGTGGCAGTCGACCTCAGCGAAGCCAACGTCCCGCAGCCAACTCATTTGCCCGCCAAGTCCTGCGAGCCGATCGCTCGGGTCGTCTTCGATCCGACCGATCTCGCGGCGAAAGCGCTCATGAAGGCCCGCAGACGCAGATCGCACGAGGTCCAAATTCGCAAAGACCCCGGCCCTGGGCAGCAGGCTGTGTATTTCTCCGAATAGGTCTCGCTTGCGCTCGTCCTCCAGGTGGTGGATCGCCAGCCCCGATACGACGACATCGGCGGCTCCGACCTCTGGGAGCGGCTCTCGAAAATCGTGCTGGCGCAGGTCGACCAGGTGATCGCCCTCGAATCGCTTTCTCGCCCTGTCGAGCATCGGCGGCGAGGAATCGAGCCCTATTGCCTCGGCATCCGGATAGCGATCGCGCAGCAAGCCCAGTAGCCGCCCATCGCCAGTACCGAGATCGACAAAGCACGCCACCTGCTCAGGGAGTGCTTGCAGCAGCATCTCCTCAGCGATCTGTCGATGAGGTATCTCCCGCGCGAGATACTCGGCGACCCGTCCCCGATCAGACCACTCCTCAGACATGCGATGAACGCTATTCGAGCCGCTCAGCTGGCGACGGGCAGGGGCCTTCCCACATCTACGGCGAAGGCGAACTGACGCTCGAACCTCCGCCATCGCGCTGGAAGATGCGGCGTTCGTGGATGCGATCCGCAGCAGCTCATCGGAGCTGGAAAGCCCCGCTGTCGAGGTAGCTCCGCAAGAGTGCCAGCGCATGACCAGTGGGGGCATGAAGCGGCTCGGGGGGCGCCGCCGGGTCGGCGAACATCGCGTCCGTCGTCTCCTCCTCGTTCGGGCTGGCGTCTCCTTGCCAGGCCGTGGCCAGAAAGAGCAGTGCAAAGCAGTGGGTGATGTCGCCATTCGGGTAGTGGATCGTGTGCGCCTCGGCCTCCGATAGACAGCCGAAGGGAACGAGGTCGGCCTCCGCGACCTTGATCCCCGTCTCCTCGGCCAGCTCGTCGATCGCCGTCCGGGCAAAGCTCCCACCCGGCTCGGCGGCGCCGGCAGGCAAGCACCAGCTTCCGTCGTCGGTGCGCTTGGTCAGGAGGACGTGCTGGTCGTCCCGCTGGAGAGCGACCATCGCGCCTGGCATGAGGACGAGCTCGTGACCTACAGCTTGGCGGAGCTGCCAGAGATAGGAGCCTCGATAGGGCATGGTGCAGACTAATCCCCGAGGCTGGCTCAGCGCGTATCTCGATTACCCCGAGGTAATCGATCAGCATACGTGGGCGCACTAGAGTCGGCCCGCGATGGCAGCGGTTCAATCTCAACTCCAGGTCGGGCCGCTCCTGCGAGAGTGGCGGGAGCGTCGGCGCGTGACTCAGCTTGAACTCGCGCTCGATGCTGGGATCTCCGCCCGCCATCTGAGCTTCGTGGAGACTGGCCGCTCGAAGCCCGGCCGCGAGATGCTGTTGCAGGTCCTTGAGCAACTCAAGGTTCCATTTCGTGAGCAGAATCGGCTCTTGCTCGCAGCGGGTCACGCCCCCGCCTATCCAGAGCGTTCGCTCGACGACCCCGATCTGGCGCCGGTGCGTGACGCGCTGGACGTGATCCTGTCCAGCCATGAGCCGTACCCAGCGGTAGCGGTCGATCGCGCCTGGAACATGGTCGCGGCCAACTCCGCCATGTTCGCGTTGGCGGAGGGCGTCGACATCGACCCCAGGCTCCTTGAGCCTCCAATCAATGTGATGCGAATCGGTCTCCATCCCCGTGGTCTGGGTCCGCTTTTCGTCAACCTTGGTGACTGGCACGCCCATTGGCTCAAGCAGCTTGAGCGCCAGCTGGCGGTGACGGGTGATGAGCAGCTTGCCTCCCTGATCAACGAGGTGGCCAGCTATCCCGTACCCGACCCCGAGGAGGATGCTGTATCCGAGGCTGCGGCCAGCGAGATGCTTGGCCCGGTCAGGGTGCGCACTCCCAACGGCGGCGAGCTCTCCTTCTTCGGCATGTTCGCGAGCTTCGACACGCCGTTCGAGGTGACGACCTCGGAGCTGGCGGTCGAGCTGCTTTTCCCGGCTGACCGGACGACTGCCGAGACGCTGCACAAACGCGAGTCCGGCCCCTCACGCCGATGAGCGAGTCCTTCGACGTGATCGTCGTTGGCGCCCGCTGCGCAGGCGCACCGCTCGCGACCATGCTCGCCCGCGACGGCCTTCGGGTCTGCGTGGTGGACAAGGACCCCTTCCCGAGCGACACCCCTTCGACGCACGGAATCCAGCCCACTGGCATCCAGGTTCTGGAGCGGATCGGGGTCCTCGATTCGCTCCTGAAGCTGGCGCCCCCGATCCTCCGCCTGCGGATGGTGTTCGACGACAGCCCGGTCCTCGCAGCTGACGTGGTGGCCATAACCGGCGCCCCGGGCCTCAGCGTGCGCCGGATCACCCTCGACGAGATCCTCATAAACGCCGCCGCTGACGCTGGCGCCGAGGTCCGCCCCCAAACCGCAGTCACCGGGCTGGTGACGGATGATGGCCGAGTCGCGGGCGTCACCACGTCTGCGGGAGTGCTGAGGGCGCCCCTCGTCGTCGGAGCCGACGGCACCCGATCCGCGGTAGCCAGGATGGTCGGTGCCCGCGAGTACCACTCAACCCCGAACGGCCGCGTCTTCATGTGGGCCTACTACGAGGCCGACCCGACTGACGGCGAGATGTGGATCGGCAAGGTCGGCGATCACACCTACCTGGGCATGCCGACCGACGGCGGCCTGACCCTGATCGGGGTCTGCCCATCAATCGAGCGCCGCAACGAGGTCCGTGCCAATCGCGAGGCGGTCTTCGAGGCCGGCCTGCGTGCCTGGCCGGAGCTGCATGCCGGGGTGGACGGCACGCAGCGCGACGGACCCGTGCGCACGATGGCCAACATGCGCGGCTTCTTCCGCCCCTCCGCCGGCCCCGGCTGGGCTCTCGTCGGTGACGCAGGCCACTTCAAGGACCCCACGCCGGGCCAGGGAATCGCTGACGCCCTGCGCCAGTCCGAGAAGCTGGCAGCGGCGATCAAGCGCGCGCTCGGTGGTAGCCCCGGCAAAGCAGACGAGATCCTGCGCGACTGGTGGCGATGGCGCGACGAGGACGCCTGGGAGATGTACTGGTTCGCCCACGACATGGGTGCTGCCGGGCCGACTTCGCCGTTGCGACGCGAGGCAGAGCGGCGGATTGCCGCCGACCCCGAGCTAGCGACAGCGATGGTTCGGGTCCTCAACCATGAGCTGCGTCCCTCGGAGGCCTTCACGTCAGCGTTCTCCCTCGCCACGATGGCGCAAGCGCTACGTCACGGCCGTGGCCACCGGCGTGCGATTGTGCATGAGGCAAGGATGGCCGCGGTCGACGAGTTAAGGCGGCGACGTGCGGCGCGCAGGACGATGGGCAAGCTACCGTCGTCAAAATCAAGACCGACGGATTAGCACCCACCAGCCGAGAATCGCGACCATGAACGAACCTGCTGTTCGCCACGCCGTTGTCCAGGACGCTGATGCGGTGTGCGCGATCTACAACGCAGCGCTCTCCGAACGGAGCTCGACCTTTGAGACCAAGCCCCGATCCGCGACAGACTTCGAGGCGAGGATCGAGGACAATCGGCTCCCTCTCCTGGTCAGCGACGGCGACAGCGGCCCCATCGGCTGGGCGGCCCTCGCCTCCTACAGCCCCCGTCCCTGTTATTCCGGCATCGGCGAGTGCAGCGTCTACGTCGCCGCTTCAGCGCGCGGACGCGGGGTCGGCACGGCGCTCACCGAAGCACTCGCCGCCGCAGCCGAGCAGAGAGGCTTCCACAAGATGATCGGCAAGCTTTTCACCGACAACCTCGCCAGCGTCCGCCTCGTCGAGCGTTGCGGCTTCAAGACAGTGGGCGTGCATCTGCGCCACGGGCAGCTCGATGGCGCCTGGCGCGACGTCTTGGTTGTGGAGCGGCTGCTCTCCACTTCCTCCCTGTGACCGCGGACGAACCCATCCAGCTGGCAACGCCCGACCCAAGCTGGCCATCTCGGTTCGAGCAGGAGCGGGCGGCGCTGGACGAGGCAATCGGCGAGTGGGTCTGCGGCGGCATCCATCATGTCGGCAGCACCGCGGTCCCCGGCCTCGAAGCAAAGCCGATCATCGACATTCTCGCCGGGGTGCATGACCTTGATACAGCCCGCGCTTGCTTTGGGCCGCTCGGCGATCTCGGCTACCTCTATGCGCCATACCTGCCCGAGGAGATGCACTGGTTCTGCAAGCCACATCCGGCTCGGCGCACCCATCACCTGCACCTTGTTCCAGCGGGATCGCAGCGATACCGCGACGAGCTGGCCTTCCGCGATCGACTCCGGGCCAACCCGCAGATCGCCAGTCGCTATGCGGCTCTGAAGCGGGAGCTTGTCGAGCGGCACCGAGACGACCGCGATGCCTACACCGAGGCCAAGAGTGATTTCGTCAGGGCGACTCTCCAAGGGAACCCTGGCTAGGCTCCTCCCCATTGGGGCACTGACGATTCGACAAGCGACGGCTGACGATGTGCCATCAATCGCCGAGGTCCACATTCGCTCCTGGCAGGCCGCCTATCGCGGCATCTTGGCGGACGACCTCCTCGACAGCCTCTCGGTCACCGAGCGTGAAGGGAGCTGGCGAACCCTCCTCAGCAACACGAAGCATCACTGGCTCAACCTCGTAGCCGAGGACGGAAGCGGCGAACTCGCTGGCTTTTGCGCCGTGACGACCCCAAGCCGCGAGGCGAAGAAGGGCGAGTCGCTGGCGGAGGTGGGTGCCCTCTACGTCGACCCGGATCGGTGGCGAGAAGGGGCGGGCGCCGCAATGCTGATCGCTGCGTTCGAGAAACTGAATGAACGTGGCTGGCGGGAGGTGGTGCTCTGGGTACTGCCGGAGAATCGTCGTGCGCTCGCCTTCTATGCCCGTTACGGCTTCACGATCGAGGAGGGAGTCGAAAAGCGCGAGGAGCGAAGTGGGCGATCGGTCATCCGGCTGCGGGCCAGTCTGCCCCCAGCATCGAGTAGCTGATGCAGTCCAAGTAGCGACCGCCGACCAATTGAAGCTGTCGCAGCGTTCCCTCTTCGCGAAAACCAAGCCGCTCGGGTATTGCGCGGCTGCGGCGGTTCTCTGTTGCCACGATGATCTCTACCCGATTGAGTCGCCAAACGGTAAGTGCGTGATCGACGAGCAGCCGCACCGCGGCGGTCATCGTTCCCCTGCCCTGCTGCCCCTCATCCAGCCAGTAGCCGATTCGCGTCGAACGGTTGCCCCAATCGAGGCTGACGTAGCCGATCACGCCGACGATGCCCTTCCTGGTGACTATGACGGTCTGGAAGCCTTCGTTTTCCCTCGCCTGTGACCGGGTTCCGCGAATGAAGTCGAGCGTGTCCTCGAAGGTTTGGCCCGCTGCCCAGGGCAGCCAGGGCGCAAGGTAGGCCCGGTTCGCCTCGATCAGTCCGTGGAGCCCCCTGGCGTCCGCCTCCTCCAACAGGCGCAGATAGGAGTCGTCTGTGATCTGTAGCCGCCCCGCCATCGGTGGCTGAACCGTACCCTTCGCAGCCGTGGCTGAGCTCGTGATCTTCGACTGCGACGGCGTGCTGGTCGACAGCGACCGGATCTCGTTGCGCATCCAGGCGGAGCGAATCTCCGCGCTGGGGCTGGAGACGAGCTATGAAGACTGTGTTCGAGACTTCCTCGGCCTGGGCATGCCGGCGACGCTGCGCATCCTCGCCGAGCGCTTGGGACGACCGCTCCCCGAGGGATGGGAGGCGGAGCTCGACGCGGCGGTTCGGGATGGATTTCGGCGCGAACTGACCCCCGTGCCGGGGATCGTCGAGGCTCTCGAAGGGATCGAGCTGCCGATCTGCGTTGCCTCCAGCGGCAGCCACGAGAAGATGCGCCTCACCCTCGGCCTGACCGGGCTGTGGGATCGGTTCGCTGGACGGATCTTCTCGGCCGATGAAGTCAAGCGCGGCAAGCCCGCTCCAGACCTCTTTCTGCACGCAGCCTCGCGCATGTCGACTCCGACGGAGCGATGCATTGTCGTCGAGGACAGCCCGTTCGGCATTGCCGCGGCCAAGGCCGCCGGGATGTCGGCTCTTGGCTTCGCCGCCGCGACGCCGGCTGCACGCCTCGACGGCGCCGACGCTGTCTTCACGACAATGGGGGACTTGCCGGGACTCATCTCCGGTATCGCATGAGGAGCGCAGTGTGAACCTGCGCCACGGGGTGTAGACCGTGGCTTGCTGAGCAGCCCGAATACCATCCACGGGTGAGCGTCCGCGGCATGCTTCCCAACGAGCTTGAGGCTGCGGTCAGCGTGTGGCGCGCGGCGAACGTAGCCCGAGGCGCTCCGCACGGGGCGGAGCGTACCGCCCGCATCCGCGAGAAACTCTCGGCTTCAGATGCCCTGGCGTTTGTGGCGCTTAGACCAGAAATCGTCGGCATGGCGCTCGCCGAGCCTGGCCGCTTCGATGACGGTGAGGGCGAGCTCGATCCGACGCTTCTGCATATCTCGATGGTCTTCGTGCACCCCGCCGCGCAGGGAACGGGCGTCGGCAGCTCGCTCGTCCGCCATGTTCTCGACGCGGCCCGCTCGCTGGGTTACCAGCGAGCGGGCGTCTGGACCTACAGCGATAACGCCCCCGCCCGGGGGCTCTACGAGGGCGTCGGAATGGCGACGACGGGCAAGACAGCGCGTGTGCTTACCCGCACGCAAATCCAATACGGCTGCATGGTCAGCACCCCTTAGCACTCCCCGTGGCGTTCGAGCAGGTGGCGCACGATGCCGTCTTCGTCGTTTGAGGCGACGATCTCCGCGGCGCTCTCCAGCACGGTGGGGTGGGCGTTAGCCGGGGCGATGCTATGCGCGGCGGCTGCGAACAGGCCGAGGTCGTTCAGGTGATCTCCGCAGGCGATCACCTCGACATCGGGGATGGCGCAGGCGTCGAGCAAGGCCGGGATCGCAGCTCCCTTCTCCGCCGTGCTGTGCGAAACGGTGATTTCGGTCCAACCCGGCCAGTACACGTTGCCCGCGGCGTGGACCCTCGCTGCGGGGCCGATTGCTTGGCGGAGGCTGTCGGTCAGCGCAGCGGCCTCCTGGTCCAGGGCGAACGTGGTGATCTGTGCCACCTCCTCGCCGTCGGCGACCGAGAGGAGATCGTCGCAGGGTGCCAACCGCGGGTCGCGGTGCCTCCTCTTCTCCTCCACGTACCAGCTGATCGAGTCGTTGGCGCGGGCGCCGAAGTGGACCCGATCGCGGCTGCCGTCCCAGGTCGAGAGAACCGGGTCCACCCCGGTCGAGAGAATCACCTCGACCGCGGCGCAGGCGTCCGGCGCCGAGAGGACGTTACTGGCGACATGCCGGCCGCTGCGAATGTCTGAGATGAACGCTCCGTTCAGCTCGATCACGGGCAGCCGCAGGCGAACCCCGTCGAGCAGGGCGCGCATCCCCGCCGTGCCGCGGGCGCTGGCGAGCGTCAGGTGAACCCCGGCGTCGAGCAGCCGGTTAATGCCGTCCCGCGCGAAGCCGCTGAGCGTCGCGTCGGAGCGCAAGAGGGTTCCGTCGAGGTCGCAGACGTAGAGGGCCGAGCCAGGCTCCACGCCCGTCATCTCGCCACAACTGCCGCGATCCGCTCGCCCAGGGCCGCTTTGGCCGCCGGCCACTCCTGACGCAGGAGCGAGTAGTGAACGCTGTCTCGCCAGCTTCCGTCCCGCCGCCGCATCTCATGGCGATGCACGCCCTCTCTGGTCGCGCCGAGCCGCTCGATCGCTCGTTGCGAACGCTCGTTGAGAATGTCGGTGCGGAAGGCGACGCGCTCCAGACCAAGGGTCTCGAAGGCATGCGTCATCAGCAGGAGCTTCGCCTCGGCGTTGCGGCCGGTGCCCCAGGAGGCGCGATTGAGCCAGGTTGAGCCGATCTCGACGTGGGCGTTGTGAGCATCGAAGTCCCAATATGAAGTGGACCCGATCACCGAGCCGCACTCGGCGTCAAGGACAGCGAACGGAAACCGTCGATCCGCGCGTCGATCGGCGAGGGCACCGTCAATCCAGGCTCGGGCTTGATCGACGTCTGCTGGTCGAGCGTATGGAAGCCAGGCGAAAACCTCCTCGGTATCTGCGGCTGCGAGCAGGCCGCCAGCGTGCTCGACGCCCAGCGGCTCGATCGCGACCAAATTGCCGCGCAGCTCAACCGGCTCCATCGGGTGCATAGGCCGATCCTGTCAAGAACACCGGCCTGCCATTTACTCCGTGCGCAGGCTGATGACCGTAGACGAAATAGCTGAAAGGATTGAGCGGTATGGAGGAGGGTCTGCCGCGCGAGGTTTCCAAGCCGTGGGGGAGCGAGCTGTGGTTCGCGCATACCGACCGATACGCGGGGAAGATCCTCCGAGTCCGCGCTGGCTGTCGCCTCTCCATTCAGTACCACAAGGAAAAGGACGAGACCTCATACGTCCTGTCGGGCCGGGTGATCGTCTCGCAAGGCGACTCGCCCGAGGCGATGACCACCAAGGAGCTTGGGCCGGGAGATTCGTGGCGGAACTCGCCGTTGGTCGTCCACACGCTTGAAGCCGTGGAGGATGCCGAAATCATCGAGGTCTCAACGCCGCAGCTTGATGATGTCGTCCGCTTAAAGGACAGATATGGGCGAGTGCCCGCAGATGCAAGCGGCATGTAGCGCAGCCTTAAGACTCGACCCGGCAACCCAGTCTCTCGCATGAAGCTAGGTAGGCTTCGGACTTGGCTAGCGAGAAAATCTCCATACGTCGATGCCGACAGACCGATGTGGCGGCCGTGTTGGACCTGTGGGCACAGGCTCGGAGCGAGCATGCGAGCACGTCCGACCGCCTCGATGACGTGGAGCGCTTGGTCGGCGACTCGCCCGCCGCCCTTCTGGTCGCCGAGCGGGATGGGGAGGTCGTCGGTGCTCTGATCGCCGCGTGGGACGGATGGCGAGGAAACATGTATCGGCTCGCCGTTCGCGACAGCCATCGTCGGGAAGGCATTGGGCTCGCGTTGACCCGCGCAGGCGAGGACTACCTGCGACAGTGCGGCGTCCGCCGCGTGACCGCACTGGTCGCCTTCGACGACGAGGATGCCGGGGGATTTTGGGAGTCCGCTGGCTATCCGCAGGATCACGAGATTGGCCGGCGAGTCCGCAATCTGTAGGTCTGCCCCAATGGGGAGCGTGCGCGCTTCAGGATCTTCCGTTAGACCGAGCTTGTCACCGCCGCTCGGTGGGGCAGGATGGTCGGGTGCCCGAGCGACCCGCCGCAATCAAGAGACTCGATGCCCTGTTCAGCGCAGCGATGATCGCTCACGAGGCGATCTTCGAGATGCGCCGTGAGCTGATCGCGAACGACCGGGGCAACGCAGAGCAAGCCGGCCTACTGGAGGAGTCGGCGCAGATCGTGACCGGCAAGCTGCCGGGTCTGACGGCGAGGGTCCGTCAGCTTTCAGACAAGTGGGCAGAGCAGAGCCTGCTCCATCCCGAGGGGGCGGAGCAAACGCTCGGCGAGGTCGAGGCGGAGTTGGAGCACATCGAGCCCAAGGTTCAATCGCTGCTGGGCCGCCAGCGCGAAATCGCGGCCCGGCTGCGTTCGATGTTGGAGCCGTAGAGCTACGCCGAAGCGAGGCGAGCGGCTGCCGCCTGCTCATAGCGATCAGCCAAAGCGAGCGCTGCGTCGCGGTAGCCCTCGATGTCGGTCTGGGCGGCCTGGGCGCGAAGCTCCTCGGCGCGGGCAGAAAGCTCCCTCGGTGGCTGGGAGGTTCGCTCCAAGCGTTCCTCCATCAGCTCTAGCGACCATCGCTGCTCGTCAGGAATGTCAGGCCAAGGATGAGCTGCCATCAAAAGAAGTGTAGCCGCGAGCCCAACGGTCCCCCGGCGGTGTCGGGGGGTGTGGCGCATTTCACGAGGCACTTGGTACCCAAACGTGGTACCCAAAGCGTGAACTGCCCCTGTCGCCGGCATTCCCGTTCCGCCGGAAACCCGCGATACAATGCGGGTTCCAGCGAGACGGGAGCGACGGGACTCGAACCCGCGACCTCCGGCGTGACAGGCCGGCGCTCTAACCAGCTGAGCTACGCCCCCGAGAGACTTCGAGACGGGCCCTGGGGGAGCCCGGCAGCGAAAGCTAGCGTATCTAGGAGGAGGGAGAGGGAACCCGACCATCCTTCAATAGGCTGCGGCGGATGCGGCTCGTTACGTTCGACGCGGGAGACGGTTCCAGAGCGGGGTTCGTCGAGGAAGAGCGTGTCGTCGACGCTTGGGCGCTGCTGGGAGAGCCGCACCGGGGGGGCCTGCGGGAGCTGATTGCCGGGGGCCGGGTCGAGGAGCTGAGGGGGCGGCTGGGAGATACGGGGGCGCCGTCGCATCCGTTGTCCTCGGTGCGGCTGCTGCCGCCGATCCCGGACCCGGAGAAGATCGTCTGCATCGGGCTGAACTACCGCAAGCACGCTGCCGAGGTCGGGGTGACCGACCCGCCGGAGATGCCCACGTTCTTCGCCAAGTTCGCCAACGCGCTGGTGCCGGACGGGGCGACCGTGCGGGCGCCGACCGCCAAGACCGACTACGAGGCCGAGGTCGCCTTCGTCGTCGGCCGCCGGGCGAAGGACGTCGACGAGGCCGAGGCGCTCGACCACGTCGCCGGCTACACGCTGCTGAACGATCTCTCGGCGCGCGACCTGCAGGGGGCGACGCCGCAGTGGATGCCCGGCAAGGTCTTCGACGGCTCGGCGCCCTGCGGTCCTTATCTGGTGACGCCGGACGAGGCGGGGCCGGCGGATGCGATCGCGATCCGGTTGACGCTGAATGGCGAGGAGATGCAGAACGGCGCCACCGACGACCTCATCTTCAGCGTCCCGCAGCTGGTCGCGCAGCTCTCGGGGCTGATGACCCTGGAGCCCGGCGACATCGTCTCCACCGGCACCCCCGAGGGCGTCGGCATGGGCCGCAAACCCCGCGTCTGGCTAGCCGACGGCGACGAGATCGTCATCGAGTCCCCAACGCTCGGCCGACTGACGACGCGGATCAGCGCTTAGGCGGGATCTCGTAG
>DASTAR010000087.1:0-24698 GCA_035712505.1 Solirubrobacterales bacterium
GGGCGCTGCAGGCCGTCGGCTGGACCCAGCGGCCGATGCCGTTCCTCGAGCGCTGCCACCGTCGCTACGGCGACGTCTTCACGCTCCGGATCCGCCACTACGGCGACTGGGTGCTGCTCGCCGACCCCAACGACGTCAAAAGGGTCTTCACCGCCGGCAGCGCGGTCGGCGTCGACACCGCCAACCCGCTGCTGGGGCCGCTGCTCGGCCCGCGCTCGGTGATGCTGCTGGAAGAACCCGAGCACATGACCAGGCGCAAGCTGATGCTGCCCTCCTTCCACGGCCAGGCGGTGCAGGCCGACGCCGAGATGATGGCCCTGGTCGCGCGGCAGGAGATCGCCCGCTGGCCGGCCGGCGAGCCGTTCGCGCTCTGGCCGCGGATGCAGGACATCACCCTCGACGTGGTGATGCGCGCGGTCTTCGGCCCCGACTCCGAGCACCCGCGCCTGCAGCCGCTGCGCGAGCGCCTGCGCGGCCTCACCACCTGGATGAACGAACCGCGCAACCTGGCGATGCTCGCCGCCTTCGGCCCCGGCTGGGTGATCCGCAGCAGGGGATACCGCGAGGCGATGGGGGCGGTCGAGGAGGCGGTGATGGAGGAGGTGCGGCGGCGCAAGGCCGAACCGGATGGGGGCGCACTCGGCGTCGTCTCGATGCTGGTGCGGGCCGAATACGAGGACGGCTCGCCGTTGTCCGACCAGGACCTGCGCGACGAACTGGTGACGCTGCTCTCCGACGGCCCGACCTCGAGCACGCTCGCCTGGACCTTCGAGCGCCTGCTCCGCAACCCCGACAAGCTCGAGCTGCTCCGCGACGACGTCCTCGACGGCGACGGCACCTACCTGGACGCGGTGGTCAAGGAGACGCTGCGGCTGCGGCCGCCGGTCCCGGTCGTCGTCCGCAACCTGCTGGAGCCGATGCGCCTCGGCGGCTACGACCTGCCGGCGGGGACCACGGTCGCGCCCTGCATCCACCTGATCCACCGCGACGCGCGCTGGTACGAGCAGCCCGAGCGCTTCCTGCCGGAGCGCTTCGTCGGCAGCCAGCCCGGCACCTACACCTGGATCCCGTTCGGCGGCGGCGTCCGCCGCTGCCTGGCCGCCAGCTACGCGGAAATGGAGATGAAGCGGGTGCTGCGGATCGTCCTGGAGACGACCGAGCTACGGGCGGTCGAGGACGACGCCGAGCGGGCCCGCAAAAGCGCGATCGCCTTCGCCCCCGACCAGAAGGGGCTGGTGATCGCCGAACCGAGGGAAACCGAGGCCGCCGGGGGCAAGGCCCTGGCGCCGGTCTAGGGGGCCGGGATGAGCGACAGCGACATCCTCGTCGTCGGCGCCGGCGCCAAGGCCGCGGCGCTCGCCGCCAAGGTGCACACGATCAACACCCTCGGGCTGGCCGAGATCTCGATGACCGTGGTCGAGAAAACCGAGCCCGCGGCGTCCTGGCTGGGGCGCAACGGGATGACCTCGGGAGAGGAGCCGCTGGCGATCCCGCCGATCAAGGACGTCGGCTTCCCGTACCAGAGCTCGCGCCAGTTCGGCGAGCGCGGCGACCGGATCGACGCGGCGCTGCTGCCGCTGACCTGGCAGCGCTTCGCGATGGAGCGCCACGAATACGCCACCTGGGTCAACTCCGGCTCGCCCTCGGTGATGCACCGCGACTACGGCGAGTACCTCGGCTGGGTGCTGGAACGGGCGACCGAGGGCGTGACCGTCTACGACGGCAGGGTGACGGAGGTCTCGCTGACCGAGGACCGCGACAGCTGGCAGGTCGAGGTCGCCGAGCGCGGCCGCTCCGAGGACCCCGAGCGCCACGGCGGCCGCACCCTCGTCCTCACCGGCCCCGGCGTCCACCGCCACTTCCCCCACGACCCCGAGGTCGAGTCGCGCGTCTTCCACTGCGACAGCCGCCGCGAGGAGTTCGTCCGCGTGCCCGAGGGCGAGGCGGTGGAGATCGCGGTCATCGGCGGCGGCGAGAGCGCCCTCAGCGCCCTCGTCTTCCTCCGCGACCTGCGCCCGGCAGCGCGGATCGCCGTCTACACGCCGACCCTGCCGCTGAGCCGCGGCGAGAGCTTCCTCGAGAACCGGGTCTTCGCCGACCCCGACAACGTCGACTGGGAGCACCTCGACGTCGAGACCCGGCGCGACTTCGTCAAGCACTGCGATCGCGGCGTCTTCGACGCCAGCGTCCTCGCCCGCATCGCCGACGACGACCACCTCTCGTTCGTCTGCGGCCGCGCGGTGCACGTCTCGCTCGCCGACGACGGCGAGGCAGCGGTGCTCGAATTCGAGAGCCCCTCGCGGGGCCTCTGCTCCCAGCCCTACGACTTCGTCGTCAACTGCACCGGCTTCGACCTGCTGCGGCAGCTGCGCGGCCTCTTCCCCGACGCCGTCCGCGACGAGGTGGAAGAACAGTGCGGCCCGCTCTGGGACCGCCCGCCGCAGACCGAGGTGCCGATCGGCCGCGGCCTCGAGCTCGAGGGGGTGCGGCCGCGGCTGCATATCCCCGGCCTCGGCGGTCTCCGGCAGGGGCCGGGATTCGCCAACCTCGGCAGCCTCGGGCTGCTCGCGAACCGGGTGCTGCAACCGCTTCTAAGCGAACTGGATCCCTCTTTTGCAGGGATTTCTGAAACGATGGAAGACAAATCCTTATTACTCGATTAGGGAGAGGAGACGGGATGTCGATGCTGTCCAAATTCAGGGGGTTGGCGCTGCTCGGCCTGGCGCTCGCGATCGGAGCGCTGGCGGCGGGATGCGGATCCTCGTCCTCCTCGTCTGCGTCGAGCGAAAGCAACCTCACCGGCGACGGTCAACCGAACATCGACCTCGCCGCCAACCGCGAGGCGAAGAGCCAGATCAACAGCGGCAACGTCAGCCAGCTGAAGGAAGCCTGGTCGGTCCCGATCGAAGGCCAGGGCATCTACGGCAGCTACGCCTCGACGCCGCTGATCATCAACGGCGTCGTCTACTCGCAGGACCTCGAATCCAACGTCTCGGCGATCGACCTCGAAAGCGGCGACGTGATCTGGGAAACGAAACTCGAATCCCCCAGCCACGGCCCGAACGGCCTCGCGGTGGCCGAAGGGCGCGTCTACGGCACCACCAACGGCGGCGCCTTCGCCCTCGACCAGAAGACCGGCAAGGAACTCTGGCTGACCCAGCTGAACGGGCCGGTGGACATGGCGCCGGGCGTCAACGAAGGCAAGGTCTACGCCTCGACGGTTCCCGAGAACACCAGCTCAGAATACGAAGCGGGAACGGTCGGCACGCTCTGGGCGATGGACGCCAAGACCGGGAAGAAACTGTGGCACTTCGACACCGTCCCCAAAGACCTCTGGGGCGAACCGGACGTCAACTCCGGCGGCGGCCTCTGGTACCCGCCCTCGTTCGACGCCCAGGGCAACCTCTACGCCGGCACGGGCAACCCGGCGCCGCTGCCGGGCACGCCGAACCACCCCTGGGGGTCGAGCCGCCCCGGCGACAACCGCTACGCGGACTCGCTGGTGAAACTGAATCCCGACACGGGCAAGCTCGACTGGTTCTACCAGGAGACCCCCCACAACATCTACGACTGGGACTTCCAGAACTCGCCGATCATCACCGAATCCAAAGGCAGGAAGGTGGCGATCGGCTCCGGCAAGTCCGGCTTCGTGGTCGCCGTCGACCTGAAGAGCGGCAAGGTGGTCTGGCGGGACAGCGTCGGCGAACACAACGGGCACGACGAAGACGGCCTCTACGCGATGCGCCACGAATACGACAAGATCAAGACCGGAGAAGTCTTTCCCGGCGAGCTCGGCGGCGTGATCGCGGCGCCTGCCAGCGACGGCGAACGCATCTACGTGCCGATCGTCGACCACTCGATGACGGTGCGCAGCGGCTCCGAAGTGACCGAAGAAAGCTCGGCCATCGGCGAAGTCTATGCGATCGATCTGCGGACCGGAAAAGTGGCCTGGGAGGCGAAGTTGCCCGGCCCGGCCTACGGCTCGCTCGTGGTCAGCAACGACGTCGTCTTCGCGACCTCGGCCGAAGGTGTGATCCATGCCCTGAGCACCAACAGCGGCGGCGAAATCTGGCAGGCGGCGCTGCCCTCGGGGACCAACGCCGGCGTCATGGTCAGCGGCGACATGCTCCTGGCCGGGGCCGGGCTGCCGGTTGCCGAAGGGCAGGCGGCGAAACTGGTCGCCTACAAGCTCGGCGGCTGAGCGCCGCGGGCAAGCGCCGCGGCTTCGCCGCGGCAGGTTCACTGCCATCGGTCCGAGTCGATATGACTCGGACCGATGGCCGCCAAGCGCAGCGCCGGGATCCTCCTCTTCCGCCGCCACGGCGATGAGACCGAGTTCCTGCTCGTCCACCCGGGCGGCCCCTACTGGGCGCGGAAAGACGCCGGCGCCTGGTCGATCCCGAAGGGGCAGATCGAGGACGAGGAGGAGCCGAGCGCCTGCGCGATCCGGGAGCTCGAAGAGGAGCTCGGCAAGGCGCCCGAGCTCGATCCCGCGGCGCTGATCGAGCTCGGCTCGATCCGCCAGCGGGCCGGCAAAGTGGTCGAAGCCTGGGCCGCCGAGGCCGACTTCGACCCCGCCTCGCTGGCCAGCAACGTCTTCGCGATGGAGTGGCCGCCGCGCAGCGGCAGGGAGCAGGAGTTCCCGGAGGTCGACAGGGCCGAGTGGTTCGATCTCGAGATCGCGCGCGAGAAGATCCTGCCCACCCAAGCAGAGCTTCTGGATCGCCTGGTGGAGCGGTTAGAGTCGGAAGATGGAGGACGGACCACCCCAGAACGGTAGGACTCCGATTCCGGCGCGGCTGCTAGGCGTCGGGGTGCGCGGCGCCCGCACCGTCACCAAAGCGACCGGGATCGACCGGGCGGTCGAAACCGCCGCCGAGGAGGCGATCGTCGCTGCGGTTGAAAGCAAAGCGGTCGAGCGGGCGATGGTCAGGGTCCTCCAGGGGCCGGTGATCGAAGAGGCCGTCGAAGGCGCGCTGGAGAGCGAGGCGGTCAAGCGCGCGCTTCTGGAGGCGATGGACAGCGAGCTCGTCGACGAGGTCTGGCGCCGGCTGCTGGCCAGCGAGGAGGCCCAGCAGCTGGTCGAGCGGATCGCCGAGGCGCCGGAGGTGCGGGCGGCGATCAGCGCCCAGGGCAGGGGTCTGCTCGGCGACATCGGCCGCACGATCGGAAACGTGGTGAGGCGAGTCGACGACCGTTTCGAGCGGATCGTCCGCCGCGTCTTCTTCCGCAAGCAGCGCGAGCTGCCGACCGACCGCGCAGGCGCGATCAGCCGCGCTCTGGCGATGGCGATCGACGGGGTCTTCGTCAACCTCGCCTTCACCGCCTTCGTCGCCCTCGTGACCCTGGTCGCGAATGCCTTCGGCGGCAGCGGCGAAGGCGGCAGCGGCCTCGCGATCGCCGTCGGCTCCACCGCCTGGCTCTCCTTCGGTGCGATCTACCTCGTCGCCTTCTGGTCGCTTGCCGACCAGACGCCGGGGATGCGGTTCGTCGGCATCCGGCTGGAAGAGCGGCTGTCGCTGCGGCGCAGCCTCAGGCGCCTGGGCGGGCTGGGTCTCTCGGTACTGACCCTCGGGATCGGCTTCCTGGGCGTCGTCTTCGACGCTGGGCGGCGCACCTGGGCCGACCGCCTGGCCACGTCCGGCGTCGTCTACGACGAGCGACGGCCGGAGCCGGCGCCGTGGTCGGAATCGATCCTCTAGAGCGGCGCGCCGGACCGGTTCGGCACCCAGCGCTGGGCCAGGAGGGTGAGGCTGCCGGAGACGATCAGCAGCGAGACGTTGATCGCGAGGACGACGGCGGCGCCGAGCGCGTGCTCGATCCCGCCGCCGCCGATCGCGACGCCGAGGTAGGCGGAGGCCGGGATCGTCGTCACCGAGATCGCGACGCCGACCGCGGCGCTCGCCTTGGTCTCGAAGGAGAGCATCGCCGCGACCCCCGCCGCCAGCGCGATCAGCACCGTCGAGTAGTCGGTGTGGGCGAGGTTGGTGAGGCTGCTGTGCTCGACCGCGAAGCCGTCGGGGAGGAGGCCGGTCACCTTGAGCAGGAAGCTGAGCACGGCGGCGGTCGCGACCACCAGGCCGAGGCCGAGCGTGAGGGTGACGAAGGCGCGCCGGGCGAGCAGGTAGCGACCGGCGACGAGGCCGACGCAGGTGGCGCAGATCGGCAGCAGGTCCGGGCTCACGGCCATCGCGCCGACGATCAGGATCGAGCTGCTGGTGATGACGCCGAGGGCGGCGATCACCGCGGCGACGTTGATCAGCGCCAGGTAGCGGGCGAGCAGGCGTGAATTCGCGCGCGCCTGGCCGATCACCTCGATCCAGGCGAAGCCGCCGGCGCCGGCTTCGCCGAGATGGTGGCGGCGCTGCGGGGCGACCACCTCGACCCGCGTGAGTACGTAATCGTCGGCCTCGATGCCGAAGTCGCCGAACGCGCCGACCAGGCTGTCGGCGGCGCTGGGCTCGACGTCGGCGACGAAGACGCAGGCCTCCGCCGCGGCCTCATCGGCCTGCTGGACGACCCGCCGCACCCCCTCGAGGTCGCGCAGCAGCGAGCCGAACTGCTCGGCGCGGCTGTGGTGGACGGAGGAGCGGAGCCTCAGCATCGGCCCATTCTCCCGACCGCCTCGGCGTCAGGAGACGAGCTTTACGACCTTGAAGGCGCGGTCGCCTTTCGGCGTCTCGACTGTCACAGTCGAGCCGACCCGGGCGTCCATCAGCGCCCGCCCGATCGGCGACTCGGCGGATAGGCGGCCATCGGCGAGATTGGCCTCGGTCGAGCCGACCAGGGTCCAGACGTTGGTCTCGCCTTTGGACTCGTCGAGCACCTCGGCGCTGCGGCCGAAGGAGAAGACGTCCGAGTCGAGCTCGGAGACCTCGACGACCACCGCGTTGCGCAGCCGCTCCTGCAGCCGCTTGATCCGCGTCTCCATGTGGGCCTGGTCCTCTTTGGCCGTGTGGTACTCGGCGTTCTCCTTGAGGTCGCCCTCCTCGCGGGCGACCTTGATCCGCTGCGCCATCTTCTGGCGCGCCGGGCCTTCGAGCTCGGCGAGCTCGGCTCTCAGCTCTTCGATGCCGGCCTGCGTGATCGGCTCCCCGTTCTGCTCCTGTCCGTTCATCCCGAGAGCGTGCCAGATCGGCGCCCCTCCCGCGGTTCGCTCAGCGCTCGGGGCGGGGGAGGGAGTCCCCGAGGATCAGGCGGGCACGGTAGACGAGCGCCTCGTCGGCACCACGCAGCTCCGACTCGCGGTTGTCGGTCTGGGTGGTCCGGTTCTGCCCGGTCCCGGCCGGACTCTCGTCCCGCACCAGCCCGGTCAACCGACCCCGCGACCGAAACCTCGTCTGCTCTACGGCTCTAGACATCCCGTCTCCTTCCTATATTTGTTGATGATCTAAGTCAAGAATATCACGTGCACGGCGGGACGATCCCAAGTCATGGTTCCTTTGTCCTGACATAGAGGACAAAAGAACCACGGAAACTCGAAGCGGCGGCAAAGCTCAGTTCAGTGGTTCCTAAGTCCGGTATGGGCGGACAAAGGAACCATGACTTGTGCTCGCGGGCCGCTATGTCAGGAGGGTGTGGCGGCGAAGTGGGGCGGGGCGTCGCCCGGCAAGAAGACGCCCCGCCCCGTCGCCCCTTCAAACGGCTGCAGGTAACCCCGCGTCGCCGCCGTCGTGGGACCCGAGGGGAGTCGAGGCCCCGCGGGCGATCGACGGCAGCGAACCGTTGAAGCTCTTGGCCTGGACCGGGCGCAGGTAGGCGATCTGGCCCTCGCGCAGCTCGAGCCGCTGCAGTTCGGCCCGGGTCAGCTGCGCCCAGACCTCGGTCCCGTCGGAGAGCAGGAGCTCGACCCGGACCTCGAAGCCGAGGGTGACGATCCGCTTGAGCAGGCCCTCCCGGGTGCGGTCGTCGGGGTCGAGGACGATCTCCATGTCGTGCGGGCGCACGAAGTGCTCGCCCAGCCGGTTGACCTCGCCGACGAAGCTCATCACGAATTCGTTGGCCGGGTGCTCGTAGAGCTCGTCGGCCGTGCCGGACTGCTCGACCCGACCCTCGTTCATCACCACCAGCTGGCCGGCGACGTCCATCGCCTCCTCCTGGTCGTGGGTGACGAAGATCGTCGTCACGTGCATCTCGTCGTGGAGGCGGCGCAGCCAGGTCCGCAGGTCCTTGCGCACCTTCGCGTCGAGCGCCCCGAACGGCTCGTCGAGCAGCAGCACCTGCGGCTGCACCGCCAGCGCCCGCGCCAGCGCCATCCGCTGCCGCTGGCCGCCCGAGAGCTGGGAGGGGTAGCGGTCGGCGAGCCCGGGAAGCTGGACGAGGTCGAGCAGCTCGTGCACGCGGGCCGAGATCTTCTTCTTGTCCCACTTGCGGATCTTCAGCCCGAAGGCGACGTTCTCGTAGACGGTCATGTGCTTGAAGGCGGCGTAGTGCTGGAAGACGAAGCCGACTTCACGCTTCTGGACCGGCGTCTTGCCGACGTCCTGGCCGTCGATCACGATCCGGCCGCCGTCCAGCGTCTCCAGGCCGGCGATCGCCCGCAGCAGGGTTGACTTGCCCGAACCGCTCGGTCCGAGCAGGGCGGTCAGGGACTCTTCCGGGACCTCGATCGATACGTCCTTCAGCGCCTGAAAGTCACCGAAGCGCTTGTTTGCTCCCTCGACTGAGATTCCCATCAGGCGGCCTCCTTTCGTTTCAGCAGGTTCATTGCAAGGAGCGTCGCCAGGGCAAGCAAGGCGAGCACGATCGAGGCGCCGAAGGCGCCGGGGAGGTTGAAGTTCTCGTACTGCTTCTCGACGAACAGCGGCAGCGTCTGCGTCTGGCCGGAGATCGAGCCGGAGACGACCGAGACGGCGCCGAACTCGCCGAGCACGCGGGCGGTGGTGAGGACGACACCGTAGGCGACGCCCCAGCGGATCGCCGGCAGGGTCACCCTCCAAAAGGTCTGCCAGGCGTTGGCGCCGAGGGTCGAAGCGGCCTGCTCCTGCTCGGTGCCGATCTCCTGCAGCACCGGCACGGTCTCCCGGACCACGAAGGGCAGCGAGACGAACATGCAGGCGAGGACCATCCCGGGGACCGAGAAGAGGATCTTGATCCCGGCTTCGGCGAGCGCCGGTTCGAACCAGCCGGTGGTCCCGTAGAGGAGGAAGAGCGAGAGGCCGATGACCACCGGTGAGATCGCGAACGGGAGGTTGATCGCCGCGTCGATCAGGAAGTTGAACCGCCACCTGTGGCGGACGAGGAGGATCGAGCAGGCGATCCCGAAGACGGTGTTCAGCGGCACCGCGATCGCCACCGTGATCAGGGTCAGCTCCAGCGCGTGCAGGCCGTCGGGCGAGGTGATCGCGTCGAGCGGCGGTGCGATCCCGTGTTCGAAGGTCTCGTAGAAGATGAACCCGAGCGGGATCAGCAGCAGCAGGAGGATGTAGCCGAGGCCGAGGGCCCGAAGGGTCCAGCGGCTACGCGGTTTCATGGCGCACGCTCCAGCGCTGGATCAGGCTGACGACCGCGAGGCAGCCGAGCGAGCAGAGCAGCAGCACCACCGAGACGGCGGCGGCGCCGGTCTCGTTGCCCGACTCGATCTGCTGCTTGATGAAAACCGACGAGACCATCGTGCTCGGGAGGCCGCCGGCAAAGAGAAGGACCGAGCCGAACTCGCCGAGCGCCCGCGCGTAGGCGAGGGCGACGCCGGCACCGAGGCCGGGCAGGAGGTTGGGGAAGACGATGCGGCGGAAGACGGTGAAGCCGCCGGCGCCGAGCGAGGCCGCGGCCTCCTCCATCTCGCGGTCCATCTCCATCAGCAGCGGCTGCACGGCGCGGACGACGAAGGGGAGGGTGACGAACATCAGCGCCACCACCACGGCGGTCGGGGTGCCGGCGATGTGGACGCCGAAGGGGCTTTTGTCGCCCCAGAGCTCGATCAGGATCAGGCTGGCGACGATCGTCGGCAGCGCGAAGGGGAGGTCGACGACGGCGTTGATCGCCGCCTTGCCGGGGAACTCGTCCCGGACCAGCAGCCAGGCGAGGATCGTCCCGAAGAAGCCATTGATGACGACGACGATGAAAGAGGCGATCAGCGTTAGCTTCAGCGACCGGACCGCCTGGGGCTGGGTGACCTGCTGCCAGAAGTGGCCGAGCCCCTCGCTCAGCCCCTGGCTGGTCAGCGCCGCCAGAGGCAGCAGCACGATCAGGCTCAGGTAGAGCATGACCATGCCGCGGCCGAGGCCGGCGCCGACCCCGGGAAGGCGCAGGCCTGCCCGGGGGGCGCGTGAGTGGGTGAGGGTCCCGGCCTCCATCGATCAGCCCGAGGTCGAGACTCCGAGTTCGGACTCGATCTTGGCCACCGAGCCGGATTCTTCGTCGAAGAACTCGTCGTTGACCTTGCCCCAGCCGCCGAACTTGCTGATCTGGAACAGATCCTTCGGGGTCGGGAACTGCTTCGGGTCGACCAGCTTCGGGTTGACCGGGCGGTAGCCGTTTTCAGCCCAGAGTTCCTGGCCTTCGTCGGACCAGAGCCAGTTGACGAAATCTTCCGCCGCCGGCTCCGGCGCGTCTTTGGTCACCGCGATCGGGGTTTCGATCTGGATCGTCGAAGGCGGGATCACGTATTCGACTTCTTCGCCTTCCTTTTCGGCCTTGATCGCTTCGTTCTCGTAGGTGAGGAGCACGTCGCCCTCGCCCTGCGAGAAGGCGGAGAAGGCGTCGCGGCCGCTGCCCGGCTGGGCGACGGTCTTTTCCAGCACCGTCTTGACAGCCGCCAGCCCCTGGTCGGGCGAGTCGCCTTCTTCGATCGCCGCTCCGTAGACGGCCATGACGTTCCAGCGGGCCGAGCCGGAGCTGAACGGGTTCGGGGTGACGACGCCGACGTCCTTTTCCTCGATGTCCTTGAAGGACTCGATGCCTGCCGGGTTGCCCTTGCGGACGAGGATCACGACGACCGAGTCGGTGGCGATGCCCTTGTATTTGTTCGCTTCCCAGTCCTTGGCGACGATTTCGCCTTCTTCGACGAGGCGTTCCATGTCGCCGGCCTGGGAGAAGTGGACGACCGATGCGGGCTGCCCCGCCGCGACGGCCCGGCTCTGGTCGCCGGAAGCGCCGAAGGAGTTGCTGAAGCTGACGCCTTTGCCGCGCGAGCCCTTCGCGAAGGCGGGCTCGAGGGTTCCGGCGTAGACCGATTCCGGGGTGGAGTAGCCGACCACGTCGAGCTTTGCTCCCGAAGAGCTGGAGTCGGCGGCCTCTTCACCGCTCCCGCCGCAACCGGCCCCGAAGACCGTGAGGAGGAGAAGAAGAAGGGCCGCGGGGATGATTCGCATCAGTTTCCTTTCTAAGTTGACTGTCATAGTCTTCTATTGCCGGGTGCGGCAGCCTAACACAAAGTCGATCAGGAAAGTAAGGAATTTGCATCGGGTTGTAGGAGATGCCGGCTTGGCAGGTGCGCCTGCCCTTTGTCCCGCTATGCGAGGCAAAGGTCCGGCGGACCCGATTAGACTCGGGCCCGATGAGCGTCGCCGCGCTGCGCACGCCGCGGGAGCGGCTCGAGGGGCTGCCGGACTACCCGTTCGAGTCGCGCTACCGCGAAGTCGACGGGTTGCGATTGGCGCACCTCGATGAGGGGGAGGGCCAGCCGGTCGTCTTCTTCCACGGCGAGCCGACCTGGTCGTTTCTCTGGCGCAAGGTGATCCCGCCGGTCCGCGACGCGGGCTACCGCTGCATCGCGCCGGATTACGCCGGCTTCGGCCGCTCCGACAAGCCCACCGACCTCAGCTGGTACACCTACGATCGCCACGTCGAGCTGGTCGCGGCGCTGCTCGAGGAACTCGACCTGCGCGACGCGACCGCGGTCGTCCACGACTGGGGCGGGCCGATCGGGCTGCGGCTGGCGGTCGAGCACCCTGACCGCATCTCCCGGATCGTGATCATGGAGACCGGCCCCTTCACCGGCCGCCAGAAGATGAGCGACGCCTGGTTCGCCTTCCGCGACTTCGTCCGCGACAACGAGGACGTGCCGGTCGGCTTCCTCGTCAAGGGAGGCTGCAAGAAGGATCCCGGCGACGAGGTGATCGCCGCCTACGACGCTCCTTATATGGAGCCGGCAGCGAAGGCCGGCGTCCGCGCCTTCCCGCTGATCCTGCCGACGACCCCCGATGCGGTTGGAGCAGCTGAGGGCAAACGAGTGGCCGATGCTCTCCGGGAGGACGAGCGATCCGCTCTTGTCCTCTGGGCGGATTCAGACCCGATCCTGCCGTTCTCGGTGGGCGAGAGGGTCTCGAGCGAGCTGAACTTCCCGCCGCCAAGGCCGATCGAAAACGCCTCTCACTTCTTACAAGAGGACGCCGGCCCCGAAATCGGCAGCGTCATCGCGGACTGGCTGGGTCACCGGCGCTGCTGAACCAGCTCGAGTAGCTCCGCATGGGGGTGGTCTAGAAGCAGCTGCACCCTGCGGGGTGGGGAGTCGTCCTCGACCCAGGTAACGGTTCCCGGCCAATAAGGGCTAGGTGGCCGACCGGGGTGGTGGAAGGCGGTGGCGAAGACCCAGCTGCCGGTGTTGTGGAGGCGGCCGCCGCGCGGGAGGGTCCATTCGGGTTCGTCGGGGAGCGGCCCACCGCGGTGGGTGTGGCCGGTGATCACGTGGACGTCGTCGATGCCGAGCCTCGACGCCAGCTCGAGCCCGCCGGCGACACCGCTGCGAAAGATCGCGGCAGGGGTGACGTCGGGGTCGAAGTCGGCGCGGAGAATCTTGTTGAGGCTGCGGACCGCGGTCGGGAAGCCGGCACGTCCGGCCCGCGCGCGCCAGCTCAGCCCCCTGGCCTCGCCGGCCAGGACCTCCCACCAGTGCTCGAAGGGGCCGTTGCGCCGGCGCTTCGTCGGCAGCACCTGGGCGAGGCCGTAGGCGAACCCGTAGAGCGGGCGGAGCACCCGCTCGTAGTCGGCGGGCGTCGCCTGCTGCGGCGGCTTGCGGAGGAAGCGCATCATCGCCGCCGCCGCGACGCACTCGGCCCGCGGCAGCGAGAGATGGAGGTCGACGTAGTGGCCGTGGGTCGCGTATACATCGTCGCGGATCCAGGCGCCCGGGTAGGCCGGCTGCAGCCGTGCCGGGCCTAGCCACTCGTCGATCATCGCCAGCGGGCCCGGGGAGGGGGCGTAGTCGTGCTGGAGCCCGAGGGCGGGTTCGCCGGCGATGGAGAGCCCGTCGAGCAGCGGCTCGGCGAGGCGCGCGTCGTGGTTGCCGGGGAGGTACGTCACCTCGACGTCGCCCAGCGCTTCGCCGAGCTCTGCGAAGAACGGCCGGCTGCGCTCGAGCGAGGGCCCCACCGGCAGGTTGCGCAGCTCGACCACGTCGCCGAGCAGGACGAGACGGTCGGCGCCCGCGATCTCCTCGAAGAGGACGCGGCGGATGTCCGGGTCGCGGAGCACGTCCTCGTCGCTGGCGACGCCGAGGTGGAGGTCGGAGATGATCGCCGTCCGCACCCGCCCGTTCTACCGGAACCGGTGCGGCGTTCGCCCTTGGGACGCCTACACGGCTACGAGGACGAACGCCGGTTTGGCGGGCCGGGTTTGGCTGGGCAGCCAGTCTGGGTACGCTTTGCAGATGCACGCGTTCAGCGGGGAGCGGATGGCGCCGGTCGACGGCGTCGAGCTCTGTTACCAGGAGATGGGCGACCCCGAGGGGGAGCCGCTGGTCCTGGTCATGGGGCTGGCGACGCAGATGATCGCCTGGGACGAGGAGTTCTGCGGGATGCTGGCCGAGCGCGGCTACCGTGTCGTCCGCTTCGACAACCGCGACATCGGCCGCTCGAGCCGGGTTCGCTCGGAGGGCGTGCCGAGCGTGCTCAACCTCCTCGCCGGGCGCGGCGAGCCCGCCTACCGGCTGCGCGACATGGCCGCCGACACGATCGGGCTGATGGACCACCTCGGGATCGAGTCGGCCCACGTGGTCGGCGCCTCGATGGGGGGGATGATCGCCCAGTGCATGGCGATCGGCCACCCCGCGCGCGTGCGCTCGCTCTGCTCGATCATGTCCACCACCGGCAGCCGCCGCGTCGGCCACCCCAGCTACAAGACCTTCGGCCTCCTGCTCGGCAAGCCGCCGCGCGAGCGCGAGGCCGCGATCGAACGCGTCGTCAAGACCTTCAGGACGATCGGCTCGCCCGGCTACCCCTTCGAGGAGGAGCGGATCCGCGAGATCGCCGGCCGCTCCTTCGACCGCGGCCACAGCCAGGCGGGCATCGCCCGCCAGCTGCACGCGATCACCGCCTCCGGCGACCGCACCCACCAGCTGCGCAAGCTCAGACTCCCCGCCCTCGTCATCCACGGCAGGAGCGACGTCCTCGTCAACCCCTCCGGCGGCCGCGCCACCGCCCGCGCCATCCCCAACGCCCGCCTGAAGATGGTCGAGGGCATGGGCCACGACCTACCCCGCGCCCTCTGGTCGACCTTCGTCGAGGAGATCAGCTGCAACGCCGCAAGGGCGGGAGAGCCGGCAGTCCAAGCGGCCTGAACCGCGATTCCGCCATTGACCCCGCTATAGGGGGGTCAACTGCGGACTCGCTCAAGAGGTGCGGCTGAGAGGAGTCGAACCTCCACGGGCTCTCGCCCACACGGACCTGAACCGTGCGCGTCTACCAGTTCCGCCACAGCCGCGCGGAGCAGGCAATTTACCGGTTGCGGGCCTCCTGTCCCCGGCTGCCCCAAGGAGAGCCTCCTGTGATCGACGTCTCGCGTCCACGCCCACAGGCTCGCTAAAATGCCCCGCATCCTCGCCGCTATCGTCTAGGGGACTAGGACGCCGGATTCTCAGTCCGGAAACCGGGGTTCGAATCCCCGTAGCGGTACTTCACGAGGCCCCGCAACGGAAGGCAGACCCCGCGTTCCACTCGCTCGGTTCGAGCGGGCTGTCCTCGACTTTCTAGCCGACTACGGCACTCTTCTTCAGCTGCTTGGCCCAGACTGCGTGGCCAGCCGACGGGCGAGCGTGCGAGCCGGTCTTGCCAGGCGCGTCTTGAGGTTGAAGAGGCGGCGCATAGTCTGCTCCGCGAGCGAGTTTTCGGGCGGCAGCATCCCGATCTGTCGGGCAAAGGAGGCGCCGTCGTAGAAGACGGTGTTACGCTTGATCCGACCGTCCTCTACCTCGAAGAAGTCGACGCCGCGGAGCTCGACCGGCTTTCCGGTCGGCTGGATCCCCTGGAATGGAGCACTCGTGAAGGTCGCCCGCGCCCGCCACTTCACGGCCGCGCTGGAGTCGTCGGCGACGACACGGTCGACGGTCAGCTCGAAGTCGGGCATCGCCGCGAAAAGTTCGCGGAAGAACCCCCGCACGGCATCGGCGCCGCGGAATTCGCCGATCGCCACGAAGTCGTCGGCGTATTCCTCCGGGTGGGCAAGCTCGACGATCGCATCGCCATCGCGGTCGTGCACGCCCTGAATGGAGGCGAGCGCCACCTCGCGGGCGCTGCCGGTTTTCGCTTCCACCGGCATCTCGATCTCCTCCTCAATCCCCGCCTGCGGCTTTACGCAGCCGAAGGGCTCTCGCTCTCGCTTGGATCCGCCGCGTCCGCCCGATAGCTGCCGGCGAGCTTCTCGAGTGCGTCGGCGGCCGCCCCAGCCCCGCCGGCAGCCGAGAAGCCGGCGGCGACGCGGGTGGCACCGGCCCGATTCGAAATTGCCTCCCGAACGGCCCGGCGCAACCGCTTCGGCGAGAGCTTCCCTTTCGGGAGCATCACGCCGGCGGCGGCCACCTGCACCCGGCGCGCGACCTCGAACTGGTCCCGGCCGAATGGCACCGCGCACACCGGGACGCCGGCCGCCAGCGCCTTTTGGGTAATCCCCATCCCGGCGTGGCAGACCACGCAGGCGGCCCGTTCGAGTAGGGGACCATGCGGCAGGTAGCGCTCCACCCGCGCGTTGGCGGGGGTCCTGAAGCCGCCGGGGTCGACGCCGGCCGTCGTCGCGACGACGAAGACGTCCTCATCGGCGAGGCCTGCCAGCGCGACGTCGAGCAGCTTGCCGTCGTTCTGGAAGTCGCTCGAGCAGGTGACGAGCACCAGCGGCCGGTCGACGTCATCGAGCCATGCGAGCGACTCGGCGGGGGGATCCCATGCACCCGGACCGACGAGGCGGAAGCTCGGCGGCCAGTCGGAGCGCGGGTACTCGAACGGTTCGGCGCTGTAGTAGAGGACCAGCGGCGCGACGCAGCCGAAATAGTCCGTGGCGTCGGCGAGCGGGCGGAGGCCGACAGCGCTCCGGAGCTCGTTGACCCGAGGCAGGATCGTGCGCTCGAGGAGGCCGAGGACCAGCCGCCGGGCGACCGCGTCGCGGACCCTTCCGACGGCGTCGTGGCGCGGCGGCAGGCCAAGGCCGTAAGGCGGGACGTCACGCGAGGGCACCGGCGCCGGGAAATGGACGGCGTGTGCCCACGGCAGTCCCGACCGCTCCGCCACCGCGCTGGCACCGAAGGCGGTCACGTCGACCAGCAGCGCCTGCGGCCGCTCCGCCTCGATGGCGCGCTCGAGGTCCGGAACCTCGAGGCGGGCACGGCGCACCAGGTTCTCCACGTCGCGCTTCTGCGCTCCTACCGGCGTCCGCGCCTTCCAATCGTCGTTCTCGATGCGCTCCAGGGCGGGGTCGACGGGGCGGACGCGCAGTCCGGGCTGCTTCACGCCGTCCGCCGCCTGGGACCCGGTGCAGAGGACGACCTCATGGCCGCGCCGGCGCAGCTCGAGCAGGGTCGGGACGATCGGGTAGAGGTGGCCGAGCAGCGGGTTGGTGTAAGCGAGGAAACGCGTCATCGCCCGGCCCCCGGCGCGCCTGCCTCGAGCCCGTCGACCATCTCCGCCAGCGCTTCGGCGGTCGCGGTGCGCCCCAATCGCAGGTCCCGCCGCAGCAGCTTCCACATGTAGACGTCGGTGATCGCGATCAGCTGGGCGAGCCGCCGCCGTCGCGCTGCGCCCTGGCAGCGCGAGAGCTGCGGCGCGAACGTCCGCTCCACCCAGTCGCGGTGGAGTCGGCGTCCATGCTCGGCGATCGGCGCGAAGGCCGGGATGCGGTCCTCCTGCGAGAGCAGGCGCACGATCGCGTCGCCATAGAGCTCGTAGTCGCCGACCGCGCACCGGACCGCACCCGCGACGTCGCCCGCGGGAACGTTCCCACGCCGCTCCTCGATCGCCTGGTTCCCCGCCTCGGCCACCGCGTCCAGGAGGGCCTCCTTGCTGCCGAACCGCCGCAACACCGTGCGCACCGTCACGCCGGCGCGGGCAGCGACATCCTCGAGCGTCACCTGCTCGAAGTCCCGCTCCATGTAGAGGAGCAAGGCCGCCTCGACGATCTGCCTCTGCGTGCGGGCGGCCGCCTCGGCGCGGGCGACCATGCGGTAAGAGCGCGCGGCGTGCCGGTCGCCCCCGCTCGGGCGAGCGGACGAGGCCACGGCGAGGTTGGGCGGCTCGGCAACTTTCATGTCACTTAAGACTGACACGAAATGGGCCCAGTTGTCAAGAACCTCAGCCGACTCCGATGCCGGCTTCGGCGCGGCGCGCGTAGGCGGCCTTCAGCGCCCGCAGGGCGTTGCCGTGGAGCATCGCCTCGGCGTGCTGTGGGAACGCCGCGTGGAGCGCCTCGGCGAGCGGCTTCAGCGTGCTCGCCCCTTCGATTCCCCCGACCGTCGGTTTGATGAAGCCGTCGAGGTCGGTGCCGAGGCCGATGTGGTCGTAGGAGCCGGTGATCTCGTGCAGCTTGCCGACGTGGAGGCGGACGCTGCGCAGGGTCGTCTCGAAGTCGCCGGGATCGTCCTCGTGCAGCCCGTCGTTGAGCAGGTGGTGGGCCATGATCAGGCCGACGACCCCGTTGCGGGAGGCGATGGCGCGGACCGTCTCCGCGCTCAGCATGTAGCTGTGCTCGCCGAAGCGGTAGCCGGCGTGGGTCGCCAGCACCGGATAGGCAGCGGGATCGTTGCCGCCGCGCTCGTCGAGCTCGGCGAGCAGGGCGAAGGTCTCGTCGATCGCTCGCTGGCGCATGTGGCTGATGTCAACCAGCACCCCGTAGCGGTACATGGCCCGCACCGCCGCCTCGCCGCGGGCGCTGAGGCCGACCTCGTCGGGCTGGCAGAAGATCGAGTCGTACTGGCGGTCGCTGAGGTTGGGGAGCGCCGGGGCGTTGGTTGCGACGTGGCGCCAGAAGAGGTGGGCGAGCGTGACGTAGCCGACGCCGCGCCGCGCGAGCTGCTCGATCCGCCCCTCGATCTCAGCCGCCTTGAAGCCGAGATGGGTCCCGCCCTCCACGCAGTGGACGAAGCGGATCCGCCTGTCCCGCCCGGCGCCTTCGAGCTGCGAGCCTTTGGTCACGAGCACGTGCTCGGGCGCGCTTTCGCCCGGGGCCGTGAGGTCCGCCTCCACTTCGTCCATGTGTTCGAGCAGCTCGCCGAAGCTCCGCTCCTCGGGCCGCCCGCTCAGCCACTCCTCGATCCCGAGCTCGGTCTCGGGGACGTAGAGGACGGAGAAGACGAGGCGGACGCCGCCTCGGTCGAGCTCCTCCAGATCGACCAGCCATTCTCCCCTGCGGCCGAAGTTGAGGCGCTTCGCGGCCCAGCGGACGAGGATCGCGCGGACCTTGTGCCAGAGGCGCCGCTTCGGGATTTCCCGCAGCGGCTCGACGAAGCGGTCCTTGCTGCTTTCGCCCGCCAGGATGTGCATCGGGTAGTGACAGTGGAGATCGGCGATCTGGCGTTCCATCTCACTCCTTGCTCGCGCTCTTGGGGCAGTAGTCGTGGGGTGCGGAGGGGGGCAGGTGCGGCTGGCTGTAGTTGCCGCAGAAGATCTTCGTCACCGGCGTGCGCCAGAGCGGCTGCTCGCTCGGCGTTTCCGGGCCGTGGCCTTCGCCGAGCCGGGTCGTCTTGAAGAACCCGTACAGCGTCGTGTCTTCGCTCGCCCCCCAGTAGCCGGGGAAGCTCATCGGCGGCTCGGCTTCGGAGACGAGGTGGATGCCGCCGTCTGCGGGGTACCACTCCCACCCGTATTCGGTCTTGTCGCGGATGTTGGAGGCGTAGCTGAGCAGCGTCGTCGTCCCTTGCGGCGCTCCCTGGCAGCCCGCCCAGTCGGGCGCGCGCTTCTGGTCGGCGTACGGGTAGTTGGCGTGCGACCCCTCCGCGACGGCGACCACCGGGTGGGTGCGGCCGCCGAGCCGGTCGGAGATCTCGGCTTCTTCCCACGGCACCCAGCTCCCGGCGCAGTGGGCCGAGTAGGCGACGAACAGCGGTTCCTCGTTCGAGAGCCCGATCGTCACCGCCTCCCAGTCGCCTTCGTGGCGCTGCACGAGCTTGCCGGCGAAGACGTGGGTTTCCCATTCGTCGTAGCGGTAGAAGTACCAGTACTGGAGCAGGATCGAGAGCCGCTTCGCGTACGGGCCTTCGCTGCGGAAGAGCTGCGGCGGCCAGCGATCGGACCGGCGCAGGTTTTCGGTGTTGCGCCGTTCTTCCAGCCGTTCCTCGGCGCCGCGGCGGGCGACGCGGACGTAGACGGCGCCTTCCCGGTAGAGCCCTTCGTCGCTGCGGGTGGGATGCGGTTCGGCATGGCTGCAGTCCCGATCTCCGGTGGGGCAGCGGATCGAGAGCCGGAAGCAGGGCGCCGAGGCCAGATGCGGGCAGCCAACCCCCAGCTTTTCCGCCACGCTCGGCCGGGGCGCAAGCGGGCCTGGCAGGGGTCCGCTGAGCGTCGCGCCATGGACGTAGCCGCCGTAGGGGATCGGCGACCACCGCTCGGCCCGCGTCAGCGCGAGGACCGGGCTGTAGGCGGCGGCGAGGGCCTCGTCGGACGGGTAGCTGCCCGGCGCGGGCGGCGCCGCCGCTTCCGCCGCTTCGGTTGCGGTGTCGGTGCTGAGCCGCTTTCCCGGCTGGTTGGTTTGCAGCAGGCCGGTCCAGGCCGCAAGCAGGAGGACGCCGGACGCGAGCAGGGCGACGCCGAGGCCGAGGCCCTGGAAGAGCTGCACCCCTTTTGGCCCGAGTCCGCCGCCGCGGATTCGGCGGAGCGCTCCCGGCAGGCGCTCCGTCTGCTCGCGACCCCTTGGGTCCTCTCCCCGCGCAGCCGCGACCGCGTCCAGCACCGCCTCGAGGATCATCAGCGCGGCGGCCAGGACGGGCAGCAGCCAGTCGAGGAACGGGAGATGGTCGGAGATCAGGTCGCCCCCCGGGACGAGGCCGATCGCCGCCGCGAGCCGGTAGCCGGTGAGGGCGACGACGAGGGCGACGCCCGTCCGCAGCCAGGACGAGCAGTGCGAGACCAGCCGCAGGACGAAGGCGAGCAGCCAGAGGGCGAGGGCGAGGATGAGCACGACGGCGGCGGCGCCGCCGATCGATTCCAGGGAGCGGTCGGAGGCGAGCAGCGCCCCGCCGACCGTCAGCGCGGCGGCGACGAGCACGATCCAGGGGCCGTGGCGCTGCAGCAGCCGCAGGTCCCAGGCGCCGGCGGCGCGCAGCCGCGAAGCTTCAGGGACGACGAGCAGCCAGGCGGCGGCGAACGTCAGCAGCGCCGCACCCGCGATCAGCACGGCGGCGCCGAGATGGAACAGTCCGACCAGCACGGCGGCGAGGAGGGGCAGGAGCAGGGGACGCAGGGCGACCAGCAGGGAGACGAGGGGAATGGCCGCCGCCGCGTGGGAGACCTTGCGCCGGGCGAGCAGGTAGGCGCCGAGCGCTCCGAGCGCAACCCCCGCGAGCCCGAGCAAGACGATCAGCGGAGTGGAGATTGCCGCCACGTTGCCGCGGCAGGATAAACCACTCAGAGAAATTCCAGGCAGGGCTAGGCCCCTCAGCAGTTAGCTCAGCCGGCCGAGCTTTTCTTCCAGCTCCGGACCGAGGTCGAGGACCTGGGAGTCGTCAGGGACCTCGATCTCGGGGTGGATGCCGAAGTCGAAGAGGTCCGCGCGCATGTCCGTCGTCACGGCCTTGCCTTCGGCCAGCACCGTCGTGACGGTGCGCATGCGGCGCAGCATCCCGTCGGGGGTGACGAAGACTTCGGCGTGGACCGGGCCGACGATCTGCGCCTGCGCCCCTTCGATCTGTTCGGCGAGTTCGTCCTTGCCCTGGGCATGCAGCGCCTGGACGATCCCTTCCGGCGACATCGTCACCCGGTAGCGGGTGGTCTCGACGCGGCCGATCCTCGCGTGGCCGAGCCGGCGGACGCGTCCGCCGGCGCGCAGCATCCCCAGCGATTCGTCGGGGTTGCCGACCCCGGGGGAGCTGAGGTCTTTCTGCCCCGGGAAGCCTTCCAGCTTGAGCCATTCCTTCCCTTCCGGCATCCGGCCGGCGAGCTGGGGGTAGCGGAAGTACCAGGCGTCTTCGCCGAGGACCGCGTCGAACTCCATCCGCTGCCCGGCGACTGCGCCGTCATAGGTGAACTCGGCGAGGTTGTCTTCGCCGTTGAAGGTGCCGTGGCCGGTGATGGTGGAGGGCGGGCCGGATTCGCTCGTGAAGCGCATCGTCAGGCTCATCCGCATGCCCGGGACTTCTTCGGTCCGCTGCGCCGCCGCCGCGACCGGATTCGGGTTGAACGGGCTTTCGCCACCGCTGGGGTTGACCAGCGAGTTGACAACGACGAGGACCAGCAGCAGCGAGAGGACTCCCGCCGCCTGCAGGAGCTTCACCGAGAGCGGCTCCAGCGGCCCCTCGCCGAAGAGGCTCCGTCGAGTTCCCATCCCTGGGCGAGCGCCTTGGGACGCCGCGGGCGCGACGCTGCCCTTGTGGCTTCCCCAGAGCGGTTGCGCACCCGGGGGTGGGCTGGAGGCTGGCGGTTCTACGGGCAAGACATGTAGTCATCGGCGTACGTCTCGTCCACTTGAGCATCGATCGAGGCGATTAGACGAATGGGCCTCCTCGATCCGGCGACCCTCAGTCCCCGACCTCGATCGGGCGCGGTGGAGGAGACGGGGCCGGCTCCTCGGCGACCGCTTCGAGCCGCCGCACGCTGGGGACCAGGAGCACCGCCGCCTGCAGGAGGGTGATCGCGACGGCGCTGAGCCAGAGGGTGGTGGAGAGGCCGAGCCCCGCAGCGACCGGGCCGACCAGGGCCAGCCCGAGCGGCTCCAGCGCCAGCGAGCCGAGCCAGTCCCAGGCGTTCACCCGCGAGAGGGCCTCCCGGGGGATGTGCTGGGCCGAGGTGGTGTCGTAGAGGATCTCGGCGAGGCTGACGGTGGCGCCGCCGACCAGTGCGCCGAGGGCGATGGCGACGGTCGCCGCGGGGATCGCGAGCAGGAAGATCGGCAGCCCGAAGAGCATGACGAAGCCCTCGCCGACGAGCAGGGGCCGGCGCGGGCGGATGTTGAGGGCGACGAGGCCGCCGATCAGGCCGCCGACTCCCCAGGCGGCGGCGATCGCCGCCCAGGCGCTCGAGCCGCCGAGGGACTCGTCGGCGACGGTCGGGCCGAGGACCTGGAAGGCGCCGGGGAATATCGCGTTGCTGATCGCCAGGGAGAGGACGATCGCGACGCGCCAGCTGCGGCTCGCGAACTCGCGCCAGCCTTGCCGCAGCTCGGCGAGGAAGGTCTCGCCGGCGCCTTCCGGGCGCAGGGTCGGTGCCCGCACCCCCCACAGGCAGGCGGCGCTGACGGCGAAGGTCGCGGCGTCGACGGCAAGCGCCGAGCCGGGCGAGCCGAGCGCGAGCAGCAGCCCCGCCAGCGCCGGCCCCGCCACCTTGCCCGCCCAGCGCGAGAAGGTGAGCAGCGCGTTCGCTTCCTGGAGGCGGCGGGCCGGGACGAGCTGGGGGACGATCGCCGTCGAGGCTGGGTTGAAGAAGGCGGTGGCGACCCCGTCGGCGGCGTAGAGGAGGGCGAGCTCCCAGATCTGCGCCACCCCGGCCAGGAGCAGCGCCGCGATCAGGCCCATCGAGAGCGTCCGCGTCAGGTCGGCACCGAGCATCGCCAGGCGCGGCGAGATCCGGTCGGCGATGACGCCGCCGATCAGGAGGAACGCGATCATGACGAGGCTGTGGGCGGCGAGGACGATGCCGAGGTCGGTCGCCGAGCCGGTCAGGTCGAGGACCGCGAAGGCGAGCGCCACCGGCGAGATCCCGTCCCCGATCAGCGAGACGGTGCGTCCGAGGAAGAGCCGCCGGTAGGCCGGTTCGCCGAGCACGCGCAGTCTCCCTCCAGCGGCCATCGGGCCAGGATAGGCCGGGTTAAGGAAGCTCTGGCGCGGGGTAGCTCGCTCCCACGGGATGGGGATTTCGTCCAACATCGTCGGGGATGCCGGCAGGCCGGAAGCCGAGGGCGCCGGCCGCGAGCACAGGTTCGGCAGCTCGGCGCCGCTGACTTTGGGCGTCGAGGAGGAGCTGCTGCTGGTCGACGGGGGCTGTCGCCTGGTCGCCGCCGGCGAGGAGGTGCTGGAGGGGATCGACCCCGAGCATCGCAAGAGCGTCTCGACGGAGATCTTCGCCACCCAGATCGAGCTGAAGACGGGCGTCTGCGACGACGCGTGCCAGGCCGCGCGCGAGCTGGCCGAGGTGCGCCGGGCGATCGCCGCCACCGGGGCGCGGCTGATGGGCTCCGGCGTCTACCCCGGCGAGGCGGGGGAGCCCCAGCTGGTCGAGAAGGCCCGCTACGAGTCGGTGAAGAAGGACCTGGCGAGCCTGCTCTCGACGCCGCCCTGCGGGCTCCACGTCCACGTCGGCATGCCCGACCCCGAAACCGCCGTCGCCGTTGCCAACGCGATGCGCCACCACCTGCCGCTGCTGGCGGCGCTGACCGGCAACTCGCCCTTCCGCGACGGCGCCGACACCGGCCTCGCCAGCGCCCGCGCCGCCGCCGTGCGCAGCTACCCCCGCTTCGAGCTGCCGCGCGCCTTCCGCGACTACGAGGATTTCCTCCGCGTCGCCGACCAGCTGATCGCCGCCGCCGGCGCGCCGGACTACACCTACATCTGGTGGGACGTGCGCCCGCATCCCAACCTCGGGACCGTCGAGGTGCGCGGCATGGACATCCAGGCCGCGCCCGAAAGCAACGCGGCGATCGGCGCGCTGATCCAGGCCCTGGCGGCGAAGGAGATCGACCGGCCCGCCGCCCCCGGCCTCGCCCGCGAGGCGATCGAGGAGTCCTACTTCCAGGCCGAGCGCTACGGCATGCAGGCGCGCCTGATGGTCGACGAGAGCACCGCTGCCCCCGCCGCCGAGGTCGCCCGCGGCATCCTCGAGGAGGCCCGCCCCTACGCCGAGCAGCTGGGCGGGGCCGGCGCCCTCGAGGAGATCGAGCGCATCCTCCGTGAAGGCAACGGCGCCGATCGCCAGCGCCGCGTGCACGAGCAGCATGGGATGGAGGGCCTGCTCGGCGACCTCGCCGAGCGGACGCGCATCTAGCGCGGCCGGCCCTTGCCCCACCGGGCTGTGCAGAAAGTCCGCTGCGCTACTGCGGCGCCGGGATCTTCAGCCGCTTGCGCGCCGCGACGACGGCGGCGACGGAGGAGCGGCAGGCTTTGGCGATCTCGCCGTTGCCGTGGCCGGGGCGGCGGCGGACCTCGAACTCGACGAGGGCGGCGCGGCGGAGCTTGGCGCGGTCCTCGAGCGAGCCGCTGGGGGCGGCGGCGAGGGCGGCCTGGGCGGCGCGCTCGCGCCGGCAGAGCAGGCAGAAGGTGCCCTCCCTCGAGGTCGCCCAGCTTTCGGGCAGCTCGACCTTCTCACCGCCGAGGCGGCTGACGGTGACCCCGCACTGATCGCAGGTCCATTTCTTCG
>DASTAR010000088.1:0-2319 GCA_035712505.1 Solirubrobacterales bacterium
GGACGAGCGTGGTCTGGTCAGCGGCGAAGCCGGCGGTCGCCGAGGAAAGCGCGAAGACGATCACCCCGGTGAGGAACATGCGCCGCCGGCCGAAGATGTCGCCGAGGCGGCCGCCGGTGGCGAGCAGGACGGCGAAGGAGAGCGTGTAGCCGTTGATCGTCCACTCCAGCCCCGAGATCGAGGCCCCGAGATCCTTCTGGATCGAGGGCAGCGCGACGTTCACCACCGTGTTGTCGAGCATGATCATGAACAGCGCGAAGCACATCGCGCCGAGCGTCCACCACTTGCGGTTCTCGTCGGTGATCAGGTGGCTGTATCGGGTCAAGCGTCCTCGCTTCCGTTCAGGTGTCTGTAGGTCTCGGCGATGTCCTTGCGGTCCATCAGCGCGTCGACGGCGGCGTCGAGCTTGCGCCGCTGGGCGGCCGTCAGGGAGGCGGCGAACGCCTCCATGCCCGTCTGCTTCACCGTGACCAAGCCGTCGACGATCCGCTTGCCCTTGGCGGTGATCTTCACCCGGCGCACCCGCCGGTCCTCGGGGTCCTCGACGCGGGTCGCCAGCTTCGCCTTGACGAGCGCGTCCACCGCCCTGCTCATCGAGGGGACCGAAACGCCGAAAAGCTCCGCCAGGTCGCTGACGTGCCAGGCCTGGGGCGAGGCACCGAGGCCGCCGAGCTCGAGCAGCGCCTTGCACTGCGTCATCGACAGCCCGGTTTCCTCGATCACCCGCAGCTGGTTGCCGCGGTCGTAGAGGAAGAGGTGGCGCAGCAGCGCGGTCATCCGCGCCGCCGTGTCCTTCTCCGCGGCCCCGACGCCGGCGGTGGCGGCGTCGGTCAGGGCTTTCACTTCAGTACGCTGCACCTGCGCAATGGTTGCAGCGATGCAACTTTTTCTCAAGCGCAATAGTTGCCTCTGTGATGCAAATCACGCTCGGGATTCCGGCCGCGGGCGGAGCTAGGGTGCTTGCCGATGCCGCTGGACCACGCGCAGCTCGATCATGACCACGTCTGGCATCCCTTCACCCAGCAGCTGGGCTGGAGCGAGGAAGCGCCGCTGGTGGTGGAGCGAGCCGAAGGGTCGCATCTGGTCGACGTCGACGGCCGTCGCTACCTGGACGGGACCGCGGCGCTCTGGTGCAACGTCCACGGCCACCGCCATCCGGCAATCGACCGGGCCGTGCGCGAGCAGCTCGACCGGGTCGCCCACACCACGATGCTGGGCCTCACCCACCCTGGGGCGACGGAGCTGGCGGCACGGCTGGTCGAGATCGCGCCGCCCGGCCTGACCCGCGTCTTCTACTCCGACTCCGGCTCGACGGCGGCCGAGATCGCGCTGAAGATCGCCTTCCAGTACCAGCAGCAGCGGGGCGGGCTCCACGTTCGCCGCTCCTCGTTCATCCGCCTGCGCGAGGCCTACCACGGCGACACGATCGGCTCGGTCTCGGTCGGCGGCATCGACCTCTTCCACTCCACCTACCGGCCGCTCCTCTTCGACACCCACGCGGCCGAGCCCGGCGACGCGGCCGATCTCGAGCGGCTCCTGGAGGCACACCGTGACGAGGTGGCGGCGGTGATCGTCGAGCCCCTGGTCCAGGGCGCGGCGGGGATCCTGGTGCAACCGCCCGGCTACCTGCGCGCGGTCCGCGAGCTCTGCGACCGCCACGGTGTCCTGCTGATCTGCGACGAGGTGGCGACCGGCTTCGGCCGCACCGGAACGATGTTCGCCTGCGAGCAGGAGGGCGTCGCGCCGGACCTGATGTGCCTCGCGAAGGGACTCACCGGCGGCTATATGCCGCTCGCCGCCACGCTCGCCAGCGAGGAGATCTACGAAGGCTTCCTCGGCAGCTACGAGGAGTACCGAACCTTCTTCCACGGCCACACCTACACCGGGAACCCCCTCGCCTGCGCCGCGGCGATCGCCAACCTCGAGGTCTTCGAGAGCGAGCGGACGATCGAGCGGCTGCAGCCGAAGATCGCCCTGCTGGGCGAGCTGCTGGAAGACGTCGAGTCGATGCCCGAGGTCGCCGAGGTGCGGCGCAAGGGCGTGATGGTCGGGATCGACCTCGGCGAGCACGACCCGGCGCTGCGCATGGGGCACCGGGTGACGGTCGAGGCCCGCCGGCGCGGCGCCATCGTCCGGCCCCTCGGCGACACGGTGGTGCTGATGCCTCCCCTCTCGATCTCCGCCGCCGAGCTGCGCGAACTGGTCGCGATCACCGCCGAGTCGATCGAGGCAGCGGTCCTCACCGCCCACCCGACTCCCGCGAAGCTCCCCCGCGCCGCCTAGCCCGGAGGGGTTCGGCGTTTGGCGAGTTGGGGGCGC
>DASTAR010000089.1:0-40360 GCA_035712505.1 Solirubrobacterales bacterium
GCCGAGAGCCGCCGCCTGTGGGTGAGGCCGGCGAGCGAGTTGGTCTGGTCCATGAACTGCGACAGCTGCGAGGAGCCGAAGAACTCCTTCATCGCCGCCACGACCGGGCGGATGTTGATGATCGTCTGCGGGGTGATCGCGTCGGCGTCCTCGGTGGTGAGGCGCTCGCGGACCACGCGCTCCATCCGGTACAGGCCGATCCGGAAGGCCTCCTGGATCAGCTCGCCGACCGTGCGCAGACGGCGGTTGCCGAAGTGCTCGTACTCGTCGAGGTGGTCGTAGACCTGCTCGCGCGGGTAGGTGATCGCCTCGGCGGCGTAGTCCTTGATCGGGTTCTCCTCGTCGATCTCCTCCGGGATCCCGAGCAATTTCGGCAGGCTCACCAGCTCCTTGACGAGGGCGATGATGTCGTCGTGCGTGAGCACGCGGGTCTCGAGGTCGATGTCGAGATCGAGACGGGCGTTGAGCTTGTAGCGGCCGACCCGGGTGAGGTCGTAGCGCTTGGGGTCGAAGAAGAGCTGCTCGAGCAGGGCTTTGGCGGCATCGACCGACGGCGGCTCGCCCGGGCGCTGCTTTTTGAACAGCTCGATCAGGGCGCCCTCTTCGGTCCGGGTCGCCTCGGTGTCCGCCTCGATCGTGTGGCGGATGTAGACCGAGTTGTCGAACATGTCGAGGAGCTGCTGGTCCTCGACGTAGCCCATCGCGCGCAGCAGGACCGTGACCGGCAGTTTCCGCTTACGGTCGATACGGACGAAGACTTTGCCTTTTTTGTCGACTTCGAGCTCGAGCCACGAGCCGCGGGCCGGCATCAGGTTGGCGATGAAGACCTGCTTTTCGGGGTCCTTCGGCGCCATCACGTAAGCGCCCGGGGAACGGACCAGCTGCGTGACGACAACGCGCTCGGTGCCGTTGATGATGAAGGTCCCGCGCTCGGTCATCCACGGGAAATCGCCCATGAAGACGGCCTGCTCGCGGATCTCGCCGGTCTCCTTGTTCTGGAAGGCGACGGTCGCGGTCAGCGGCCGCGAGTAGGTCATGTCCTTCTCGCGGCACTCCTCGATCGAGTGCGGCGGCTCCTCGAACTTGAAGTCGCCGAAGACGATCTGGAGGTTCCCCGTGTAGTCCTCGATCGGGGATATGTCGTTGATCGTCTCCCGGAGCCCACCGCTCTTCGGATCCGTCAGTTCCTCGAAGGAACGTCGCTGGATGTCGATCAGGTGTGGGACCTCGAGAGGGTTGTCTAGGCGGGAAAAGCTCCTACGGGTTACGGGGGCAGCGTTGGAACGTGCCAAAGTCGGCGACTCCTCGGACGGTCAGAGGGACGTGGATACAGCGCAAATATGGGCAGGGGAACTCAAAAGGCGCGCGACGGCGGAAAATAACACACCGCCGCCCGCACCTTCAAGTTTGGCTTCCCAGGCGGACTCGGGAACCCCGATCGAACCGCTTACGCGAGTTCGACCGTGGCCCCGGCCTCCTCCAGTTCAGCTTTGAGTTTGTCGGCCTCGTCGCGCTCGACGCCCTCTTTGATCGCTTTGGGGGCCTCGTCGACCAGCGCCTTGGCCTCTTTGAGGCCGAGACCGGTCGCCGAGCGGACCACCTTGATGACGGGGACTTTCTGGCCGCCCACGTCTTTGAGGACGACGTCGACGGTCGACGACTCTTCGCCGCCGCCCTCGTCGCCGCCGCCACCGCCACCGGCGGCGGCCGGAGCCGCGGCCGCCACAGCCGTCGCGGAGACGCCGAACTCCTCCTCGAGCGCTTTGATCCGCTCGGAGAGCTCGAGGACCGAGATGCTTTTCAGCTCCTCGATCCAGTCCTCGGTTGAAGTCTTGGTTGCCATCAGTCGCTACCCCTCTTCCTCGTTTGAATCCTCATTCGAAGTCTCTTCATCTGAAGTCTCTGCTTTGGGCTCCGGCTCTTCCTCCGGCGCCTCCGCCTGATCGGCCGGCGGCTCGTTGCCGCTCGCAGCCTCGGTCGGCGGCTCCTCTACGGGGGCATCCTCGGCTTTCTCGGGCTCAGGCTCGGCCGGAGCCTCCTCGGCGGCCGGTGCCGCGCCGGTGACAAGACCCTTCTCGGCGATCTGGCCGAGCTGCAGGGCCAGGCCCTGGATCATGCTGCCCAGACCGCGGACCAGACCCGTGAGCGGGCTGGCGACGACGCCGGCTAGCTGGCCGTTGAGGACTTCGCGAGCGGGCAGTTTGGCGATCGATTTGAAGGCGGTCTCGTCGAGCGAGGTCGCGTCCATGAAGCCGCCCTTGTAGGTGAGGACCTCGTGCTCTTTGTTGAAAGTGGTGATCGCTTTCGCGGCCTGAGCGGTGTCGCCGCGGACGAAGGTGAGCGCGGTCGGGCCCTGCAGGAGCTCCGGCAGCCGCTCCTCGCCGACCTGGTCGGCGGCGATTTTCGTCAGCCGGTTTTTGACGATGCGGAAGCTGGCGTCGGCTTCGCGAAGTTTCGAGCGCAGCTCGGCAGCCTGCGGGACGCTGATGCCGCGGTAATCGACAGCGAAGATCGCCTCAGACTCCTCGATCTGGGCGGCGATCTCTTGTATGGCTGCGGACTTTTCCTCGCGGTTCATGGTCTCACCTGCACCGGGCTTGCGAGCTTGCGCTCTGCCGGTGGTCTGCGGTTAGCGGCGACGCAGTTTAGGCGGTCACCGGCTCCGGTGCGGTCTCGTCAGCGGAGGCAGAAGCGCCGTCGCGGTCGACTTTGGCGCTCGAGTCGACTCGGATGCCGGGCCCCATCGTCGTCGCCAGGGTTGCCGAGACGATGTATTTCCCCTTCGCCGCCGAAGGCTTGGCGCGAACGATCTCCTCGATCACGGCCTGGTAGTTCTCCAGCAGCTTCTCCTCGTCGAAGCTGGCCTTGCCGATCGCCATGTGGACGATCGCCTGGCGGTCGGTCCGGTATTCGACTTTGCCGGATTTCGAGTCGTTGACGGCTTTCTCGACGTCGTCGGTGACGGTCCCGACCTTCGGGTTGGGCATCAGGCCCTGGGGGCCGAGCACGCGGCCGAGCTGGCCGACGCCTTTCATCATCTCCGGGGTCGAGATCGCGACGTCGAAGCCGGTCCAGCCCTCCTGGACTTTCTCCACCAGGTCCTGACCGCCGACGAAGTCCGCTCCGGCGGCCTCGGCGTCGCGGGCCTGCTGGCCCTGGGCGAAGACGGCGACGGTGACGTCCTTGCCGAGCCCGTGCGGCAGGGCCAGGGTGCCGCGCAGCTGCTCGTCGGCGTGGCGGACGTTGACGCCGAGCAGCACGTGCAGCTCGACCGTCTCGTCGAATTTGGCGCTCGCGGTCTCTTTGATCAGCGCTATCGCCTCGGCCGGCGGGTAGGCGCGGTCGCGGTCGACCTTGTCGTACTGGGCGCGGAATCGCTTGCCGTGGGGCATGGGTCTTCTCCTAGGCGACGTCGACGCCCATCGAGCGGGCGGTGCCGGCGATGATCTTCTTCGCCGCGTCGATGTCGTTGGCGTTGAGGTCGGGCATCTTGCGTTCGGCGATCTCCTGGATCTGGGCTTCGGAGATCGTCCCGACCTTGTTCACGTGGGGCTCGCCCGAGCCCTTCGGGATCTTGATCGCTTCCTTGATCAGGACGGCGGCCGGCGGCGTCTTGGTGACGAAGGTGAAGGAGCGGTCCTCGTAGACGGTGATTTCGACCGGGATGATCGTCCCGCCTTCGCCCTGGGTCTGGGCGTTGAAGGCTTTGCAGAAGTCCATGATGTTGACGCCGTGCTGGCCCAGCGCCGGGCCGACCGGCGGGGCCGGGTTGGCGTTGCCCGCCTGGATCTGCAGCTTGATGACCGTGAGGGTTTTCTTCGCCATGAGGGGTCCGAGAGGGTAGCGGCTCGGCGCCTAAATCTTCTTCACCTGGTCGTAACCGACCTCCACGGGCGTCTCGCGACCGAAGATCGAGACCAGCACCTTGAGTTTGGCGGCGTCCTCGTTGATCTCGGCGATCTCGCCGGAGAAGTCGGAGAGCGGGCCGGAGATGACTTTGACCGATTCGCCGATCGCGAACTGGGCCTGGGTACGCGGGCGCTCGGCGGTCTCGCGGTGGAGCAGGCGGTCGACCTCCGGTTTGGAGAGCGGCACCGGTTTGTTGCGGGAACCGACGAAGCCGGTGACGCCGGGGGTGTTCTTGACCAGGCCCCATGCGTCGTCGGTCATCTCCATGTTGACGAGGACGTAGCCGGGCATCGTCCGCTTCTCGGTCTGGACTTTCTGCCCGTCCTTCATCTCGGAGATCTGCTCGGTCGGAACGACGACCTGCCGCACGTTGCGGTTCTGGCTCATCGTCTGCACCCGGTGCTCGAGGTTGTGCTTGACCTTGTTCTCGTGCCCTGAGTAGGTGTTGATCACGTACCAGCGATACATCTCTATAAGCCTTTGTTCGGGATCCCGCTCAGAGGATCTGCTTGACGAGCCAGTTGAAGGCCGCGTCGAGGGCGCCGAGGTAGGCAGCCGCGACGGCCACGAAGAGGATGGTGACGGCAGTCGCCTGGACCAGGGTCTCCCGGTCGGGCCACTGGACTTTCTTCAGCTCCTGCCAACAGGATATGAGGAAGCCGATGAAACCGCCCCGCTGACGCTCGGCCTTCGCCTGCTTCTGCTTTTTCTCGAGCTGCTGGCGCTCACGGCGCTTCTGCTCGTCGCGCTTGCGCTTCTCCGCCTCCTTGACGGCCTTCGCCTCGGCTCGACGGGCGGAGCGGGGCTTGGGGGCATCCGGGGTCTCGAGCTGCGGCTCGGGGGCACCGGCGGCGATCCCCATCTCCACCGCCTCGACCTCGGCCACCTCGCCGGAGACCGGAACCTGGGTGTCGTGCTGGGCCTGGCCCGGGCTGTCGTGGCCGCGCGGGCGTTTCTGCTGTTCGGCTTCCCGAGCCCGGCGCTCGGCCTTGCGCTGTGCACGGGTTTTCGCCATCGCGAACTACCTGGTCTCTTTGTGAGGGGTGTGGCGGCCGCACCAGCGGCAGAACTTCCGCATCTCGATGCGGTCCGGCGTATTGCGCCGTGACTTATTCGTTTGGTAGTTGCGACGCTTGCACTCTTCGCAAGCCATCGTCACCGCAATGCGGACATCTCCGCGAGCCATCTTCCCTCGTTCCGTGCCTGAGGCAGTCGTTGCAGAAGCCGGTACAAAAAACAACCTCGGGCCAAGGCTCGAGGCTGCGGCCAAGGATAGCGTCCTCCGGCGCCCAGGGATTGCTCCCCGGCCCCACGGATGCCGATTTCCATGGTTTACTTATTTTTATGGATGCCAGTTTCCCGACTGCTTCGATCGGGCACTGAGAGGTCGGCTTGCGGGAGGCGACCGACAAGCGGCAGTTGATCGACCGGGACAGCTTCGTCGAAGAGGTCGAAGACCGGCTCCTGGATCCGCGGTACCTGGACGAGCCCGGTGCCTTGCTGCTGCTCGACATCGACTCCTTCAGCATCGTCAACGACTCGCTGGGGCACGAGGCCGGCGACCGGCTGCTGGAGACGGTGGCCACGCTGCTGCGGGAGGAGGCGCGGGCCGAAGACCTGCCGGCGCGGATCTGCGCCGACGAATTCGGGCTGCTGCTGCAGCGGGCGACGCCGGAGCAGGCGCGGACGGCGGCTGAGCGGCTGATCGACCTGGTGCGCGAGCGGGGCACGCCGTCGGTCGGGGCCAGCGTCGGCGTCGCCACCTTCGGCGGCAGCGGCGAGGAGATCACCGCCGAAGGACTGATGATCGCCGCCGACATCGCCCTCTGCGAAGCCAAGGAAGAAGGCGGCGGCCGCGCCGTCGACTCCGCCAGCGGGCCGAACCGGAAGCTGACCTGGGCCGATCGCATCCGCGAAGCGCTCGAGCAGCAGCGGATCGTGGTCTACGCGCAGCCGATCTTCGACCTGCGCAACCAGTGCGTCGCCCGCGAGGAGCTGCTGGTGCGGATGCTCGACGAGAACGACGACGTGATCCCGCCGTCTTCGTTCCTGCCGACGGCCGAGCGCCTCGGCCTGATCGTCGACATCGACCGGATGGTGCTGGCGAAGGCGATCGAGCTCGCCGGCCGCTCGAGGCCGATCGCGGTCAACGTGTCCGGGGCCTCGCTCTGCGAGCCGGCGCTGATCGAGGACGTGCGGACGGCGATCGGCGACGGCCTCAACCCCGCCTGGCTCGACTTCGAGATCACCGAGACGGCGGCGATCACCAACATGCAGGCCGCCCGACATTTCGCCCAGACCGTCACCGCGATGGGATGCGGCCTCGGCCTCGACGACTTCGGTACCGGCTTCAGCTCCTTCAGCTACCTGAAAGAGCTGCCGGTCCAGCACCTCAAGCTCGACATCGAGTTCATCCGTGAGCTGCCGCGCTCGCCGACCGACCAGAAACTGGTCCAGGCGATGGTCCAGTTCGCCAAGGCCTTCGGCCAGGAGACGGTCGCAGAGGGCATCGAGGACGCGGACACGCTGGCGATGGTCCGCGCCTTCGAGATCGACTACGCGCAGGGCTTCCACATCGGCGAGCCGGCCCTGGTCGAGGGCGGGCGCCCTACCTTGGCGGGCTCGGCCGGCTAAGAAGCGCTTCTTTCAAGGTCTGCGCTCAACTGTCCAGGCCAGGAATCTCGTCTTCAGGAAGGTCGCCGTGGAAGAACTCGAGCTCTTCGAGATCGCGCTTGTCCTGGGGCCGGCCGCCGAGCCGCTTAAACGCAACGATGCTGCGCAGACCAGCAATCAAGGCCGGCTCGCCGCCGACTTCGACAGAGCTCGCATTGCCGGCAACGGTGTCGAAGTCAAGGGGAGGTACCCCACCCCTGAGAAGGTCGATGATTCCGTGGCGGCTCCGGACCCGCAGGTGCGGGGCGTCTGCGATATCCGCTGCCTGCAACTGCTTCCCATCGTGCAACCGACTCGCTTCGATCCTCTCGAGGAACCTGCGGATCGCTTCATCGGCCTCCGGGCCATCCGGGACAAGCAGATCGGAATCCTTGGTCGCACGGATGAAGCCGTTGGCGATGACAGCAAAGCCTCCGATCACGACGTACCGGAGCCCCGCCGCGTTGGCGTCGGCGACGACGCCGTCGAGGTCAGGACCAGAAGGCTCGTGCAGAGACATTGCCGCTCCTCATCATCGAAGCCAGCAGTGATACCGCCTGTTGAGAGAGCTTCTGACCTGCTGCGATCCGCTCGGACGGACTCAGGGACCGAGCGCGCCGCAGGTGATACTCGCGCTTTTCGCGATTCAGCTCCGCCCACTCCGCATCATGGCCCGGCTCAAGGAGCGTTCTCTTGGCTGACGCTGCCATAAACAGCGATTTTACGCCCACCAGGTGCTGCTATCTGCGGCGGGCTAAAGCCCCAGCGTTTTGGCGATGATCGTGCGCTGGATCTCGGAGGTGCCGCCGTAGATCGTCGAGACCAGGGACGTGCGGACTAGGCGCTCCATGTCGTACTCGGAGGAGTAGCCGTAGCCCCCCATCATCTGCATCCCTTCCAGGGTCACGCGCTTGGTCACCTCGGTGACGAAGAGCTTCACCATCGAGGCCTGCTGGGGCAGCATCCGGTCGGGGTCCTCGTCGACCAGGGTTGCGACCCAGTGGGTCATCAGGCGCGCCGCCTGCAGGTCGGTGGCGAGGTCGGCGATCCGGTGCTGCAGCGCCTGAAAGGAGCCGATCGGCCGGTCGAACTGGCGCCGCTCCTTTACGTAGAGCAGGAGGTCGTCCAGGGCCCGCTGGGCGATCCCGAGCATCGTCGCGGCGAGGATCAGGCGCTCGACGTTGAGCCCGGCCATCAGCTGCATCCAGCCCTGGTCGACCGAGCCGAGGACGTCCTCCTCGCGCGCCGCGCAGTCGGTGAAGTAGAGGTGGTTGGTCTCGCGACCGCCCATCGTCTCGATCGGGACCACCTCCATCCCCTCGGCGTCGCGCGGCACCCAGACCATCGTCATCCCGGCGTGCTTGTCCTCGCTGCGGGTGGTGCGGGCGACGACGAGCACGTGGTCGGCGATGTGGGCGTTGGAGCAGAAGACCTTCTGACCGTTGAGGACGAAGCCGCCGTCGACGCGCCCGGCCTTGCAGGAGAGGGCGCCGACGTCGGAGCCGGCCTCGGGCTCGGTCATCGCGATCGCCTCCACCGAGCCGGCGGCGATGCCGCCGAGGATCGCTTCCTTCTGCGCCTCGGTCCCGAAGCGCTGCGTGGCCCCGGCGACGATCAGGGTCGTCGCGTAGCCGCCGATCGGGGCCAGGCCGCGCGAGGTCTCCTCCATGAACAGGCAGGCGTCGAGCATCGTCCCTCCCGACCCCCCGTACTCCTCCGGAATCGTCACCCCGAGCCAACCCAGCTCGGCCATCTGCTTGTAGATGTCGAAGCTGTGGTGCTCGCGGTAGCCGTCGGTCAACCGCTCGCGCTGATCAGGCGTCCCGCACTCGCGGTCGCAGAAATCGCGGATCGCGTCGACGAAATCCTTCTGCTCGTCGGTGAGGGCGAAGTCCACGGCGGCAGCCTACAGACGGGGGACGGGCTTGGCCGGGAGAACCCCGCAAACGACGCCGCCTGAGCTCCCTTCGGCTTCGGATTCGACGAGCAGCTGAACTGCCGGCGAGCCGATGCTCGCCGGCAGTCGGGGGACGATGGCTCGCGGAGATCCGAGAGGTTCTCGTCCCGTTCAGAGTCGGCCCTAAAAGTGACCGATAAGGGTGAGCAGTCCGCCCGAGCCCGTGGTCGCTTTGAAGGTCGCGGTGAGGAGGACCGCCGTGTTCGGGAAGGTGCGCAGATGCCCGATCACAGCTTCTTTGAAGGTAAGAGTCGAGGGGGTGGTACCGGAGCCGTCGACGTAGACGCCAGTGGCTTCGCCATCCTGATTGTATTCCCCGAACGGGCTCTTGTATTTGCCAATAAAGCTGTCGTACATCGCTAGACGGTATTCGTGATTTTCACTGATTACAGACGACGGTTCCACGTAGGCATGGAATCCCAGCCTGGTCGAATTGGGGCAAGAAAAGCTGAAAGAACCACTTCCTTCGATGTCGTTCGCGACATAGCCTGAGGTGGTTTCGCCATTTTGAGCTTCTCCTGAAGCGGTAGCGTTCGTGCAGGTGACGGAGGAACCACCTTGGAGCTTGACGGATACCGACGTTGCCGCAAGCTTCATGGTGGTGTTGCCCTGCGCCCAGGTAACATTTGCCGAAGCTGCCGACGCACCGACGACCCCGACCGCCAGAGAGGCGAGCGCGGTGAGCACGGTGATCCTGATTGCATTTCGCACTGAATTGTTCCTTTCGGATACGGGTTTGGCCAGAGCAGCAGAGCTGTCACTGCCTGTCCCTGGCAAGATGGGGAGAACCTTTCAATTCCGGCACACACTGGAAAGTGTTTTCAACGGATTTGAGGAGAACCGGTACGCAGTGGAATCGGCACTGATACTGAGTTGACTGGGCCCTCTGGCGAAGGTTCGGAATTGCAGCGAAACCGTCGGTGTTCGTCCCCGGGTAGGTCATTCGCCTAGGGTGGAGTAATGAGTGGGGGGGTCCATCCCAGTTGGCTCGATGTGCTGAGCGACCCGGTGAAACTGAACTTGATAGCGGCGATGATCGAGCTCGAGGAGGCCAGCGCGGCGGAGCTGCGCCGGCACAGCCACACAAGCGACCCGACACTGCGCCGGCACCTGCAGGCGCTGGCAGCGCTGGGGGTGGTGGAGGAACTGCCCGGAGAGAGCAACGGCGAGTCGCCGGGGCGTCCGGCGACTCGGTTCAGGCTCGATCGGCGCTTGCGAGGAAGAGCAGCGGCTCTTTTCGCGCAGCTGCAGGCGCCGCTCGGACCCGGCCGCTGACGAAAGAAAGCGCGGGCTCGGGGCCGAGGAACGGGGCGAGAATCGCGTAGACGACTTGGGGGAGCAGCGAGCGGAGGGCGCCGGGACCGGCGAGGCCGACCCGCTCCCAGATCATCCAGAAAACGGCGGCACCGATGGCATCGCTACAGATCTCGCGGGGAGGGGCACGGCGCTCGCACTCGGCATAGCCAGGCTCGAGGAAGAGGCCGTGCGCCCGGGTGCTCTCCGCCTGAACCCGGAGGGCGTTCTCCCCGGCTGCGTAAACCTCGCGGATGCCGATCTGCGTGAGAGCCGGACGTGCGGCCATGTAGGAGCACATCGCATCGCAGGCACCCCAGACGGAATCGGGCCAGGAGGGCGCGAGCGAGTATCCGGCCGCCGCACACGCCATGCTCTCGCGCAGACACAATCGCTGGGCGGCGAGGAAGGCTGCCTCCTTGCCGGAAAAGGAGGTGTAGAAGGCGCGGCGACTCACCCGGGCCGCGGCGACTATCTCGGACACTGTCACCGCGGCGTAGCCGCGGGCGGCGATCAGCTCGGCGGTGGTGAGCACGATTCGCTCCCGCAAGCGCGCCGCGGCGAGGCCTGGCGCCAGGGCGCTGCGCCCGCGCGGCAGGCGAGCGGGCTGCGGGGTCGGCGCATGAGACCGCGGCAGGAGCCGAGCACCCAGTCGGGCCCAGGCGCCCGAGCCGAGGGGGGTCTCGCCGGCGGGCAGGCGGAGGGCGTCGAACCAATCGCTGAGCGGTACGGTGAGTTCGGGCAGCGTCGCCGCCTGGCCGACCAGCAGGCGGGTGGAGAGAACGCCCAGAACGGCGCCGAGCAGGGCGACGGGCGGCGCCTGAATCCCTCCTTCGACTTCGCGGGCCTGCTGGCCCTCGATCCAGCGGATGCATTGGGCGAGCAATGCTTCATGGTCGACGCGCAGGTCGGAGGGACCGGCCAGGGACTCGATGAGAATGAGGCGGGCACGGTCGGGGTCGGCGGCCGCGGCGCTGAAGAGGACCTCGAGCACGGCGCGGGGGCGGTCGCGAAGGGGTGTGGCGGAGACGGCCGAGGCGAGGCGAGCGCGAATCGCCGCGGTGCCACGCCGATATACGGCGCGGAAGCACTCGTCGCGATCGGGGTAGCAGCGGTAGAAGGTTCCCCGCGAGACCCCCGCCTCGGCGGCGGCGCGGGCGACGCTGGCCCCACCGTAACCGTGGCGGGCGGCAACCCGGGTCATCGCCTGATGTATTCGATGCTCGGCGTCGCCTGAGCCTTCGGCGCGCCTATCACGGTCCTGGCGCAACAAGATCAGATGCCGGAGGCGGAAAAATCGGCGGGGATCTGCGGGGGGTGTTCGAATCCCGGTTCTGCCGCGCCGCCGACCGCCTTAGAGGGAAGCGGCGGCTTGGGTGCGGCAGCTGCCGCACCTGCGATGACTTTCATGAGGGCTCCCTGCCTTTCCGTGCTTTCAAGGTAGTTCCGAGGGAGCTGGAGCCGCCAGCTTCCAGCGGCCGCTTTCCCGGACCATCCGGACGAAGTAGCTGACCCCGCCCGCCCCCCGGAAGAGAAGGAGGCCACGGGTCCCCTGCACACGGAGAGCCGCGGTTTCGACAACCGTGGCCTCTTTTGCGACATCAGGTGGAAGCGGGGAGAAGAGGGTCGAGGCCACCGCGGCGCAGCTCTTTTCTCCATCTTCCTGGCTGGGACCGCCGCTCGTCAGCGCCCGTTTGGCCTCGATCGAAAGCTCGGAGCACATCCGAGTCCAGTCGCTTGCGGCACGGCCGTCGAGGTAACCCTGCAGCGCGGTCTCGGCCTCGGCAAGTTCGCTCCTCTGCGATTCGTTCCCGAAACGCTGGATCGAGTTGTCGCCGCCGCGCTGTTCGAATTCAGCCGCCGACGCTTGCTTCGTGCCGTGAGCATGGGGTTCCGCCTCGCCCGATTCAGGCGGTGCGGCGCCCCGGGGGGCTTGTGCTTCCTGTGTTTCCTTCCGGGCCGGAGTCGTCGGTCGGGCGCCCCTTGCCGGGCTCGAGAGCGTCGTGGACGCGGTTTGATCCTGCACGCCGCCGCCACCGCACCCGCCGAGCCCGAGCAAAAGGGCCGAAACGGCGGTGACCGCGGCTCCCCCGGTGAGTGCGCGATGCGTAGTCCTCATCGCGCGCGGCAGTGGCCTATCAGGGTCGAGGTCAAGGTTCGAGACTTGAAGACGAAGCTCGCTTGCGCGAAGGGGAAGACCGCCCCGGAGAAGCCCTTCGGCGCTGGGCAACCGGCAGCGATGTAGCTCTGCCGCTTACCGCGGTAGGTGAAATTCCGGCCGAGGTTCAGCGTCAATCCGCTGACGTAACCCTGATGGGCGTTGAACTCCGGAAACGCCGCAACGAGGGCAAAGCCGTATGTGCCCTTTGCCGGCCTCACTTCGAAGGGAATCGTGTAGGAGGCCGGTGCGGGCTTGGTGCCGTACACGTGCGCGAGGATCGCGGGGCGACCATGCAGAACCGAGTTGAACGCATACATCTTCCCTTCCGAGGGGAACGGGCTGGGTCCCGACACGAGCAGCTTGGCGGAGAAGATCCCCGTCCCCACCAGGGCGTCGCCGCACTTCGAAAGGGCATCCTGGGTAGTGGAGGGCTGGATTTCGTCGAGCGAGCAGACTGGCAGCCCCTGCGTGTTCAGATGCCCATGGCGGTTGATCGCGATCCTGATGCGCTGTAGCTGTGGCGGCGCCTTACCGGGACGTGGCTCGATCTTCGCGCTGACCGCCACCTGCGCCGGCGCGGTTCCCACGCGGGGGAGCGTCTGGGGCGAGAGCTTGCCGTCGAAGATCACCCTGGCGTTCCCGCGCTGGATGACGTCTGCGTGGGCGAGCGCCGCGCCGAATGTCACTAGCGCGGCAACAGCGCCGGCGATCGCGCGTACTTTCATCTTTTCCCCCTGTTGGTCGTAAAGATCAGCGAACGCCTGGCGATCACCGGGGCGCTCCCGTCGACAGGCTTGAACGTGACCGAGATCCGGACCTTCAGCCTCCCCCGCCTGGCGAGCCGCCGTTTGCTCGCACGAGTCAGGTGCACCCGCAGCGTTGCGGGAGCCTCGCCGTTGACCTTTAGGGTGAGCCGCTTTACCCGCTTGCCGGAGACCACCAGCGTGCCGGGCGAGGAGATGTCGGCTTCCAAGATCGCCGTGGTCCGTCGGATCAGCGCCCGACTGAGGTCCAGGGTTGCTAATTCCCTGAAGCTCGCGCCGATCGTCTCATCCGCGCCGAGTGGTGCCACGCAATGGTTGCCGCTCGGCTGCGGGCAGCTCTGCCAGCCCGTGAAGGTGGAACCCCGCGCGGCTTCGGCGACAAGGGTTGCGACCGTTCCCTGGTCGTAGACGCCCGAGCAGGCGAGACCGCAGCTGATGCCGAGTGGCGAATCGGTGACGGTGCCGTTGCCGGTCCCCGACACCACAACCGCGAGCGTGTGCCTCGTCGGTCTGAACTCGGCGCTGACGGCAGCATCCTGCCTAAGCACTATCTGACAGAGCCGCCTGCCGGTGCAGGCTCCCGACCATCCCGCAAAGGTCGAGCCGGGCGCGGGTTGGGCGGTCAGGGTAACGGCGGTACCTTCGGCGAAGCGCTGCGAGCAATTGCCGCCACAGGAGATTCCGGCAGGAGAGCTGACGACTTCCCCGCCGCCCGAGCCACCCACCGTGACTGTCACCTGGTGCAGGGCCTCGTCGAATTGGGCCTCGACTCCGCGGGATTCACCCAAGCTGACCTGGCAACTCCCGGTGCCGGAGCAACCCCCTCCGGACCACCCGGCGAAGACGGAGCCTGGGTCCGCGGTCGCAAAAAGAGTGACGGTCGTACCTGCGTCGAAGTCGAAGGCGCAGGTGGGTCCGCAGTCGATCCCGGCGGGTTCGCTGCTGACCGCCCCGGTTCCGCTGCCAGTCTTCGCGATCTCGAGACTGCGCTGAGGGATCGCGGCGAAGGTGGCGGTCACTTCGGTGTCGGAGTTCATCTGAACCTGGCAGGTTCCCGTTCCCGGACAGGCCGAAGGTTCGCCCGCGACGGTCCAGCCGGTGAAAGTGGAGTGCGGTTCGGCGACTGCCGTCAAGGTGACGATCAGACCTTCGCCGACTTCTTCCGCGCAGGTAGAGCCGCAGTCGATGGCGGCCGGTTCGCTGGTGACGGTCCCCGCGCCGCTGCCGGCCCGGGTCACGGTGAGGAGGTGCTGGGGGAGCCGTTCGAATCTAGCGCTCACATCGGTGTCGGCTTTGAGTTCGACGGCGCATTTGCCGGTGCCCGAGCACGTCGGCGAAGCCGCTCCGTTCACCAGCCAGCCGACGAAGGCCGAATGGGCGTCGGGAAGGGCGGTCAGCTTGACCTGCAGGCCGGTTTTGAATTCGCTCGCGCAGGTCGGGCCGCAGTCGATCCCGTCGGGTTCGCTCTCCACCAAACCGCCGCCGGTGCCCGTCTTCCCCACTTCCAACGCCGACGTGGGAGGAGCCGGACCGAACGCATAGACCCCACCGTCGACTTCGTTTCCGGTCGTCACGTAGATGTCGCCCCGGGTTGACCCGGATGATTCGTCGATCGCGATCCCGGTCGGGACCCCGCTGACCAACGAATGCGGGAGGCTGCCGCGGTAGTTGCCGAAGCGGTCGAACTCGTAGACGACTGCCGGCGGGTTGTGCGAATGAGCCACCAGCTGCTCGGCGAGGAACAGGTGGCCGCTCGACTGCTCGAGTGCGATCGCGGCGTCTTCGAGCTGGACGAACCGCCCGTCTGGGGTATCGCCGCCGGCGATTTCCTGGATCGGATCGTTCAGGCTGACCGCTGGATCGAAGACCTTGATCGTGTCGCTGGCGGCGTCGGGTACGTACACCCTGCCATCGGTGGGGGCGAAGTTGGAGACGGCCACGCCGAACCCCCTGCCGAGGCTGCCGACACCGATCTTCATCGGTTCGCCGCCGACCAGGACCGGTTCGCCCGACGGTTCGTAGACGGCGACGTAGCTGCTGTCGTCGACATAGACCCGGCCGTCGCCCGGATCGACGGCCACCCCGGTGGAACCATGGCTGTCGATGAGTTCGATGGGTTCCGACCACGCGCCACCTTCCGAAGGTTTGGTCCTGACCACGCTTGCATGCCAGACGTTGGCGTAAAGGCTCCCTTCAGGGCCGAGCGATAGCCCGCACGGTCCGTTTCCGGGTGCGACTTCCGCTACGTGACCCTCGTAGGTGTTCCCGCTCGAATCGAAGATGTCGATGTCGTCGTGGTAGTAGTCCGAGGTGTAGATGGCGCCGGACGGGTCCACCGCCAGCCCGCACGGATCCGCAAAGCTCCCATCCGTGCTGAAGTAACCCGTCAACGCGTGTTCTGGAAGCGGCGTCGGGCTCACCGGTTCCCCGTTTTGATTCTTGGGCGGCGGGAAGCGGTTCGGCAGGAAGGGATGGACTACGGTTTCCGCCTGCCCGAGCTGGGCGAAGGCTCCGAGGGAAACGAGTGCCATCGCGGTGACCACCGGCCCTAGCAACTTCAACCGCCAAGACGATCTCATTTCCCGCCCCTCCCCTTCTTGTGCTTACGACCATGCTTGCCGCAGCCCGTCGGCATCAGCGCAGGGCGCAGACGGATTCCGCGGTTGTTCTGCCCGACGAACTGAGCGGAGGCGTGCTGGAGGGGGGAGCAGATGTTGTCGGTCGCGTTTTCGATCAGGCCCTTGGAGCCGCCAAATAGCTTCATGGTGAATTTGCTCACCGGCGCGTCGGGGACGACCTTGAACCGAGCCCGCAGGCCGCCCTTCTTCGAGTCGATCTGCCCGACGACTTCCACCGCCACGCCGCCGCCGCGCAGGTCGGCGACCAGGTCGGGCAACGGATGCTCGGATGCGCGCAGATAGACCGGCCCTTCGAGCGGCTGGCCCAACAGGGGGGTCACTGCCGTTGCATGGCCGTAGACCGAATCGGCGGGGCAGCGTTGCTGGGAGAACTGCGGCCGGGTGCAGATCGAACGCAGGTGCGACTGGGCGAGGAACGCCGTCGGCGGCATGGTCACTTCCGCTTCGCGGATGTTTGCATTGCCGGGGCGAGGCCGCAGCGTTGCGATCAGGGCCGGGAAGCCGCCCCTTTTCCTGCCCCCCTTCAACCGCAGGCTGAGCCGGGGCTTGAAGGGCAGGGCGGAGCAGTTCGAGACCTGGAAGGGGTAGAGCGCGGTTGCCGTGACGTCGTCTGAGGGATCGGAGAGGCGCCGCCCGGCACCCCTGAGGGTCGACGAAGCGGTGAAGCGTTCGCAGTTCGTCGGGTTCAGCATGAAGTTCTTGCGATCGATGTAGACCCGGATGTCGCGCAGGTGGATCGGTATCCCGTCGAGGATGTGCGGGATCGGGTCGGAGGCGGAGGAATCGACCGATACCTGGGCCGTCAGCGGGTTGACGTGGATCGCCGAGCGCACGACGACGACGCCGAGGTCGAAGGGCCCGACGTTGGCGGAGTCGATCGCCACGATCGAGAACGGCTGGCCTCCGTAGGGGCCGGCCATGTAGAGGCCGCCCGTCGCGTAGGCGAGGTCGGAGCCGAGACCGTACCCTGAGACGGTGTGCCCGATCTGGCTGGCGGCGGGACACGAGGGATGTTCGGCCTCTTCGGTCCCCGTCTTTTCCTTCGCCGCCGCGATCGCCGCGTCCGGGCAGTACGGGATGCCGGCGATCTTGCCGAGCAGTCCGGGGGCGAACTGGGCGGAGTAGGAGGTGATCTCCTGTTCGGCGTCGGTTCGCGTCAGGTGCAGATAGAACGGCGTGTAGGCCCCGGCGCTACGGTTGAGCGTGCCGGCCTGTGCCTGGGGGGAGAAGGGTTCGACTTCGCTGGGGCAGGGACCGCCGCCGATTCCGCTGTTCAGTTCGAAGGGAGTGTCGGCACCGACGTGTTCCCCGCTCGAGAGCCACGACGTTACGTCGAGATGGGTCGAGTAGATCCCGCACCGACCAGGGGTCGCCAGCGGGCTGCGCTGGCTCTCGCGGAAGTGGACGTTGAATCGCGAGTAAGGGAGCTGCGGGAGGTCGACGAACTTCGTCACCAGCTGACCGGTGAGGGGATCGGGCACTATCTCGCCGGCGGCCCGGATGAGCAGCCCCTGCTGCGGAGACTTGGCGACCATGTAGAGGGCGATCAGCGTGTCGAACGGGTTCTCCGCTCCCGCTTCGCCGGTGGTCGGAAGATCGGGCTGGGCGATATAGACCGAGCCGAGGATCGGCGCGTCGATCAACGGGCTTTCGACCGTGACGTCACCGATCTTGGAGGAGTTGGGGCAGTTGGCTCCGGGAGGCGAGAAGCTCGTTTCGGCCGCATACTCGGCCGGGGTGCACACACCGAGGCCGGCACCCAGCGACGGGTTGATCGTCACCCCGGGCGCCGTCGAGACGGTCGCGTTCCTGACCTGGGAACTGGCCCTGGCATCGGGTCGCAACAGCCCTGCCGCGTTTCCGGTCAGCGTGAAGTCAAACCCGGTCGGCGAGGTCGTCCGGGAGAGGCTGAGACGACCCGTCGGCGCGGGTTCGAACCCGAGTTCGTTGCAATCTTCGAGAGCCTGAGGGCGCCCTCCCGGGCCTTCGGTCTCGGCGCTTGCTTCGGCCACTCCGGGCTGTTGCCAGGAGGTCGCCCGAAGGGTGAACTTCAGCGGTTCGGCGCAGGAGGTGGGGAGCGTCAGGTAGGGCTCGGTCGGCAGGAAGACTTTCGGCGGTTCGATCCCGCATTTTGCATAGCCTTGGTGCAGGTCGTGCTCGTTGAGGCAGTTGCCTCGCTGTTCGTCATGGCTCGGGTCCCAGGGAACCCCCCAGACCGCGATCCGGAACCCGTAGAGGTCGAACCGCTGTGGGAAGTCCTCGAGGCTGAGCTCGAGGGCGAAAACACCGTTTTCTTCGGTGATGCTCGGCTTCAGCGTCACCGGCGTGCCGAAGGCGTTGAATCCGAGCTCGGCGGCGTAGCCGAAGGGCGGTTCGAGGTTGAAGACGCCGAAGGTTCGGGTTGAACCGCCTTCGGCACTGCTCCGGATCGTGATCACGCCGACTTGGCTCAGCTTGTTGCAGCTCTCGCCGGAGGTGCTGCTTTCGTACGGTGAGATGCGCGGCGTATGGAATTCCGCCTGGGTGCACCGGGGCAGGGACAGCGGGTTCGCGAAGAGGCCCGGCGGCAGGTCGACTTCGAAGTTGCGAAGGTCCCCGTCGGTTACCGGCGTTCCCGGCTGGCCCTGCGATTCGCCGGCAAGCCGGAAGTTGGCCGCGGCGATGAACTCGAACGGATGCGAGCCCGCTCGGGTCTCGAATGCGGAGTCAGGTTCGTCGGAGGTGAAGGCGCCGACCTTGAACCCTTCCGACCCCGACTGGAAACCGAAGCCCGCGGTCGTTGAGAACTGCTGCGGACCGCTGCTGGCCGTGCCACCGCCGCTAGCGGCCACGAGCCGGAACTCGTATGTGGTTTCGGTCTCCAGCCCGGCCAGGGCCGCCGATACCGGACGCGATTCCACCGTCGCCTGCAGCTGACCGGCGGGAGTGGTCCGGGCGTGTTCGAAGCCGCTGGGCTGGTCCGCTTCGAACGTCGCCTGATCGACGTACTCGAAGTGGTAGCTGGTCGCCAGCCCTGAGGGGTTGACCTTGCCCACCAGCAGAGCGGAGGTTCCCTGGAGGTTCGTCGCCGACGCTTCCAGGACGAGCGGCGGAGCGGCCTGCGCGGAAGATGCGAAACCGGAGCAGAGACAGGCGAACCCTACGACAGCGGCAACGAACTGCCGGGAGTGGCTCATCGGTGCCCGCCTTTCCCGTTGCGGCCGCCGTGCCGGCGTTTGCCGTGGTGCTTACCGTGGTGTCTCTTGCGGTGCTTCTTCTTGTGCGTTTTCGGGAAGCTCAGGGGGGGATTACCTTCGTCGGTGAAGAACCCGGTTCCCGGGGTTGGGTCTTCCGGCGGCGGCGGCAACACCTGGCAGTTGTCCCCGACGCAGGCCAGGGGCGGTACAGGTTCCGGGAACCCGCCACCGACGCGGGCGTCATAGACGTCGAGGCCGCCGCCGTCCTGGCTGACCAGCGAGGCGTCGGTCAGGAAGAAGGCATCGGACCCGTCAACGCTGGCATCGACGAAGGTCGCCCCGTCGGCGCCGCGGCCACTGGAGATCGGGCCGATGCAGCCGTTGTTGCGACCGCACCCCCCCACTCCCTGCGCCTCCCACTCGTAGACGTCCACTTCATGGTTCGTGTCTTGAGGGATGAGGGCGTCGCTCGAGTCGAAGAAGATGCGGCTGCCGTCGCTGCTCAGCACCCGCGGCTTGTAGACGTCGGTGGCTTGCGGCCCTTCGCCGTTCGCCGCCGCGCCGGGGATGCTGGCCGCGCCTTCTGGCCGCTGGCCGGTGGGATTGCAGGAGACGCAGGTGATCTTGCCCGCGCCCGCGTCGTAGAGGTACACCTCCATGTCGCCGAGGTTTTCGTACGAGGTGAGGCTGCTCGACGACATGAACACGAGCTGTCGGCCGTCGGAGCTGACCCGAGCGGTTCCGGTGGCCGGCGGATAGCTGCTGGGGTCAGCGCCTGAAGCGATCAGGGCGGTGGAGCCGTTGTGCCAGAGGTGGAGACCGGAGCTCGTCAGGTAGTAGACGTAGCTGCCGTCTTCGGAAGCGCCCAGCACCCCTTCCAGGCCCCCTGCGGGGGTCAGGTCCTGCGAGGCTTCGGTTTCTGCGTTGAAACGGTAGAGATGGCCGCTTTTGCTGAAGAAGGCGATGGAGCCATCGGCGGAAGCCGTCTCGAACGTGCCGGCCGGATCTACCAGGATCGTGCCGGCGCCGACTTCGCGCAAGAAGAGCGCGCCGGTGGCGAGATCGATCCAATAAACGCGGTTTCCATCGCTCGATACGGCCGCGCCCTGTGCTGCGAGCTTCGCGCCGGGGGTGCCGGTGCTGTCGCCGGGCAACACGTTGATCAACCGCAATCCGGCGCCGGACCACTCGTAGAGGTTGGGGCTGCCCGCGTCGCATGAATCTTCGCCGGTAGGGACGGCGATCGCGTCCGCCGTCAGGGCGGCACAGGTGGAGAGGACCACGTGACCAAGGTCCGGCGCGGCGCCGACGAAGGCGACCTCGAAGTTTTCCGCGGACACCGGCTGGTTGGAGAGCTCGGATTCCCCGAGCAGCGCCTCGAAGCCTCCGGTCGCGTCATCACGCAGGTAGTAGTCGAGGTACCCGGCGGGGGCATCGGTACCGGCGACAGGAGGATTCGGGACGGGGCAGTCTTCGCCCGTAACGCGGCAGCGGCGGCCGTTGATGACGAGGCCTCTCTCGAGTCCCGGCGAGAAGAGCTGATACGGCACCCCGGAGAGGCCATAGCCGCCGGAGACCATCGGCAGGGTGATGTTTTCAGTCAACCATCCTGAGCCCTGGCGCCGGGCGATGTACTGGCTGGCGCCGAACGCCCCCTGGGCTTCGGCGAAAGAGGAAGTCGAGCTGTAGGTGATCGCACCGCCCTGGGCCGCCGCCTGGAGAACACCGCCGGCGGCGGTCCCCCCGACGCCCTGGACCTCACCACCGTTCTTTTCGGCCGGCGAAACCATCTCCCAGCCGCGGTCGTCCGGGAGAACGAAGGTGGAGATCGCGGTCTGCGTGAAGAATTCGCGCGGCGGGCCGACCGCCGAACCTGATGAGTTGGCGGTGACGATTCGGTAGTGGTAGACCGTTTCCGCCAGCAGGCCGCCCACGTGCTGCAGCACTTCCTCGACCGAGAGCGAGGCGGGGATGTTCCCTTCGGTTGCGACCGGGACGCGGGCCGCTCCGGCAAAGCCGTCGCGTCCCGCTTCCAGGTTCGCCTGGTACGCGGCGGCGTCGATGTAATCGAAGTGGTACTGAGTTTTCAGTCCCTCGGGGTTCACTTCGGCGTGGAGGACGGCCGACGACGCCGTCACCGAGGTCGCCCAGGTGGCGCTCACCACAGGGGTTGCGGCCCCCGCTGGGGTGGCTCCTCCCGCCCAGATCAGCGCGCTGACTGAGAGGAGGAGCGCACCTCGGGCGCCGATACGCCCCCTGCTCATTTGTGCTTCTTCGATTTGTGCTTGTGGTGCTTCGCCTTGTGGCAGCCACGGACCTTCAGGACCGGACGCTGGTCACCCGTCTTCCCGTTGTGTGCCTCGAGCAAGACGCCGACCTTGTTCTTGCGCCGGCAAATATCGGTGCTGTTTTCGAACAGCCCCTTCTTGCCGCCTTTCATGGTCAAGACAAATTCGGATACCGGAGTGTCGGGCACCGTTTCGAAGGTGCTGCGTAGCCCGTTGTTTTTGCCGGTGTCGATCTTCGCCGCAACATCGACCTCGAATTGGCCCCGCAACGCCACTACCAAGTCCGGCAGCTGATGGTTGGACGAACGCAGGTAGACAGGGCCTTCCAGGGGCGTGCTGAGCAGCGGTGAGACTGCTTTGGCATAGCCGTACACCGAATTGGCCGGGCAACTGTGCGCGGCGAACTGGACGCGCGTGCAGATCGTCCGGATGTGCGACTGGTCGAGGAACTCGGAGTGAGGCAGCGTCACCTGCGCCCAGGAGATGTTCGCGTCGCCGGGTCGCGCACGCAGCACCGCTCGGAGTGCCGGGTGCTGGGTCCGTTTGGTGCCGCCTTTCAGTTCAAGCCTCAGCTTCGGCTTGAACCCCAGTTCCTGGCAGCCGCCGACCTGGAACGGGTTGGAGACGCCGATGTCCTGGTTGAAGACCGAGCTGATCGTGCCGCTCACGGTCAACGGATCGCAGGAGGTCGGGTTGAGGGTGAAACTCGGCCGGTCCAGGTTGACCGCGATGGAACGGATGTCTAGCGGGATGCCTTGGATGATCGTCGGGAGCGGGTCGCTGACCGCATGGATCTGCACCGTTTCCGGGTCGATGTAGAGCGCCGTGCGCGTCACGACCGTGCCGAGATCGAGAGGTCCCGCCAAAACCGGCACCACAAAAGCCAGGCTCAGCGGCGCGTCTTTATATGGACCTGCCATGTAGACGTTGCCGCTCGTGTAGAACGGGCTCGGGCCGGCGCCCGAGCCGACGTTGACGCCGCCGACCCGCGATGCGGCCGGACAGCTCGGGGAAGCCTGCTCCGCGGCGCCGCTCTTCGCAGCCGCAGCCGCGATATCCGCCTCGGAGCAGTACGGGAGACCCGCGAGGCGACCGAGCAGCCCCGGCGGGAGCGTCGTGTCGATCTTGCGAAGCGGCTGCGTCCCGTCAGCCCGAACGACCTTGAGTGCGAACGGGCTGAAGGCGCCGCCCTTCGGATTCAGGGTGCCGGCGCTGAAGGACACCTTCGCCGGGAGCTGCGATTCGCTCGCCGAGCAGCCGCCTCCGTCCGCGCCCTTGACGATCTGGAAACTGTCCGAAGGCGTCGCGTTGGCGCCTTCGGGCGTAGTCCAAGGCGTGAGCACGGATGGCGTGGTGAAAGTGCCGCAGGGGGCCGGGGTCCTCAACGAGGCGTGCGGCCCCGAGTCGAAGTTGAGGCGGAAGTCGTCGAACGGAAGCTGCGGCGCTTCCTCCGCGATGGTCTTCACCTGACCGGTGCTGGGGTCGAGTGCGATCCGCGCCGGAATCTTCACGACAACGCCGGTCTGGGGATCGTGCACCTCGTAGTAGAGGGCGATCAGGCTGTGGTAGGGGTTGTCGAACGGGGTCGCCAGGTAAATCGAGCCGCGCAGCGGGTGGTCGACCAGCGGGGTATCGATCTCGACCGAGCCCAATCGCGACGGATCCGGGCAGTGGGCTTCTTCCTGCGTGAAGCGAATCGGGGTTGCGCCGACCGCCGTGGTCAGGCCGATCTGCGAGGGACTGCAGGAGCCGAGGCCATTGGCCGAGGACGGGTTGAGCACCAGGCCCGGCGGCAGCGTGACCACGGTGTCCTTGAGATTGGCCTCGGCCAGCCCTTGTGGGTCGTCGTTTTGCGGCAGGTGCAAATGGAATTCCAGCCCGCTCGGTGCGTCCCCGACGTTCGTCGTCGGCCGCGCTTCCAGGGTCGGCGTGAACTCGAGCTGGTTGCAACCGACGGGTGCGGGGGTCGAGGTCGTCGCATGCGACCATGCTTCCGGGTGCAGGTAGCTGTCGGTTTCGAATTCCCAGGCGAGCTGATGGCCCGGGCATGACGTGGGCAGCCGCAGGAAGGCGCGTGGCGGCGCGTTGGTCGGGCACGTCTTTCCCGTTTGGCCAAACGCCCCGTTGAGGCAGTCGCTGCCCCGCATCGTGTCGTGCGACGAGTCCGCGGGCACGCCCCAGAAGGTCGACTCGAAGCCGTCCAGCGGCAGGCTGATCACCGCGTTGCGATTGACGATGTCGAGCCCGTAATCGGGGCGCAGTTTCGCGGTGAGGACGACTGGGACTCCCCTGTAGTTGAAGCCGAACATCGCCGGCGTGCCGGGCGGCGCCACCATGTTGAAGAGCGGCTGGGTCGTTTCCGTGAAGAGCCGCACGAATCCCACTTGGCTGTCCGGCGGGCACAGACCCGTTTCAACGCCGATGGCGCTTTCGGTGAGCTGCAGCGCCGTACACTTTTCCGGCGTCACGTTCGGGTTGCCGATCACGCCGGGTGGGACGTGGGCAATCGTGTTGCGGAACGGCTCGGTCGCCGCATTGGTCGGGAACGCCTGGTAGGCCGACAGCGACTGGCTGGTGATGGAGAAACTGGTCGTGATCGACCCAGGCGACGAACCCGCCTGCACGGCGTTGGAGCCGTCTTTGTTAGTAAGTGCGGCGCTCAGTTCTCGGAAGCCAAACGGTTTCGGCGGCCCCACGTACATCGTTTCTTCGCGGCTGACGGGTTCGAATGCCCCACCGCCTTCGACTGAAACCAGGTCATGAAGGGTCGGTCCCGCATCCGGTTCGAAATGAAGCGGCTGGTATTTGATCGTGAACGAATTGCCCGGCAGCAGACCTTCGCCGGTGACGGGGTTTTCCGGATAGACCGTACAGGTGCTCGTCTGAGCCACGACCGAGCAGTTGAAGATCGGCAGGTTGTAATAGCCGGTGCCTTCGTAGACACTGGCCCAGAACGTCCCTTCGACAGGGGTTACCCCTTCGGGAAACGTGTTTTCGATCGTCAGCGGGCTGCTGAAGGATTCATCGCCGACGTTTTCGACGTTCACCTTGATGATCGCGGCTTCAACCGGTTCGGTCGTTTCCGGGGTGTCCATATGAAGGGCGATGATCGGTGCTGCGCTCGCGCCGCTGGCAAGGGGTCCAACGAGCGCGACAGCGAGCAGGGCAAGGGTCCAGCGAAGGAAGAGACGGCGCGGGCCGAGGGTCATTGCTTGCTCCTTATGCAGTACGTGAACGGATTTCGACGCGATCGCTTGGTCTCTCCTGCTCATTTCGCGCCTCCCGTGTGGTGCCCGCCGCCCCTGTGGTGGTGCCGGTGGTGGTGATGCTTCTTCTTGTGATGGCGATGGTGCGGTTTGCGGTGCTTGGGCTTGGGATTCCCGGGCCCGCTGAAGCGCGGCGTGGCCGGCGACGGGTCGGTTGGCGTGGCCGGGATCGGCCCGCGGCACCCGTCGCCCACGCACGGCGTCGGAGGCGGCGGCGGTTCGGCGAAGCCGCCTTCGACCCGCGACATGTAGACGTCGTGCAGCTGGTCGACGTCCTTGGCCACTAGCTGCTGACCGGTCAGGAAGACAACGCCGCTGCCGTCGGCGGAGGCACCGGCGAAAACGGCCGGCGATTCGCCTCGGCCCGAGGAGAGCAGCTTCTGCTGGCCGGTTTCGATGTCGTATTCGTAGACGTCGTAGGTTTCGTTTCTGTCCTGCGGTACGAGCGCCTGGGCGGTGCTGAAGTACACGTGGTCGCCGTCCGCGGATAGGTAGCGCGGGCGGCTGGCGTAGGTGGCCCCTGCGCCGGTGTCGTACTCGGGGATTTCGTCCATCGGGCTAACCACGACGCCGCCCGTGGTTTCCGGCTCTTCCCCCGACCCGGGGGCCGCCTGCAGGCAGGATGCGCAGAAGGTCATTTCCTTTTCGTCGTCGTAGACGTAGGCCTCTACGTGCCCGCCAGTCTTGAGACCCGTGAACCCGAGACCCGAGAAGTTCCGTTGGCCTTCGGCAAGCATCACGAGGTGCTTGCCATCGGCGGAGACGCGGGTCGAGCCCATCGACTTGTTGGGGCCGGGACCGCTGGCATGGGCTCCCGTCCGCAGATTGAGCCCAGTGATCGCAAGGCCGTGCCTGGTTCCGCTCTTCCACAGCATGACTTCTTCTCCACCGCTGCCACCACGGATGCGGTAGTACACGTACGACCCGTCAGTGCTGGTTCCGATGATTTCTTCGACTGGGCTCTCCCCTTCTTCGCCGCTGGAGATCAGCGTCAGGTTTCCTTCTGCGGCAGGATTCGGCCCATCGGTGTACATGTACAGGTCGCGTTCGGAGTTTTCGTCTTCGTTCAGCAGCTGCGAGGTGGTGCTGAACAGGATGTGGTTGCTGTCCGGGGTGATGTATTCGAGGCGAACGCCTTCAGCCACGGTGACCGATGGTGAGCCCTCGGGTTCGGAGACCCAGACCGTGTCGGTGTGGTTCCGGCGTGCGTAGAGCTGCTTCTGCCCTTCCTTGCGCGAGAGGAAGGTGACCAGAGATCCGTCGGGAGACACCGTTCCCGCGATGATCGACTGGAAGCCGGCGTGCGGGTTTTCCGCCCCGGCGCTGGCAGGGGTCCCGTCGGGGAGGATGCTGGCCAGGCGCAGCGTCCCTTCTTCCCATTCGTAGACGCTGGGAACGCTCATGGGCGCTTCGGCCAGCAGTCGCGTGTTTGCGGGGAATGCGATCACGCGCTGGTCGGCGGAGGTGCCCGCGGTACCCCCAGGGTTGTTGTAGAAGAATTCAAACTGCGACAGCTGGTCGGCGAACGACTTGGTGATCGTCTGCAACCCCATGGTGGTGGTGTTCTCCCAATAGGCGTTCTGGGCCTTGGGGTTGTCGTCGCTCACCTGCGGCAAGTCATAGGCGTTGACGATGGCGTGACTGAGGTCTTCGGAAAGCAGGCTGGCCTCGGTGGTCGCGAAAAAGACCGGCTCCTGGTTAGGCGAGCTGGTCGGGAGGATGCCGTGGGCTTCCCCCCAGCCGCCGGCTTCCCGGTGGACGATGTATTGGGTAGCGCCGAGGATGCCCGACCCGTGGGTATCACCGAACGAGCCGGGCGAGAAGAAGGAGACGGCATTTCCGTCCGCCGAAACAGGGACTTTGGCCTGCCATTCGAGGTTGACGTTGCCGCCGTTCTTGTCGACCGGGCTGACCATCTCCCAAGCGCGACAGTCGGGAAGCAGCGTCGCCTTCTGTTCGATCCTCACCGCTTCGTTCGGGCAACCTTTGCGTTCGCCGGGAGGGGCGGGGAAGGTCGTGAAGTTCTCGTCGGCACCCGCGCCGGGACCGGCAGCGTTGACGGCGACGAGACGGAAATGGTAGGTCGAGCGCGGGCTGAGACCGGTCACGTCGGCCGTCGCCATGCCTTCGTTCTGCTGTTCGCATGGGACGGTCGAGCCGTAGCTGGCGGTGGAGCCGTATTCGAAATAGCAACTCGTTACCGGGCCGGAGTTTCTGGGGTCGATCAGGCCGACGAGCCGGGCGCCGCTGTCGGTCACGAGACTGACGGGTGCCGATCCGATGTATTCGATCGAGGGCACCACCTTCGGCGTTTCGAAGGTGGTTTCAGCAACGCTCCGACCGCCGGCATTTTCTGCAACCAGCCGCACGGTGTAGGTGGTGTTCGGGTTGAGTCCCTGACTTTCGTGTTCGACCTGGGCGGCGGTATCGTCGGCCGGTAGTTCGCCGCTGCCGCCGTCGCAGCCGGGTTCGCATTCGAAGTGCCAGTTGGTGCGGTAGCCGGCTTCGACTTCGGCGCCGGTCGGCGCCGGTTCAGGGGCTTCGGGGTTGACGGTCCCGGAGAAAGTGGCGGTGAAGCCGGTGATACCGGTGACCGGTTCGATCGTCACGGTCGGCGCGGTCACGTCTTTGGTTTTGAATTCTTCTTCCGCAGAGGTGCTTTCGCCTTCGCCGTTGGAGGCGACGAGGCGCGCGAGGTAGATGGTGCCCCCACGCAGACCACCGATATCGGTGGCGACCGGGAGCAGTTCCGTTTTGGCCGAATCTTCTTCAGAAAAGCATTCGACGTTGGTCCAGTTCCATTCTTCTTCATTCGCTTCGAGCTTGCCTTTATTCACGAATTCGAAGTGCCAGCAGGTGCCGGGGCCCGCTTCGGGGTTGACCTCCCCCTCGAGGTGAGCGCCGGTGTAGGTGACTTCGGTCGGCGCTTCGATCGCGGTAGTCGGTGCCGCGGCCGAGGCCGGCACAACCAGCAGGATTGCCAGCACGAGGGCTGCAAATACCAGACCACAGCCGCCGCCTAGAAGCTTCCTCCCGCGCCCCCGACGATGGGTGGCGAACGTTTCCCCTGCCTGCACGTTTCTCTCCTCTGTTCCGCCGGGCCCCCTGGTGGCCCGTTCTGTTCAGCGCGCCTAACGGCGTCTTTCGGGACAGGTTCATTCCCACGCCCTCCCGAAAATGCAGCGGTACCGTAGCGCCTTTGTCATAGGCGTACAAGGAAAAGATGCTGGTTTCGAAAAGCGACGTTATCGCCTGACGGAAGTGTGTAAACGAGGACGTACTGGAGCCGCCACAGATGGGTCCGTAGTCCCCTTGTTGGAGCGCTAAACATGAAACGAAGCAACCCGTCGAGCCCGCCCACCTGGAAGAGACGATGCATTGAATGGTGCGCAATTGAACCGACGGTTTCCCAAAGCTTTCCTCTGGCACCCTCGGTTTTTTGGAGAGCGCCTGAAGCAACCGCTCGTCGCATCTAGGCAATCCGCTTGTTCCAGCAAGGAAAAGCCGTAGTTTTATCTGGCGCCTCGAAGACCTTGTCAATAGACCTTTGAATGGCTTGAGAGCTGGGATTGCGGGCGGCTGAAGAGGATCCTTTAGAAGCAGAGGTGTACCGTTGATTTACCGCACGCCCGGAGGGCGATATGGACGGTTATGTTGGCCGTGTAATGGTGAGGACGCCTTGGGGGGACGCAAACACTCTGCGAGAGCGACGCCTGGCTCCTGGGCGCGGCATCCCGCGCGAGGAGGCTCGTCAAAATCAACGGGAGCGTCTCTTCGCCGCGATGGTCGCTCTGGCCGGTTCGAAGGGGTACCAGGCCACCTCGGTTGCCGACCTGGTCGAGGTCTCGGGGGTGTCCAGCCGCAGCTTCTACCAGCACTTCGCCGACAAGGAGGAGTGCTTTCTAGCAACCATGGAGGTGATCCTTACCAACCTGCACCGCCTCCTCGTGAGCGAACTCGAAGAGGATGGGAACACCGAAGAGCGCGCCGCGCGCACCGTGCTTGCGCTGATCGAAAACCTGAGGGCTGAACCGGCGGCCACCCGGGTGTGGTTGATCGAGGCCTTCTGCGCAGGGAAGCGGGCCGAGGGACGGATCAACCTCGCTTACGACATCCTCGCTACGCAACTGCAGAAGGTGTACGCAAGCCTGGGAAAGGAGGAGATGCCCGAGGAGCTGACGCGGGCAATCGTCAGGGGCGCGGGCGGTGTCGTCTACAACCGGTTTTCGAGCGGCAGGGAGGATGACGTCGCGGAGATCGCCAAAGAAGTGCAGGCTTGGGCATTGGGGTTCCCGGTCCCGCCGGGGCCGTTGCGGACGAAGGCCAGGCGGCGGCGGCTCCCCCATACCGATGCACCCGCTCCCTTCGCGGCTCACATCCCCGGCGAGCGTGTACTCAGGGCCTTTGCCGAGCTCTGCGCCGAGAAGGGGTACGCGAGCACCACGATCTCCGACATCGCCGCGCGCGCCTCGATTTCGCAAACCACTCTCTACACGCACTTCAGCGGTAAGGAAGACGTCCTCAAGGCCGCTCTCGACTCGAGCGGCGCGCAGATGGTCGCGGCAACCCTCCCGGCGATCCGGCGCACCTCCGAGCTGCCGCGGGCGATGCGGGTGGCTGCCGAGGCCCTGTGTGGCTTCTTCGCCGCGGATCCCGCCTTCGCCCACCTCCGAGAGGTAGAGGTCTTCAGAGTCGGTCCCGCTGCGGTCAGGGTACGCGATCGCACGGGGCACGAACTGTCAGTGATGCTCGCGCAGCTCACCCCCGGCGCGCCGGTCGAGCGCGAAGGGGTGAAAGTGGAGGCAACTTTGGGTGCGATTCATGCTCTTCTCTATTCGTGGATCAGGAGCAAAGGCGCAGAGACCCTCTCCGCCGCGGTGCCGCTCGTTACCTATCTGGCATTAGCTCCCTGGCTCGGTGGCGAAGCAGCCTGGGAGGCGGCCTGCGGCTGAACGTCGGCGCCCATGCGGGCGCTGCTAGGCGACGGGGGGAGGCTGCGCGTGGAGCTCCCTCTCGGCCGCGACCGGACCGAGGTAGGGCAGCACGGCGCTGTACATGAGCTGGGGGACCACCCGGTCCCCCTCCTCGAGATCGCCTTTTTCGACCGCCGCGAGGATCTGCAGGAGGATGCCGCCGCCGATCGCGTCGGCCGTGGAGCGGGTGAGCGAGGCTGGGTCGGCACGGGCGCTGCGCCCTTCGTCGATCAGGTCGAAGAGGGGTTTGACGATCGTCTCCGTCCAGATCAGCGTCGCCCGCTCGCCGGCGCGGCCGAGCTCGACCGTGAGGAAATGCGTGCGGGCAGGGTCGGCCCGGAGGTAGCGCAGGAGGCCGTAGGCCACCGCGCGCAGCCGGTCGGCCCAGCTCTCGGGCTCGGCGAGGGCCATGGCGCGGCCGAGGTAGGCGAAGAAGTCTTCGCGGTAGGCCTCGAGCGCCTGGCAAAAGCAGTCCTCGAGGTCTTCGAAGCATCGGTCGAACTCCTCCTCTCCGAGCTCGGCGCGCTTGAGCAGCATCGGCACCGTCACGTTGCCGTAGCCGACCTCGAAGCAGAGGTCGACCATCGCCTGGCGGAAGCGCTCGTCTCCGGCGCCGACGTCGGCCGGATCACAGCGGGGGGTCGCCATCCATGAACCTCCTTCCCGACCCCCGTGTGCCCCGTCCCGGGCTCGATTGTACGGTCACGTACGCGACTGGCCGCGATTCTCCTGGCTCCCGCTCGATCAGCGCAGGCCCCAGGGCGCGACGATCGCGAGCTTCCACCTTGCTTCGACGCGCCGAACGACGAAGAGAGGATCGACCTCGCGCGTGTAGGGGCGGCCGGAGTCGGTTCCGACCTGGATCCGCCAGCGCTGCTTCAGATGCGCGACCTCCCCCGCCGCGATCGTGCTCGAGGCGGAAACTGCGATCCCCACGCTTTGGGCGATCATCTGGGCGAGGACGCCGCAGATCTCGGCACGACCGCTGACCGCCGTCGAGTCCGGAGTGATCAGGCAGGCCTCGCGGGTGAGGCAGCCGGCGGCCGCCTCGAGGTCCGCGCCGTTGATTGCGGCGACGAAATCCTCCGCCGCCCCCTGCGGGGTCGACGCGCCGGTGAGGGCCGCGGTGGTCAGGGTGCGCTTCCCGTCGGATAGGAAGGCGGTGCGATCTGGGTCACCCGCCAAGCGCCTGCCTCGCGGACCATCGGCATCGCGTACCCCTGTTCGCCCGGCCCGACCCAGAGGGCGTAGGCGTGATCGCCCTTGACGGCGCGGCCGGTCCCGTGGACGGTCGAGCGGCGCAGGGTGGTCATCCCTTCGCCCGGCAGGACTGGGGCAACGTCGTGATCAGCTTGGTGCCGCCGGCGAAGCTGAACGTCGTCCGCGCCAGCCGGTAGGGGACGAGGCTGAGGCCCTTCGGCGCGGGGCAGCCGGCGGATATGTAGCTGCGGGAGGCGCCGCGATAGCGGTAGCGGCGGGAGAGCGTCATTTCGATGCTTTCGAGGTTGCGTTTCGACCCCAGCGCCTTCGCCATGTTCACGGTCAGGGTCGTTCCGTAGGTGCCGTGTGCGGAGGTCCTGATTTCGAAGACCAGCACGAAGGAGCTCGAGAAGGGCTTGGGGCTGTAGATGTGGCCGAAGAGCACCGGGCGGCCGTGCCGGCGGCCATTGAAGAGCAACAGCCGGCCTTCCATCGGGTAGGGCTGGGTGCTCCCGGGGAGGGCGATCGTGCCCGCGAAGTGACCTTCGCCGACGAGCGCCGGGCGGCAGGCGGCGAGGGCGCGACTGTCGGAGGAGGGCTGGATCCGGGAGAGCTTGCAGGTCGGCAGGCCGGTGAAGTCGAAGCGGCCGTGGCGGTTGATCTCGATCTTCAGCTGGCGCAGCTGCGGCGGGGCGGTTTCGTCGGTGGTCGAGATCCTTCCCCCGACCTCGACGGACACCGGGGCGGTGCCCTTCCGGGGCAGGGCGCGGGGCGAGAGCTTGCCGTCGACCGAGACCCGGAGGTTGCCCACTTGTTCCACCTCGGCCGACGCCATGGTCGTGACGAGAAGGAGAAGCGGAAGGAGCACTGGAACCGTTTTCGCAACGAGCTTTTTCAACGTCGTCCTGCCTTGTCGTAGTGAGGTTTCCCTGCCCCGGCTGGACTAGAATCGGCAGCTTGGAGGAAGGGCACGGAAATGCCGGGCGGGCGCTGGCGCGAGTGCTCGCGCTGCTCACGCTGGCGGCCCTGGCCGGAGGCGCGAGCACGGCCTCGGCGGCCGGCTACGAGCCGAACGACTCGATCGCCGCGGCCGCCGGACCGCTGCTCGGTGCACAGAGCTACGTCGCCCAGCTGGAGACCCAGAGCGATACGGACGTCTTCTACTTCTACGTCACCTCGAACCGGGAAGCGACGGTGGGCATCACCCTGGAAGACACGGGAGGCGGCAGCGCCGGCGCCTACATCGGGGCAGCGCTGACCGACGGCCTGGGCACCCCGGTGGCCGCGACCGCATTCGTGAACCCAGGGGAAGCGCGCCTGCTCTCGGCGGTGCTGAGGCCGCAGAAATACTTCCTCCAGGTGACTCCCGGTGCCGGGTTCGGAGACTCCTACCGAATCACGACGGGAGCCGACGGCCTCGGCCCTTACTCGGCGATCGCCGGTCGCTGTGCGGCAGCCCGAGCCGCGGCGAGGACCGCCGGCGCGGCGCTCGGGCGGGCGAAGGTGAGACTGCAGCGGACGGTCAGCCGCCTGCGGCGCGCCCGCTACGGCAGCGACCGCGCTCGCGCGGCCGCCCGCCGCGCCCACGAGCGGGCGAAGGCTCGGGTGGACGCCGAGAGGACCGCGCTGAAGGCGGCGATCGCCCGGCAGCGGCCCTGGTGCTCGATTCCGCAGTGACCGGCTCAACGTACCCGGCAACTGCGCGTCAGGGTGGATGAGAGGGTGCGGCCGTCCGCGAACGACATCGAGGCGTGGGCGAAGGGGAAGAGCGCCGAGCGGAAGCCCGCCGGGGCCGCGCAGGCGGCGCGCAGGTAGGAGCGGCGGCGGCCGCGGAAGGCGTAGGTGCGCCCCAGCTGCAGGTAGATCGACTTCAGGTAACCGTCGCGGCTGATGCCCGGGGGCACCCTGGCGGCGATCACGTAGCCGTATGCGCCGCGGCGGCGGTGGCGGATGCTGAAGACGAAGAGCCCCCGAAGCGGAACCGGTTCGCTCTGCGAGGCCTTGGCGAGGATCGACGGGCGCCCGTGATCGCGGCTGTTGAAGAGGAGGATTTCCCCGGGGCTCACGGTGACGGTCTGACCGGGCAGCGTCGTCCTCACCGTGTAGCCGCCGCTGCCGATCAGAGCCGGCCCGCAGGCCCCGATCGCTTCGGCGGGGCCGGCGTCGCGGATGCGACCCCTCGTGCATACCGGCAGGCCTTCGGTTTCGAGGCGACCGGCGCGGTTGAGGGCGACTTCGATGCGGCTAAGTGCCGGCGGGGCGGCCCCTCCGATCTGCCTGATCGTCCCTTCGACGTGGACCGAGATCGGCGCCGCCGCGCGGCGCGGGAGGGCACGGGGGGCGATCCCGCCGTCGAAGTGCACGAAGAGGTCGCCCTTCTGGGTGAGCTCGGCCTCCGCATCGGTCGCGGCGATCGCCGCCAGCAGGACGGCGAGGAGAGCGGCCCGCTTCATGAGCGGACGCGCCGGCCGTGCTTCTTGCCCTGTCCGTTCTTCCCCCTCCCCCTCCCCTTCCCCTTGCAGCGGCCGCGCAGGGTCGAGGTGAAGATCGCGCCGATGTTGTTCTGGCCGAGCGCTTTCAGGCTCGCCACCGGCGGCGTGCGGCAGATGTCGGCGGAGTTGCGGAAGAGCCCCCGCTTGCCGCCGAAGAGGGTCATGTTGAAGCGGGCGATCGGGGCGTCGGGGAGGTCGACGAACTGGGCCAGCACGCCGCCGTTGCCCGCTGAGCCGATCCCGCCTTCGACGATGATGCGGATCGAGCCGGAGTGGAGGTCTGCGACCAGGTCGGGAAGGGCGCGCGCCGGGTCGGCGCGCAGGTAGACGTTGCCGGTGAGCGGCTTGTCGAAGAGCGGCGTGAAGGCGGCGGCGTGGCCGTAGACCGAGTCGGCGGGGCACCGTTCCTGGGTGAACTGCGCCCGGGTGCAGATCCCGCGGATGTGTTCCTGGGCGACGAACATCTGGCGGGGGATCACCACCGCGATGTCCTTGAGGTTCGAGTCCTTCGGGCCCCTGGAGACGAAGCTCGCGCGCAGGCCCGGATAGGCGCCGCGGCGGGTCCCGCCGAGCAGGCGCAACCCGAGCTTGGGGTGGAAGCCCAGGGTGAGGCAGTTCAGCAGCTGGAAGTGGGAGGTGGCGGTCCCGGTCGCCTCGTGGGGATTGGTGTAGGGCGGCCCCGAGCCGGTCAGGGTCGATTCCAGCTGGGAGGGTTCGCAGCTGGAGGGGTTGTGGGTGAATTCGGGGCGGTCGACGTAGACGCGGATGTCGCGCAGATGCAGCGGGATGCCGTCGATCAGGTGGGGGATCGGGTCGGAGGCGCGCGAGTCGATCTGCAGCTGGGCGGTGCGGGGGTCGAGGTCGAAGGCCGAGCGGATGACGATCGTGCCGAGGTCGAAGGGGCCGATCGTCGCCGCGTCGATCGTCACCAGCGAGAGCGGCGCCCCGTGGTAGGGGCCGGCGAGGTAGATGCGCCCGGGCGAGTAGGTGAGCGCCGAGCCGACCCCGTAGCCGGTGACAGTGCGGCCGACCTGGCTGGCGGCCGGGCAGGATGGGCTCGCCGTCTCGGCGACGCCGCTGTTGTGCCTTGCGGCCTCGATCGCCGCGTCGGGGCAAAAGGGGATGCCGGCGAGCTTGCCGGTGATCCCCTTCGGCAGCACCAGCGAGTAGGAGGTGATCTCCTGTTCGGTGTCGCGGCGGCGGATGTGGACGAAGTAGGGGGTGTAGGAGCCGATGTTGGAGTTGACGCCCCCCGCCACCGCGCCCGGTGCGAAGGGCGGCGCCCCGGCAGTCGGGCAGGGGCCGTCTTCAATCCCTGTTTCGATCGGCGATTCGGTTTCCTCCAGGCGGGTCGGGGCTCCCTGGGCCCAGGGCAGCAGTTCGATCCGCGCGACCGCCGGACCGCAGGCGGGCGGGGAGACCAGCGGCGCCCGCTGGCCGCTTCTGAAGTTCACTTCCAGGTCGGTGTAGGGGAGCTGGGGCAGGTGTTCGAAGGTCGCCGTGATGGTGCCGTCGGCGGGGTCGGGGATGAGCTTGCCCGAGGCCCTGACGAGGAGGCCGCGCCCCGCGGATTTGGCGACCAGATAAACGGCGAGCAGCGAGCCGTAGGGGTTGTGGTAGGGCTCGGCAAGGTAGATCGCGCCGTCCAGGAGGCCGTTGTAGAAGGGGAAGCGGAGGCTGAAGTCGCCGATCTTCGAGCCGCTGGGGCAGCCTGATCCCGGCGCCCCGGTCGGGCTCTCGGCGGCGACCTGGGCCGGCGTGCAGACTTCCAGGCCGGCGCCCAGCGAGGGGTTCAGGGTCACCCCTTCGGGCAGGTGGACGACGGCGACGCGCGCCTGGGAGTCGGCGCGCAGGCGCGGGTTGACGAGGCCCGGGTCTTCGTTGGTCAGCCGGAAGGCGAAGCCGGTCGCCGAGGAGGCCTTCCGGACCGAGAAGACGCCGTTGACGCGGGGTTCGAAGTTGAGCGTTTCGCAGCGTTCCAGGAGCGCCGGCTGCCCGCCGGCGCCGCGGTTCGTCGCTTCGCCGGAGAATGCTCCGCCCCCCCACGCTTCGGCCTGGGCGGTGAAGGCGAGCGGGCCGCCGCATTCGGTCGGCAGGGTGAGGAGGGCGAGCGGGGAGTTGTCGGTCTGCACCGGGTCCCCGACCGAGGCCTTGCACCAGCCGAAGGACGGTTCTACCTCGTCTAGGCAGTTGCCTCGCTGGGGGTTGTGGCTGGCGTCCCAGGGGGTGCCCCAGAGGTTCAGCGCCAGGCTATGCAGGGCGAGGCTCTGGGGGACGCCCGTCGCCTGCAGGGCGAGGTGGGCGCCGCCTTCTTCGCCTTCGCCCAGGTGGGCGTCGAAGACGAGCGGCGTGCCGAACGGGGCGGCGGCGAGGCGGGCGGCAGTGCCGGGCGCGGGTTCGAGCTCAAAGAGCCCAAACGAGCGCGCTTCGTGGCCGCCGCTCTGCACTTCGATCGTGCCGACCTGGGAGCGGTCGGGGCAGCGCTCCCCCGAGGCGCTCGCTTCGAAGGGGGAGCTGCGCGGGCTCGCCAGCTGGGCTTCGGTGCAAAAGCCGGCCGCGGGGGGGTCGAAAAGCAGACCCGGCGGCAGCTCGAGCCGCAGGTTCGAGAGGTCTGACTCCCCGGAGCCCTGGTCGAGGCCGAAGCCGATCCTGAGCGCGTAGGGATGGCTGCCGGCGAAGGTCGCCGCTTCGCCCCCGTCGGCCCGGGCATGGGCTTCGAGGCCCGGGGAGGCGGGCGCCAGGGCGGTGCGCGGGGCGCCGGGCGTCCCCACCGCGCTCGCGGAGGGCGAGCTCGAGCTGACTCCGGCGGGGCTCGGGCTCGCGGCAATGAGGGCCGGACCCAGGATGGCGCTGCTCGCGCCGGCCGTCGGCAAAGCGCGGCGGGCGCGTTTGTGCTGGCGGGCGCCTTTTCGGTGGCGGTGCTTGTGGGCCTTGCGGTGCTTGTACTGGTGGTAGTGGATCTTCGGGTTGCCGGGGCCTTCCAAGAGCGTGGTCAGCGTCGGGTCGACCGGTTCGGGGGGCAGGACCTGGCAGGCGTCGCCTTCGCAGAGGATCCCTTCGCCCGCTTCCGCCGCCCCGCCGATCGCGGTGGTGGTAAAGAGCGAGGTGCCGGCGGGCGGCGGCGGCGGGATCGGCCCCGGCAAGGGCAGCGCCGTCGTCACCGCCCCGGGCGGGTAGGCGTAGACGCCGCCGGGCTCGGTGTTGCCGGAGGTGACGTAGACGCGCCCCTGGGTCGCTCCGGCGGAGTTGTCGACGGCGAGGCCGCTGGGCGCGCCGTCGATCACCTCGAATTTCAGGTGGCCCGCGTAAGCGCCGCCGGCTTCGAAGGCCTCGACCAGTGCGTGGGGGCTCTCGGTGGCTCCGGGCTGCAGATCGTCGACGACGTAGACCTCGCCGCTGACCCGGTCGACCGCGACGGCGGCATCGCGCAGTGAGCTGAAGCCCCCCGGCGGCCCGGCGATCGTTTCCACCGGCTGGGATTTGTCGGGGGCGGCGGGGTCGTAGACCTTGACCGTGTTACTGGCGGCGTCGGGCACGTAGACGTAGCCGGCCGTGCCCGGGTAGGCCGAAACCGCGAGGCCGTAGCCGTCTTGCAGGCTGCCGACCCCCAGGCGCAGCGGCTGGCCCCCTTCTTCGACCGGCGCTCCCGCGGCGTCGTAGACGCCGACGTAGGTGCGATCGTTGACGTAAACGCGGCCGCTCGCGGGGTCGACCGCGACCCCAGTGGGATGGGCCGAGTCGGCGCCGGCGCCGCTCAGCACCGGCCCCGGCGCCGGGCCGTACTCGCGCACCGAGCGGTGATAGGCGTTGACGTAGAGCTGGCCGCCACTGCCGAGCCCGAGGCCGCAGGGCCCGTCGAGCGCTTCCAGGCCGCTGATCTGGCCGGCGTAGGCGTGGGCGGGGCTGAGGAGATCGACCACGCGGTGGTAATGGTCGGCGAGGTAGATCGTCCCGCTCGCGTCGACCGCCAGCCCGCAGGGCCCGTTCAGGTAGCCGTTGGGCGGCGGGACCGGATTGGGTGGAGGCGGCTCGGGCGGTTCGGGCGCATAGGCCCAGATCGGGTAGGAGGCGTCCGCCCAGGCGGCGGGGGCGGCCGCCGCGAGCAGGCAGATCCCCACAAGAAAGCAGGCGATGCCTCCGAGGCGGCGGCGGCGCCTGCTCTCGCTAATCACTCAACTTCCTCCTGTGCCTAGTGGTGGCGCTTGCCGTGCTTGCCGTGCTTGCCGTGCTTGCCCGCCTTGCCGCACTTGGAGTCGCGCAGCGTCGGCTTCAGGTCCACCGACTTGCCGTTGTGGGCGACGAATTCGGCGTTCGCCCGGTGGGTGCCGCGGCAGATGTTGGTCGAGTTACGCAGCAGGCCTTTCTTGCCGCCCGCCATTTCCAGGACGAACTTGGAGACCGGCGCGTCCGGGACCGCTTCGAAGGTGGTGCGGATGCCGCCGTGCACCGAGTCGATGCGGCCGTCGAGATCGACCTGGATCTGGCCGTTCAGCGCCGCCACCAGGTCGGGCAGCGTGTGGCTGCTCGAGCGCAGGTAGACCGGGCCTTCGAGCGGCGCTTCGAGCAACGGGCTGAAGGCCCTGGCGCGCCCGTAGACCGAAGCCGCCGGGCACTTTTCGCCCGGCACGCTGCCTTCGGCGAACTGCACCCGGGTGCAGATCGTGCCGATGTGGGCCTGGTCGAGGAACTCGCTGTGGGGCAGGGTGACGGCGGCGCTGGCGATGTTGGCCTGGCCCTGGCTCGGCATCGTCAGGACCGCCAGCAGGGCCGGGTGGGCGGCGCGGTTGGTCTTGCCCGTCAGCCGCAGCGAGAGCTTCGGCTTGAAGCCCAGGCGCCCGCATTCGGCGACCTGGAAGCGGTCCGAGAGCGAGGCGGCCTGGCCCAGGGTCGAGACCGAGCTGCCACCGACCGCCATCGGGTCGCAGCTGGTCGGGTTGAGGGTGAAGCTCGGCCGGTCGATCTTCAGCGCGATCGAGCGGATGTCGAGCGGGAAGCCGTCGCCGCCGGCCTTGAGCACCGAGGGCAGCGGGTCGGACTTGGCGGTGATCTGCGCGGTGGCCGGGTCGACGTGGAGGGCGACGCGGGTGACCACGGTGCCGAGGTCGAAGGGACCGGCCACGGCGGGGGTGATGACGGCGAGCGAGAGCGGGGCCCCCTCGTAGGGACCGGCGAGGTAGACCTTGCCGCTCACGTAGTAGGGAGCCGGTCCGGCCCCCGCGCCGACCGCGACCGAGCCGACCTGGGAGGCCGACGGGCAGGAGGGACTCGCCTGCTCTTCGCGCCCACTCTTGGCCCCGGCGGCGTCGATCGCCGCCTGCGGGCAGTAGGGGACGCCGGCGAGCTTGCCGAGCAGGCCCTCGGGCATGGTGGTTTCGATCACCGAGAGGCGCTGGGAGCCGTCTTCGCGGCGCAGGTTCAAGACCAGCGGGCTGAAGGCGGCGGCGATCGGGGTCACCGTGCCCGCCGAGAAGCCCGGCGCGTTCGGCAGGTCCCCGGCAGTGGAGGCGCAGCTGCCGCCGCCGGGGCTGTGGTCGATCACGTATTTGTCGCCCGGCGAGGCGCTCTGGCCCGCCCAGGAGGCAAGCGCGGAGCTGGTCGCATAGCTGCCGCAGGTGGGCGGGGTCATCAGCGGCGCCGTCGCCCCCTTGAAGAATTCCAGTTCGAAGTCTTCGAAGGGCAGCTGCGGGTTTTCCTCGAAGGTCGTGGTCAGCCGGCCGGTGCTGGGGTCGGTTTCCACGTGCCCCGGCAGCTTCACCACCACGCCCGAGGCCGGGTCGTAGATGGCGATGTAGATCGCCAGCAGCGAGCCGAAGGGGTTGTCGTAGGGCCTGGCCAGGTAGACCGAGCCGGGCAGCGGGTGGTCGAGCAGCTGGGTCTTGACCTTGACCGTGCCGATTCGCGAGGTGTCCGGGCATTCGGCCGGTCCCGGGCTGAATTCCGCCGGGGCCGAGGTGCCGGGCTTGTAGCCGATCTCCGCCGCCGAGCAGCCGTCGAGGCCGTTGGCGCCCGAGGGGTTGATGACGAGGCCTTCGGGCAGGGTGACCTTGGCGTCCTTGAGCTCGGCCTCGGCGTTTTCGCAGCCGATCTCTCCGCCCGCTTCTTCTTCGCAGCCTTCGTGGGCGGGCAGGTGCAGGTCGACATTGAGGCCGCTCGGCGAGTCGGCGACGTTGGTCGTCGGCCGCGCCTTCAGGCTCGGGCTGAAGTCGAGCGAGCCGCAGCCTTCCAGGGCGGGCTGCGTCGATTCCTTGGAATCGAAGTTGCCCGGTTCCTGCCAGGAGTCGGCTTCAATCGCCGTCCGCAGCGGCGTGCCCGGGCAGGCGGTCGGCACCGTCAGGAACGGCTTCGGCGGCGCAGTGAAGGGGTTCGGGCCGCTATTGGTACCCGGAGTGCCGGTACACAGCCCGCTCTGATAACCATCGATGCCCTTGCACCGTTGGTCGTCGTGGCTCGGGTCCGCCGGCACCCCCCAAAGGGTGACCGGAATTTCCAACAGCGGCATAACCTGCGAGATGCCCCTGACCGCCACGGTCAGGCCATAGTCGCCGCCGCTGTGGACATGGGCGTTCAGGCGCGTTCGCACATGAATACCACCGACGTCGTAGGCGAATGCGAACTGGGCCGGGACTCCGGGCGGCGGGACCATGTTGTAGACCGCCGTCGATAGCGGTCCCACGTTGCCGCAACCTTCACAGGTGAAGCCACCAGCGAAGACGACGCGGCTCAACCCGATCTGGGAGCTCGCCGGGCAGATCTGTTCGCGGAACTGCTCCTGGGTGCACTTCGGGATCGCCTGCGGGTTGCCGATCAGCCCCAGCGGTGGGTCGACCAGGACGTCCTTGGCGTCGCCGCTGATCGTGCCCCGGTCTCCCAAGTAGCCTGAGACCCCGGGGTCCGCCTTGGTGTTGAAGGTGATGTTCGTGGTCAGCGAATACGGGTGGCTGCCGGCCTGGGTGTCCGGCGTGCCGTCCGCGAAGATCTCCGGGAAACTGAAGCTGGCAAGCCCGAATGGCGCATCCGTCGAGCTGATCAAGGTCGGTTCGGTGCTCGTCACGGTCGGCGCGCCGCCGCCGCTGACCGACACCGTGTTGATGACGGTCCCTTCGACGGTCGGCGCCACTTCTACCGAGAGACTGAGGCTTGCGAGCTGGCCGGGCTCGAACGTGCCCGTAAAGGTCGTGGTGACCGTCTGACCCGAGATCACGCAGGAGCTGGGCAAGCTGGATGGGATAAATGGACAACCCGTCGGCGTCACCCCGTTCGGAAGCGTGTCGGTGACCGTCACGTCACTGCCGTCGGTCGGTCCGCTGCCGACGTTCGTGATCGTGGTCAGATAGGAAGCGGCTTCGGTAGACGAAAAGTTAGTGGGATGCGAGGTGGCGATGATGCCCCAGCCCGGCGTCGGCGAGGACGCAGCGGCGGGGCGCGCGGCGAGCAGGCACACGCCCACCACCACACAGCTCAGCGCCAGCCAGCGTGAGCGCGGCCCGACCGCCGCCAGTTTGATGGTCTTCTGCTTGCTCATCGCCCAGCCCTCCGGTGGTTATTGGCAGCTCGGTGCTTGCGGTGGTGCTGTTTGTGGTGCTTCTTCCT
>DASTAR010000090.1:0-33389 GCA_035712505.1 Solirubrobacterales bacterium
CGGCTACCCGGTCCGCTAGCAGGCGGCCGGCCGCTAGGGCTGCGGCGAAGAACAGGGGGTCCTCCTCGAGGGACCGACCCATCGTGGTGTCTGGGAGACCCGCTGCGGCGTAGCCCTCTAGATCCACAGCTACCTGCTTTAGGTGGTGGCGGAAGGGTCCTAGAGCGGCTGCTACCTCGGGCTCTCCGACCGGAATCGCTACTTCGACAGGGGCCAGGAGCAGTTGGAGGACGGTGCGGGTGTGGTGGCTCAGGCCTTGGTGGCGGGGTCTCGGGTCGCTGCTGGACAGGCGCGGGGAGATCAACGTGGGCATTCCCAGGCTCAGGGCGGCGTGGGCGTTGTCCAGGGCCGTCATGCCGCCGTGGCCGTAGTGGGTGTCGGAGCCGATGATTCCCGGGCCTGGGCCGACGAGGATCGCGTCCCAGTCGAGGACGTTCGCGGCGGCGTCCAGGGCGCCGGCGGTGCTGAGGGCCTCGTATTCGCCTCCATAGGCAGGGGCCGCGGTGATCTGCCCGGCGAGGAGGCCGCGATCGCGCAGTTGCTTCACGTCGCGCGAGAGAGACCCCGGAAGCGCCCCACCCCCCGTCTGCACGTAGCCGACCCGCAGCCCGGGCCTAGCCTGTCGCGCCGCCCAGGCCGCGGGCGCCAGGTGTCCGTGAAGCGGCAGAACAGCCACAGGCGTCGATCGCGTGGTTCCTTTGTCCTGCATATCCGGACCAAGGAACCGCGAGTTGGGACGCTCGACGGGATCTACCGGGTGCTGGAGGGAGGTGTAGTTCAGCTTCATCACGTGGGCGTCGGCGTCTCCACCGCCCTCGAGGCCGCGGGTGAGGTTGACGTGGACCACGTCGAAGCCGCCTGATCCAAGGCCCAGGTCCGCCGCGGCGACGTTGACGATCACCGCGTCCCCTTCGTGCATTCCGCCCAGCAGCACCTCGTCGGCCCACGCTCTCCGGCGCTCTCCTTGTACTTCGACCTCGAGTGGATCGGCCGAGACGACCACGCCGCGGCGCAGCTTCAGGCGTCCAGCCACTATCCGGCCGCTGCGGCGGCTATCCGCTCGCAGACCTCGAGCATCTCGTCGAGCGCTTTCGCCGTCACCCGCTCCTCGGAAGTGTGGACGTCGGAGGTGCCGTTGGAGAGGAGGACGCAGTCGATGCCGTCGCGGCGGAAGACGTTGGCGTCGCTGCCGCCGCCGATCGCGACCCGCTGCGGCTCCAGGCCGGCGGCGCGAAGGCCTGCCTCGGCAAGCCCCAGCGCCGCCGAGTCCTTCGGCACCTCGTAGCCGCGGAACAGCTCTTCGATCCGCACGTCGACGTCGCAACCGTGCTCGCTCGCGCCCCAGGCGCAGGCGTCGGCGATCCGGCCGGCAACCTCGGCCGCCCGCTCGGCGTCCAGGCTACGCGCCTCGGCATGGATTCCGCAGCGACCCGGGACGACGTTGCCCGAGGTACCGCCCGTGATCAGGCCCACGTTCGCCGTCGTCTCCTCGTCGAGGCGGCCCAGCTCCATCCGCGAGATCGCCGCGGCCGCGGCCGCGATCGCGTTGCTGCCGTCCTCCGGCCGGATCCCGGCATGGGCCTCGACCCCGATGAAGTCGGCGAGGATCTTCTGCTGGGTCGGCGTCGTCACGATCACCTCGCCGACAGCGCCGGCATGGTCGAGGACGAAGCCGGCGCGCGAGCGCAGCTGCGAGGAGTCGAAGGCCTTCGCCCCCCGCAACCCCTGCTCCTCGGCAACGGTCAGCACCAGCTCGATCCCCACCGGCCCCGGCCGTTCGACATGCCGTGCGATCAACTCCATGAAGACCGCCACCGCCGCCTTGTTGTCGGCGCCGAGGATCGTCTCGCCGCGGCTGCGGAAGAGGCCTTCGTCGTCGACCACCTCGACCCGCCCCGTGTGCGGGACCGTGTCCATGTGGGCGCAGAACATCAGCCACCCTTCCCCACCGCCAGCTGAGCGGGCGATCAGGTTGCCCGCGCCGGCCTCGGCTGTCGCGGCGGCACCGTCCTCGACCACCTCCAGCCCCATGCCCCGCAGTTCCGCGGCAAGTGTGTCGGCGATCTCCCGCTCCTCGCCGGTCGGGCTGCGGACCTCGCAGTAGCGGACGAAACGTTCGTGCAGCCTGGAACTCACGCTGAGCAGGCTAACCGGCCGCCGCTTCGTCGGAAACTCAGGCGGAGCGGCGGACGCCGACGTCGTCGGTCTCGACGCTCGACTCGGACCCGATCTCCGCAGCGACTTCGATCTCGCCGCCGTCCGCCGGGCGTTTCCCGGCCTGCCGCGCGGCGGCGCCGACGAACTCGCGGAAGAGCGGCTCGGGGCGATTCGGCCGCGAGTTGAACTCGGGGTGGTACTGCGAGGCGACGAAGAACGGGTGGTCGGGCAGCTCGACCATCTCGACCAGGCGCTCGTCGGGTGAGGTGCCACCGCAGACGAGTCCTTCGTCTTCGAGCCGGCGCCGCAGCTGGTTGTTGACCTCGTAGCGGTGGCGGTGGCGCTTGTAGATGACGGCCTCGCCGAAGATCTCCCGTGCCCTCGTTCCCTCGTGCAGTTTTACGGGGTCGGCGCCCAGCCGCATCGTCCCGCCCATGTCGGAGACCTCCTTCTGCTCGGGCAGCAGGTCGACCACCGGATAGGGCGTCTCGGGGTCGAACTCGGCCGAGTTGGCGCCGTCCATGCCGGCGACGTGGCGGGCGAACTCGACGACGGCGATCTGCATCCCGAGGCAGATCCCCAGGTAGGGAATCGCTTTCTCCCGGGCGATCCGCGCCGCCTCGACCTTGCCCTCGATACCCCGCTCGCCGAAGCCGCCGGGGATCAAGATCCCATCGCAGCCCTCGAGCCGCTCGGGGTCGAAGTCCTCCGAGTCGACCAGCTCGACCTCGACCTTGACGCCGTGGTGGAAGCCACCGTGCTCGAGCGCCTCGATCACCGACTTGTAAGCGTCGGCGAGCTGGACGTACTTGCCGACCACCGCGATCCGCACCTCGCCGGTCGCCGACTCTGCCCGCCGCACCATCTCTTCCCATTCGGCCATGTCGGGAGAGGGTGCCTCCATCCCGAAGTGATCGAGGACGAGGTCGTCGACGCCCTCGGCGCGGAAGACGAGCGGCACCTTGTAGATGTTGTCGACGTCGTGGGCGGAGATCACCGCGTCCACCGGCAAACTGGCGAAGAGGGCGATCTTGCCCCGGATCTCGCGGTCGAGCCGCCCTTCGGAGCGGCAGACCAGAGCGTGCGGCTGGATCCCGATCCGGCGCAGCTCGTTGACCGAGTGCTGGGTCGGCTTCGTCTTCAGTTCGCCGGCGTGGCCGACGGAGGGCACGAGCGTCAGGTGGACGAACATCGCCCGCTTCGGCCCGAGGTCCGTGTAGAGCTGGCGGATCGACTCGAGGAAAGGCAGCGACTCGATGTCGCCGACGGTGCCGCCGATCTCGGTGATCACGAAGTCGACCGCCTGGGACTCGGCGACGATGAGGATTTTCTGCTTGATCTCGTTGGTGATGTGCGGGATCACCTGCACCGTGGCGCCGAGGTAGTCGCCGCGGCGCTCGCGCTTGATCACCGAGTTGTAAACCGCGCCGGCGGTGACGTTCGAGGCCCGGGTCGCGTTCTCGTCGGTGAACCGCTCGTAATGGCCGAGGTCGAGGTCGGTCTCCGCGCCGTCCTCGGTGACGAACACCTCGCCGTGCTGGAACGGGCTCATCGTCCCCGGGTCGACGTTGATGTAGGGGTCGAACTTCTGGAGCTGGACCCGGTAGCCGCGGGAGACGAGCAACCGCCCGATCGCAGCCGCGGTAATCCCCTTGCCGAGGGCCGAGACGACGCCGCCGGTGACGAAGATGAACCGGGTGTCGCCTTTGCTGGACGGACTCATGCTCTGCCGAGCGAGTCTAGCCAGCGCAGGGGCGGAACCGAATCGATGGTTGCGGAAATTGAGCGAATCTCTCCGTAGACCGTCAACGCCAGGACAACCGCCAGCGCCACCAGCCGCGCATCGGCGCCGAGCACGGTCAACAGCCACACCCCCGCCGTCGCGCCCATCAGGTTCGAGCCGGTGTCCCCCAGCATCGCCCGCTCCCCCAGGGTCAGCCAGGCCCCGACCAGCACCGGTCCGGCGAAGATCCCCAGCAGTTCGAGCGGCTCGAACGTCCAGGCCCCGAGGCAAAGGCCGGCCCCCAGCAGCCCCAGTCCCTTCTCGGCCCTTCCCGGCCGCAGGTCGAGCAGGTTGAAGAGATTGGTGGTGAGGATCAGCAGGGCGATGTCGGCGAGGTATCGCCAGGATTCGAGCCCGCGCCCGGAGACGACGTAGGCGGCGAGCGCCAGCGCCCCGACCGCCTTGATCGCCCCGGTCGAGAGCGAGCCGCCGCGAAGCGCCGTCCAGTGCCCGCGCCACCCCCGCGGCGCGGCCAGCGCCTCGCCCTGCCCGAGAGAGTCGTCGAGGAAGCCGAGGAAGGCGATTCCGAGCAGGTACGGCAGCCACTGCCGCAGCCCCGGCTCGAGCAGGTCGAGGTCGGCGCGATCGTTGAGGAAGGCGAGGGGCGCCAGCGTCACCAGCGCCGCGGTCGCCAGGACCGCTCCCAGCGGGAAGGCGAGCGGCGCGCCGCGGTAGTTCTCCCGCACCAGGCCCGCGTCGCGAAGGCCGCGTGCGCCGGCCGGGACGAGGAAGAGGGAGATCGCGATCGCCAGCGGGAAGCCGACCCAGTCCATCGGCGCTATCTGCCCTCCGTCAGCAGGTCCGGCAGCAGCCGGTCGGCGCTCCCCTTGACCCCGAAGCTGCCCTCGGCACCGAGCAGGCTGAAGACGGTCGCCAGCCGTCCGGCGGTCAGGTCGGCGTCGTCGACGCTGGAGAGGTCGTTGGCCTGGAAGAAGGAGATCGAGGACGGTTCGCTCGTCGTCGCCTCGATCCCGACCGCCGGGATGCGGGTGGCGGTCATCCCACCCATCAGCGCCGATTCGAACTGGCCCGCCCGCGAGCGCTGCACCGGCCCCATGTCTTCGGGCTGGTCGCGGACGACGATCACCCCGTCGAGACCCCCGAAGGTGCCGCTGGCGCGCGAGAAGAGCTGTCCGCGGACGACTTCGGGCAGAATCCCGCCCAATACGAGCTGGCGTCCCAGCCCCGCCCCCAGTTCGCCCAGCGCTTCGGGGTTCGTGCGGAGATCGGCGAACCGCGTCCTCGCCAGGACGCCGGCGAGGCCGTTGACGTCCACCGGCTCGCGCACGACCCCCACCCCGACCAGCTTCGCCCCGGTCGGGCCCAGCGCGTCCTCGACGTCGCCGGTCAGATCGCTCGGCAGTCCGCCGAGGGCGACGATCGCGAGGCGTTTGCCCGCCAGCCGGCCGCGCGTCAGCACCGGATAGACGCGTTCGCCGAATTCGTTGGAGCGGCTGAGATCGGCGCCCAGTTCGTCGGCGCGCGAACGGGCGTCCTGCAGGTTGCCGACGAGGCTGTGCTCGAGGTCCCTGCGCGTGCTCGTGAGAGCGTCGCCGCCGAACTCGGCGCCGATCAGGATCCCGATCGCGAGCGCGAGGAAGACGGCGATCAGCGAGGCGGTGTGGTAGCGGGCGGAGTACCCCATTCGCAGGCGAAGGCTAGCCGGCGCTAGATGCCCAACTGGATCCGGATCTTCAGCCAGACCAGTTCCCAGACGTCGTTGAGGGCCGGCGAGGTCATGACGAGGATCGTCAGCAGGACCAGGAACGCGACCATGAAGAAGGCCAGCGGCGCCAGCGACGAGCTCGGGTTGTAGAGGCGGCTGACCCCCTTCGCGTCGACCAGCCGCTCGCCGATCCGCAGCCGGGTGAGGAAGGTCGAGGACATGCCGCCGCGCTTGCGGTCGAGGAACTCGACCAGGTTGAAATGGGCGCCGACGCTGACGATCAGGGTCGCCCCCTTCTCGTAGGCCATCAGCATCGCCACGTCCTCGCTGGTGCCCGCCGCCGGGACCACCTGATGACCGAGCCCCGCAGCGAGCAGCCGCTCCCGCCCCGGCGCCCGGCCGTCGGGGTAGGCGTGGACGATCAGCTCGGCCCCGCAGCGCAGCGCCGCGTCGCTGGCAGAATCCATGTCGCCGAGGATCATGTCGGGCTTCAGTCCGGCCTCCAGGGTCCCGTCCGCGCCGCCGTCGACGGCGACGATCAGGGGCCGCACGTCGCGGATGTAGGCGCGCAGCGCCTTCAGGTCGCGCCGGTGGCGGTCCCCGCGGACGACGATCAGCACGTGGCGGTCCCGGAAGCTGGCGCGGGTCGGCGGGAAGGCGATGTCACCGGTCAGCAGGTCGGTCTCTTCTCGCACGTGGGCGACCGTGTTCTCGGCGAATTCCCCCAGCGCCTCGTCGATCCGCTGGCGGTGCTCCTGCATCTCCCGCTCGAGCTGGGCCACCCGGAGACGGCGGCCCTCGGCGACCTCCTCGTCAGCGACGGAGATCCTGCCGTCGGACACCCGCACCCGGTCGCCGTCCTCGAGCAGCTCGAAGAGCGCTGCGCCAGGCGCGTCGACGAGGGCGACTCCGGCGCGGGCGAGCATCAGCGGTCCGGCGTTCGGATAGCGACCCGAGGAAGAAGGGGCGGCGTTCAGCACCGCGACCACGCCGGCTTCGATCAGCTCCTCGGCGGCGATGCGGTCGATGTCCGGATGATCGACGACGGCGACCTCGCCTGGCCGCAGGCGCTTGACGAGGTGCTTGGTGCGCTCTCCCAATCGTGCCGTCCCTTCGACCGGGGGCTCCGCGCGAGCACCGTTCCTGCGTCCGAGCAGGGCAGGGAGGCGGCGACGGGAAGCGGTGGCCACGGGTCCAGACTAGGCGAAGCACGCGGGGTGCCGCAAGCGGGCGCTCATGCGGCCGCGAGGAGCTCCCGCGCATGACGCGTGGCCGCCTCGTCGCTGCGACCGCCGCCGAGCATGCGACGGATCTCGGCGACCACCTCCTCGCCCTCAAGGCGCTCGACGATCGCCTCGGCCTGTTCACCTGCCACGTCCTTTTCGAGACGGAAATGCGCCTGGGCCACCGAGGCAACCTGGGGCAGGTGGGTGATGCAGATGACCTGGCGTCCGGCGGCCAGCGACCGCAGCCGCTCGCCGACGATCCGCGCCGTGTTGCCGCCGATGCCGGCGTCGATCTCGTCGAACACCAGCGTCCCGGCGCTCGCCGCCTGTCCCAGACCGCTCAGCGCCAGCATCACCCGCGAAAGCTCGCCGCCCGAGGCGGCATCGCGCAGCGGCGCCGGCTCGATCCCCGGATTTGGCGCGACCCGCAGCTCGACGCTCTCGCGGCCGGAGGCTCCGTAGCCGTGGGGGTGCGGATCGAGCACGACCTGCAGCGCCGCCCCCGGCATCGAGAGCTTCTCCAGCTCGACGGCGACGCGCTCCTGCAGCGGCACCACCGCCGCTTCCCGCCCTGCGCTCAGCCTCCTGGCCAGCTCCGCCCGCCGCGCTTCGGCTGCGGCCAGCGCCGCCTCGGCCTCGGCGTTGCGCTCCTCCGCGCCCTCCAACCGGGTGATTTCTTCCCGACAGCGCTTCGCGTGCGCCAGCACCGAATCGACGCTGCCGCCGTGCTTGCGCTCGAGCCGGTCGATCGCCTCGAGTCGTTCCTCGAGCGCCAGCAGCGCCGACGGGTCGGCCTCGACACCCTCGGCGTATTCACGGAGCTCGGAGGAAACATCCGCGAGCTCGACGCTCAGCGCGGTGACCCGTCCGCCCAAGGTGTCGAGGGAGGAATCGAGCCCCGCCGCACCTTGCAGCGCCGCTTCGGCCTGGGCCATCGCCGCCATCGCACCACCGTCTTCTTCTGCCCCGGCGAGCCCGGCGTGGGCCGCGGCCGCCGCTTCGCGCAAGCCCTCGGCATGACGGAGGCGCTCACGCTGCCCTGTCATCTCCTCGCGCTCCTCGGGAACCGGCGCCACCGCCTCGATCTCCGAGAGCTCGTAGCGGTAGAGGTCGAGGTCTCGCTCTCGCGAGCCTTCACGCTCCCGGAGCTCCGCAAGCTCGGCCTCGAGGCGGCTGACCTCACGGTGCGCGTCTCGATATTGGCGACGAAGCTCCAGGTGCGCGGCTCCGGCGAAGCCGTCGAGGATCTCCAGCTGGGCCGAGGAGATGGTCAGACGCCGGTGCTCGTGCTGGCCGAAGAAGGCGAGCAGGCGGCCGCCGAGCAGCTTCAGATCGGCGGCGGTAGCCGCCCGGCCGGCGACGAAGGCGCTGGTGCGGCCGCTTGTCGACACCCGCCGCCCCAGCACCACCTCTGCGGCGCCGTCCGGGAACCGCTCGGCGAGCTCGGCGAGCTCCGGTTCCTCCATCAGCCCCTCGGGCAGGTCGAAGACGCCCTCGACCCAGGCCTCCGCCGCGCCAGGGCGAACGATCTGCGCTTTTGCCTTTCCGCCCGTCAAGAGGTCGAGCGAATGGGCGAGCACCGTCTTTCCCGCCCCGGTCTCGCCGGTGATGGCGTTCAGCCCGTCGCCCAGCCGCAGCTCCGCCCTCTCGATCAGGAGGAGGTTCTCGATCCGCAGCTCCCGCAGCATGGGAGCTGTGTAGCAGCGAGCTCGGATCGAATTGCGGAGATATGCCGGAGGTTCCGGCTAACCGAAGGACAGGGCAGTGACGATCCCGGCGCCAAGACCGCCGATGATCGTGAAGCACAGGCCGGCGAGCCAGAAAAAGACCTGGTCGAAACGCTTATCCACCTGTTCGAAGCGCTTATCCACCTGTTCGAACCGCTTATCCATTTCCTCGAAGCGCTTGTCGATCTGCTCGAAGCCTTTCCTCATCTCCACTCGGAGTTCGCGCAGATCGCCGTCGATCCGCCCGAAGGCTTTGTCCAGCCGCTCGTCAGTCCATCTTTCTCTTGGCATCACCACCATGCAGCCAACCATAGGAGGCTTATTGTCAACAGTGGCGCGCAGAAGGAAAATCTTCAGGAGCGACTTCCGCGCGGAAGTGAAGCTAGCCTCCGGTTGGCTGGACGAAGTCCTCGGAGCGAACGAGAAGGAAGCCGAGGACGGCGCCGACGAAGCAGACCATCGCGCCGATTAGGAGGATCTCGTTCATGCCGCTGACAAAGGCTACGTCGGCGGCGTGGGTCGCCTTCGCGTGGATGGCGGGCGGCAACGGTAATTCGGCGACGGCGCGCGAGCCGCCGGACGCAACCGCTTCGCCGAGACCGGCAGGCGCCCTCGGCAGCAGTTCTCCCAGCTTCGAATCGACCTGTCCCTGGAACACCGCCCCGAGACCCGCGACGCCAGTGGCGATCCCGACTTGCCGGAAGGTCGTATTGATTCCCGACCCCATCCCCGATTTCTCCACCGGGACGACCGCGATCGCCGCCTGGCCGATCCCGGGGTTGGTCGTGCCGATGCCGATCCCGGCGAGGACGAAGCCGACGAGAAGCGCCGTCCAATCGGAGCTCGGGGTCAGCCCGTGCATCAGCAGCAGGCCGATTCCGACGAGCGTAAGCCCGCAGCCGAGCAGGACGCGGATCGGTACCCGGTGCGAAAGCGCGCCGGAGACCGGGGCGACCACGAAGCCGAGCACGGTCAGCGGCAGGAAGCGGAGGCCGGCTTCCAGCGGCGAGAAGTCGAGCACCCCCTGCAGGTAGATCGTGAGGTAGAGGAACATCGCGAACATCCCCGCCGAGAGCGCGAACGCCACGGCCGAGACGCCGTTGAAGGCGGGCTTGCGGAAGAGCCTGAGGTCGAGCATCGGGTGCGCCACCCGATGCTCGATCGCAACGAAGACGGCAAGCAGGACGGCGGCGGCAACCAGGCAGGCGACGATCACGCCGCTCCCCCATCCTTCCGGGTTGCCGCGGATCAGGCCGAAGATCAGCAGGAACAGCGCCGCCGAGAAGGTGACGAGCCCCGGACCGTCCACCGGCTCGGGGTCTTTGGCGAAGACGTTGACGATCTGGCGCTCGGTCAGGACCATCGCCGTGATCCCGATCGGGACGTTGACGAAGAAGATCCACTCCCAGCCGAAGCTCTGGGTGATGACGCCGCCGACCAGAGGGCCGACCGCCACCGCTCCGCCGACCGTCGCGCCCCAGACGCCGAAGGCCGTGGCCCGGTCCTTGCCGTGGAACTCCTGGCCGATCAGGGCAAGCGAGGTTGCGAACATGCCGGCGCCGCCGATCCCCTGCAAGCCGCGCGCCAGGTTGAGCAGCGTCGGGTCCTGGGAGATGCCGCAGAGGAACGAGGCGAAGGTGAAGATGCCGAAGCCGATCGTGAACACGCGCCGCCGGCCGAGCCGGTCGCCGAGCGAGCCGGCGGTGAGCAGGAACGCCGCCAGCATCAGCGAGTAGGCGTCGACCACCCACTGCAGGCTCGAGAGGCTCGCGTTCAGTTCCCGCTGGATGTCGGGCAGGGCGACGTTGACGACCGTGACGTCCAGAAGCAGCATGAACGTCGCGATCGAGACCAGCAACAGGGTCCACCACTTGCGCTCCATGGCGCAGCACCCTAAACAACCCATCTCGTCGGCTGAGGTGGTCTGACCAAGCAGATCAAGGACGACCGAGCGCGCGTGCTTTGCACGTAAGCGAGGGAGGACGCCGATATGCGCCGGTCAGGGCGCCTCAGACGGCGAGATGGCCGAACTTGTCGCGGATGCGCTGGTAGAAGCTCGTGCCGGGGAGCTGCGCCAGACGGCTGACCGAGTCGAGGAAGCGGACCTCGAGCTCCGCACCCGGCGCCAGCTCGGCGACCTTGCCGCCGTCGACGGCGACCTCGACCGGCTCGCGCTCCGGCGCGTTCTCGATGTGGAGCACGTCGCCGGGGGCGACGACCAGGGCACGGGCCGTCAGCGAGTGCGGCGCGATGTAGCTGACCACGTACCCCTTTACACCCCAGGCCAGGATCGGGCCCTGATTGGCGAGGTTGTAGCCGGTCGAGCCGACCGGAGTCGCGGCGACCAGGCCGTCGCAGCGGACGTGCCCCACCTCCCTGCCGGCGATCCGGTAGCTGAGCTCGGCAACCCGGTCGTGTGGCCGCCGGGCCAGCGTGATGTCGTTGAGGCCGACCGATTTCACCTCGTCGCAGATGAGCTCGAGCCCCGGCAGCTCGATCGTCTCGAACTCGCCCTGAAGCGCGCGGCGGATGCCCTCCCTGGCCTCGCCCCGCTCGACCGCGGCTAGAAAGCCGACAGTGCCGAAGTTGACGCCGAAGACCGGAACTGCGGTCCCCGCATAGCGGCGCAACGCGTGCAGGATCGAGCCGTCGCCGCCGAGGACCAGGCAGAAATGGGGCAGCGTGTGTTCGGCCGTGACCTCGATCCCTTCGCCGGCGGCGCCGTGCTTTTCCAGCTCCTCCTGGCTGGCGGCGAGGCGCCAGCCGAGCTCCTGGGCGACTTCGGCGGCGACCGCCACCGCTTCGGAGGCCGACGGCGGATGCGAGTGGGTGATCAGGGCCGCGGTCTTCATTCGTCCTCCTTCACCGCCGCGGCGATCGCCGACTCCAGGTCCCCGACTTCCGGCCCCTCTCCGCCGCACCAGAGGAAGGTCTCCCGATTGCCCTTCGGTCCGGGCAGTCCGGAGGAGGCGAAGCCGCGCACGGGTAGGCCCAGCTCGCGCGCAACCTCGGCGACCCCGAGCACCGCCTCGCGGCGGTCGGCCGGATCACGGACGACGCCTCGGCCGACGCGGCTCTTCCCGAGCTCGAACTGCGGCTTCACCATCGCCAGGACCTCGCCGCCGGGGCCGAGGCAGCGGACGACCGCCGGAAGCACCTTGGCGAGCGAGATGAAGGAGACGTCGACCGTCGCCAGCGACGGTAGGTAGGGCAGGTCGCCCGGCACCATCGCCCGCGCATTGAGGCGCTCGATCACGTAGACCCGCGGGTCCTCGCGCAGACGCACGTCCAGCTGCCCGTAGGCTACGTCGGCTGCGATCACCTTCCTCGCCCCGCGTTGCAGGAGGCAGTCGGTGAAGCCGCCGGTTGAGGCACCGACGTCGAGGCAATCGCGCTCCGCGACGTCGATTGCCAGCCGCGCCAGCGCGTTCTCCAGCTTGATCCCGCCTCGGGAGACGAAACGTGATCCCGCGGCCACGATCAGGTCGGCATCCGCCTCCACGAGCTGGCTCGGCCGCAGCGCCACCGGACCGTCCTGCCCGACCCGCACTTCCCCCGCCCTGACCGCGCCGGCGGCGGCGGAACGGGACGGGAAGAGCCCGCGATCGGCCAAGGCCGCGTCTATCCGGGTCCTCTTCACCGCCCGAAAGCTACAGCGACCCTCCGCAAGGAGCGTGATTTAGCTGCGCCTGAGACGAGGATGCGAAATTTCGTCGATGGTTCTCCCGTGCGGTCCGCCTCCCTGGAGCAAGTCGAGTGGCAGGAAGCCGGAGAATCCGTGAGATGCAGGGGGTCTGTGACCCCACTCACACACAAGTCGCACATACGTTCGTACGCTGTTCAAGGATTCGCAAGTGGAGACCGACTAAAGGATCACGACAAAGACTTCTTGGCTGAACCCCGCGTCGATACATCGCCTCGCTGCTTCCCACAGCGACGCACTCGACACAAACCGGGCTCACCTACCTCCCACGGATCCACACATATATAGAGATACATATCTCTCCTCCCTGTAGTAACCCCAGAAGCGCCCCGCCTCCCCGGCGGGGCGTTTTCTGTTGTGAGGTACGACTATCGCGCTTGCAGCGAAACCGAGCCGCCGGCGCTTTGACCCTTGCCAGGCGGAAATTTGAGCGAAGGACCCAGCCTGGGTTCGCCGGCCGTAGGCCCGGCGGCGGAGGGGGCGGCTGGGCCCTGGATCCTGAGGGTGGATTCGCCGGCGCCTCGCTTCGGGATCGGGCCCGATTCCTGAGTTGGCAGGTAGAGCGACGCGAAGGAGATCAGAACCGTCGCCAAGCCGAGGAGGAGGCTGGCCCTTCCCCTTGCCCGACCCGAACCCTCGATGGTCTTGCGGGTCTTCTCGCCCTCCTCACGCAGCGTCTTCCGAGTCTGCTCACCCTCCTTCTGGATCGCGGCGATCAGATCCTCGATGCCGGCTTCGCCCTCTTCGCCCTGCCCGGCCGTCCCCGGAGACGGCACGGCTTTGGCCGGTGCAGGCTCACGGGCCTCGGCCTCTGGGGCGCGCGGACGCGGTTCCTCCAGCCCCTCCTCCGCGTCCCGAAGGGTTCGGCGCGCCTGGGCCAGCAGGCGCCCACCGATTGCAGGATTGGGAGCCGGGCCCTGTCCTCGGGCCGCGCGCAGCTCGGCTTGCTCGCGAACGATCTCGGTCGCGACCAGTTTGGCCCCCACGCTGACGTCGGACCGCAATACCCAGGCGAGCTCGCCGGCCAGCTGATCGACGCTGAGCGGACCTAGGACACGCCGAACGTACCTGGCTTTCGCCGCAACCAGGCGAGCGACCTGCCCGTCGGCGGAACCGGTCTCCGCTTTGGAGGCCTGCTTCGCGGCCCCACTAAGTTGCGCCCGGAACCGCTCGGCTTCGCGGAGGGCAAGGCGAGTGGAAGAAGACGAGGCGACATCTGCTCCCTTGGCGAGCTCGTCGCGATACACGGCTATGAACTCGAGTGCCTCTCGAATCGCCTTCCTGTTCAAGCTCGCAGCATCGAACACCGTCCGGAAATTGTGTCACGTCGGTAGGCCGGAATGGGAACTTCGCATGCACCCGCTTCACCTCGGCCGCAGGCGAAGGAGAACCAGGATTACCTTTGGCGCGATGCTTCCGATCTTCGACGGGCACAACGACGCGCTTACGTGCGAGGACCACACTGCTCTGGCGAGCGGCCGTGGAGGCGGTCACCTCGACCTGCCGCGGATGGCGAGGGGCGGGATGCGGGGTGGCATCTTCGCCGTCTTCACCCCCTCGCCCGAGGAGCGCTCCGGACTGCTCGGGTTCGGGGACGGCAAGCAGAAGGCGACGCCGAAGCCGGTGGGCCACGAGGACGCCGCCGCTCACGCGACGAAGGTGGCCGGTCGGCTCCTGCGTCTCGAGCGGGAGAGACGGGTGCGGCTGGCGCGGACGATCGCCGACGTCGACGCCGCCCGTGACCAGCCCTCCTCTCCCCCCGTCGCGGTCCTCCACCTCGAGGGTGCCGAGGCGATCGATCCCGAGCTGGAGGCGCTGGAGCAGTGGTATGCGTCCGGTTTGAGATCGCTGGGCCCGGTCTGGAGCCGGGCGAACGCCTTTGCCCACGGCGTTCCCTTCGCCTTTCCCTCCAGCCCCGACATCGGCCCGGGGCTGACGGACGCCGGCAGGAAATTGATCGGTCGCTGTGCCGAGCTCGGCATCCTCGTCGACCTCAGCCACATGAACGAGGCAGGCTTCTGGGACGTGGCGCGACTCGAAGCAGGGCCCCTGGTCGCCAGCCACTCCGGTGCCCACGCCCTCTGCGCCGCCTCGCGCAACCTCACCGACGCACAGCTCGATGCGATCGGCGCCAGCGGCGGCCTCGTCGGCATCGTCTTCGCCACGCCTTTCCTGCGGGCGGACTTCGGCAACGCGCCGGAGACGCCGCTGGATCTGATCGTCGAGCATGCGCGCTACGTCGCCGAGCGGATCGGCGCGCGGCACGTCGCCCTCGGGTCGGACTTCGACGGCGCCACCATCCCCGCCGCGCTGGCGGACGCGGCGGGCCTGCCGCGGCTGGTCGACGCTCTGCGGCAGGCCGGTTTCGGCGAGGGCGAGCTGGAGGCGATCTGCTGGGGCAACTGGCGTCGGACCCTCGCCGCCTGGTGGCGCGACTGATTTCAGGCCGAGGGGAGCGGAACCTTCAGCAGCAGCTCGGTGCCGCGCCCCTTTCCGGTACGCAACTGCATGAAGTCCGCGAGGGACCCCATCAGGATGAACCCCAGGCGCAGGCTGTTGGGACGGGCGCCGGTAGGCGGCCGGATGCCGGTGCCGCTGTCCCGCACGGTCACCCTCAGCGCTCCGTCGATCTTGTCCATCGCGACCTCCATCGGCCGCTCCTGCGCGTCCTCGGGATAGGCATGACGGACGATGTTCGAACAGGCCTCCGAGACGATCGTCTTCAGGTCATCGACGCCGACTGGGTCCAGGCCCAGCCCCCTGGCGTAGCTCGCGGCTTCGTCTCGGGCCTGGCGCACGTTCTGCGGCTCAGCGGCCATCTTGAGGGAAAGGGAAGTTGCCTGGGCTCCCATCGCCTGCCTCTCGATATCGGGAACAGCTGGTACACCCGATCTACCCAATACTGGGGGGCGAAAACTGGTGCTCAGAGCCAGCCGGCCCGCTTGAAGCGCCAGTAGAGGTAAAGGCAGATCGTGAGGATCACCGCCAGCACCAGCGGATAGCCGAACCTCCAGCCGAGCTCGGGCATGTGCTTGAAGTTCATTCCGTAGATCCCGGCGAACATGGTCGGGACGGCGGCGATCGCAACCCAGGCGGAGATCTTCCGCATGTCTTCGTTCTGGCGCATCGAGACCTGGGTCAGGTTCGCTTCCAGGGCGCTGTCGAGCAGCTGGCGGAAGGACTCGATCCGGGTGCTGACCCGGCGGAGGTGGTCTTCGACGTCGCGGAAGTACTCGTGCAGCGACTGCGGGATGGCCGGGAAGCTGCCGCCGCAGAGCTGTTCCAGCGCTTCGCCGAGGGGAGTCGCCGCGGCCTGGAACTCGAGGACCTCGCGCTCGAGCCTGTAGATCCGCTCCGTCGGGTTCTGCCCTTCGCCGAAGACCTGCAGCTCGACTTCACGCACGTCCTCGTCGAATCCCTGGGCGGCTTCGATGTACCCGTCGACGACATGGTCGACGATCCCGTACAGGACTGCTCCGGGGCCTTCGCGGAGCATGTCCGGCCGCGCCTCCAGCCGCTCCCGCACCGCCCCCAGGTCCCCCTTGCCGTGGCGGACGGTGATGACGAATCCGGGGGCGACGAAGATCGAGAGCTCACCGACGTCGATCACCTCCTGCGGGTCGACGTAGCGGGCCGGCTTGACGACGATGTGGATGGTGTCCCCGTAGGCCTCCAGCTTCGGGCGCTGGTGGGCCCTGACCGCGTCCTCGACCGCCAGCTCGTGCAGCCCGAACTCCTCGGCTACCGCCTTGAACTCAGCCTCGCTCGGCTCGAAGACACCGACCCAGACAAAAGTCCCTTCCCCCTCGCTCGCCGCCGCCCCGGCCCGCGTCAGCGAGAGATCCCCCTCCCGCCGACTACCGTCTACATAAGCCGCACAGTCGACGATCATCGCTGCAGTATCGCCCCTTCGGGCGCCTCGACCCCGTTTTGCCTCGGGTGACAGGTGTCACGCCTTCCGCGCTCCTTCTACAAAAATTGTGGATTGCTCACAGTCCTCCCTTTGGTAGAAGCGATTCCTCTATAGGGAGAGTCTCGTCGCGGTCGCGCTTGTGTGGTCGCGGCTCAATCCAGTTGAAAGGACCAGTTATGAGAAGGCTGTTCTTGGCCGGCGCATTGCTGCTTGCGATGCTGATCCCGGCCGCTTCGGCGAACGCCGCCCTGACGGGCGAATACGCCCGGTTCGAAACCTGCCCGACCGCGAACAGCGCGGTGGACGGCTGCATCTACGCGGAAACTACCTCGGGCAACTTCACGATGGGAGCGAAGTCGGTCCCGCTGAAAAACCCGGTGGTCCTCAAGGGAGGGCTCGATTCCGACAACGGCAGCATCTTCGGGAACCTGACCTTCGTCGCCCCGACCGACGGCGTCACGCTCTCGAAATCCCCGCAGCCGGTCCCGGGGGGCCTGCTCGGCATCACCGCTCCGACCTGGTGGCCGTCGATCCTCCGCGAACTGTTCGAAGAAACGATCAACAACGGCTTCACCGGAGTGACCGCGACGGTGGAACTGGCCGGTCCGCCCTCGGCGATCAAATTCAGCGCCGAAAACGAGCTCTTCGGGGCGGGAACGGCCCTGTCGATGCCGGTGAAGGTCAAGCTGGGCAACCCGTTCCTGGGTAGCAACTGCTACATCGGATCCAACTCGAACCCGATCCATCTCAACCTGACGACGGGGACGACCTCGCCGCCGCCCCCGAACAGCCCCATTTCGGGCAGCCCGGGTGAAATCGGCGTCATCGAAGAAGGTGCCGTCATCTTCACCAAAGACAACAAGCTGGTCGACAACTCCTTCGCGGCCCCGGGCGCGAACGGCTGCGGGGGGATCCTCTTCTCGTGGGCGGTCGACCCGTTCGTCGACTCGATCGTCGGCGTGCCTTCGCCCGCCGGGACCAACACGGCGATCCTGGAAGGCACCACCTACATCGCCGACGCGAACGCCGTGCGCGCCCACCGGTAGCCCGGGGTAAACGCGTACGCAACAGAAGGGCGCCCTCAGGGGCGCCCTTCTTCGTTCACGGCCGGGACCGGGCGCCTGAACGCCTGCGGGCGCGCCTCGCGCCCCGGCCTGAGAGGCGGGCGCGAGAGATCCGATTCCCCAAGCGGATCCACACATATAGAGATGCGCGCCTCTCCTCCCTTTGGTGATTTCCCCAGAAGCGCTGACTTGACGCCGGCCTTCCCTCACCGGAGAGACTGCCGCAGGCTAATCGATTGCGCCGATTGATTCAATCCCCAAAATTGAGGATGGCATCTAGGTCAGGACCGGCTGGGCGCTGGGGAGGGAGCTGAGCACCCGGTCGGCAACCGACTGTCCCGTCAGGCCGACCTCCGCCCGCAGCAGCGCCGGCTTCCCATGGGTGACGTAGGCGTCGGGCAGCCCGATCCGCATCACCCTCGCCCGCTCCCCCGGGCGCTCGGCGAAGGCATCCTCGAGGTGCTCCAGCACGGCGGAGCCAAAGCCCCCCGGAAGGGCGTTCTCCTCGATCGTCACCAGCAGCTCGTGCGTGCGTGCAAGCCCCTCGGCCAGCTCGCTGTCGACCGGCTTGGCGAAGCGGCCGTCGGCGACCGTGGCCTCGAGGCCGTGCTTCTTCAGGACCTCAGCGGCTTCGCGGGCGACGGCGACCCCGTAGCCGTAGCCGAGCAGCGCGACCCGGCTGCCGGCGGCCAGCACCTCCCCCTTGCCGATCGGCAGCAGCTCCGGCTTCGCCGGCAGCTCTGCGCCCTCGGCGGCGCCGCGCGGATAGCGCAGGGCGGCCGGGCCGTCATGGGCGATCGCGGTGTGGAGCATGTGGACGAGCATCGCCTCGTCGCGCGGCGCCATCACGACCACGTTCGGGATCGGGCGGAAGTAGGAGACGTCGAAGGCGCCGTGGTGGGTCGGGCCGTCGTCGCCGACCAGTCCGGCGCGGTCCATCGCGAAGGTGACGTCGAGGTTCTGCAGGCAGACGTCGTGGACGATCTGGTCGAAGGCGCGCTGGAGGAAGGTCGAGTAGATCGCGCAGACCGGCTTCGCTCCCTGCAGCGCCAGGCCGGAGGCGAGCAGGACCGCGTTCTGCTCGGCGATCCCGACGTCGTAGTACTGCTCGGGGCGCTCGCCGCAGAGCTTCTGCAGGCCGGTCCCCCCCGCCATCGCCGCGGTGATCCCGATCACCCGCTCGTCGGCTTCGGCCTCGGCGACGATCGCGTCGGCGAAGACCTTCGTGTACTGGGGCGGGGCGCTCGCGGCAGGCGGCTTCTCCAGCAGCTCGATCCCCTCCGGAGAGTCCGTTTCGGTCACCGGGACCGGCTTGGGCTCCTTGACGGCGGGGCGGCCTTCGACGATCGAGTTCGGCTTCGCCGCGTGCCACTCCTCCATCGACTCCAGGCCGCCTTCCTCGGCCGGCGCAAACCCCTTGCCCTTGACGGTGTGGATGTGGACCACGACGGGGCGGTCGGCTGCGAACGCCTCGCCCAGCGCCTCCCGCAGCGCGTGCACGTCGTGCCCGTCGATCACCCCCATGTAGGCGAGGTCGAGCTCCTCGAAGAAGAGGCCGGGTGCCCAGTAGGCCTTGATCGCCGCCTTGATCTCCGGTCCGAGCCGCTCGATCCGCCTGCCGAGGCCGAGCGGCAGCTTCGTCAGCCGGTCCTCGACACCCTCGCGGGCGTGCCAGAGGCGCGGGTTGAGGCGGATGCGGTTGAAGTACCGGGAGAGGGCGCCGACGTTCGGGGAGATCGACATCCCGTTGTCGTTGAGGACGATCACTATCGGGGTCTGTAGGCCGCCGGCGGCATGAAGCGCCTCGTATGCCACCCCGCCGGTCAGAGCGCCGTCGCCGATCACCGCGGCGACCCTGCCGTCGGGACCGATCCCCTTGCGCATCGCCTCCTTCAGCCCGACCGCGTAGCCGATCGAGGTCGAAGCATGCCCGGCGCCCATGATGTCGTGCTCGGACTCCGAAGCGGAGCAGAACGGCGCCAGTCCGTCGTACTGGCGGATCGTCGGCAGCCGGTCCCGGCGGCCGGTGAGGATCTTGTGCGGGTAGGCCTGGTGGCCGACGTCCCAGAGCACCTTGTCGCGCGGCGAGTCGAGCAGGCTGTGGAGAGCGACCGCGAGCTCGCAGGTGCCCAGGTTGGCGCCGAAGTGGCCGCCGATCTCACCGATCGTGTCGATGATGTAGGTGCGCATCTCCTGCGCCACCTGCTGCAGCTGCGCATCGTCGAGATCGTGCAGGTCGGCGGGACCGTCGATCCTCGGCAGCAACGGCTCGGCCATCTGGGGTTCTCTGTCGTCTTCGCTGCCCTGGGTGGGGGGCTTTTCGCTCATTCGTTCCTCGTGAAGATGTAGTCGGCGACGCGCCTCAGGTCTTCCGTCTCGCCGCTTGCCTCGGCCAGCGCCGCGATCGCCTTCGCGTGGCTCTCGGCGGCCAGCTCGCGCGCCCGCTCCAGCCCGAAAAGGCTGACGTAGGTGAGTTTGCCATGTCTCTCGTCGCTTCCATGTGGCTTGCCGAGCTGCTCGTCTGACTCGGTCACGTCGAGGATGTCGTCGACGATCTGGAAGAGCACGCCCAGCTCGTCGGCAAAACGGCGATAAGGCATTCTCTCACGTTCGGGCAGGCCCTCGAGCTCGAGCACCACGCCGACGCTGGCGGCGATCAGGCGGCCCGTCTTCAGCCCGTGCAGGGCCCGCAGGCCCTCGGCGCCCCGGGTGGCTTCGACCACGTCGACGTACTGGCCGCCGACCATGCCGTCGACCCCCGTAGCCGCGGCGAGCTCGCGCAGCGCCGCCAGGATCCGCGCCGGGTCCCCGGGCTGCTCGCAGAAGAGCCGCATCGCCTCGGCGAACAGGCCGTCGCCGGCGAGGATCGCCACGTCCTCGCCGAACTTGACGTGCGAGGTCGGGAGCCCGCGCCGAAGCTCGTCGTCGTCCATCGCCGGCAGGTCGTCGTGGATCAGCGAATAGGTGTGGATCAGCTCGATCGCGCAGGCCACCGGGAGGAAGCGGTCGGGCTCGGCGCCCTGCGCCACGGCGGTGGCGAGGGCGAGGACGGGACGCACCCGCTTGCCGCCCGCCAGCAGCGAGTAGCGCATCGCCTCCTCCAGGCCAGCGGTCGCCGGGGCCGCCGAGAAGGCCAGCCGCTCGAGCGCCTCCTCGACCAAGGCTCGAAGGTCGTCGGGATAGGTCATCGGTTCCGTGGTTCCTTTGTCCGGCCATGCAGGACCAAGGAACCACGCGATTCGCCGGTCACTCGGCGGACGCCTGCTGGCGCGCCTCGCGATTCGCCTCCTCGACCGCCTCGGCGGAGAGGTCGGCGGCCTCGGAGGCGAGCTGGGCGGCGCGCTCGTCGCCGACCTCCGCGCTCTCCAGCTCCGCGGTGATCTGGCGCAGGCGCTCGCTGATCTCCCGCAGACGGACGTTCACGCCGCCGCCCCCCGCTCGCGCACGACCGCGCCGAGGATGCCGTTGACGAACCCCGGCGCCTCGGCTCCGCAGTACTCCTTGGCCAGCTCGACCGCCTCGTCGATCGCCACCTCCGCGGGCGTACCGGTGAATTCCATCTCGTAGAGGGCGACCCGCATCACGTTCATGTCCAGGGGCGCGATCCGGTCCACGGTCCACCCCTTCGCATGGGCGGCGATGACGTCGTCGAGCTCTTCCCGGTGCTCGTCCACGCCCTCCGCCAGCTCCCGCGTCAACGGCCGCGCCTCCCCCAGCAGATCGTCCAGCGGACGCCCGGTGACGTCCCGCTGGTAGTTGGCGAAGACGGCGTCCCGCCGCTGGTCGGACCTGCGCATGCGTCCATTCTGTCAGCGCCGCAGGGTGGACCGGCTACGCACGCGAGACGTACTCGCCGCTGCGGGTGTCGACCCGGACCGAGTCGCCCTCTTCGATGAACAGCGGCACCTGGACGATCACGCCGGACTCCAGGGTCGCCGGCTTGTTGCCGCCGCCCGAAGCGGTGTCGCCCTTGAGGCCGGGGTCGGTCTGGACGACCTTCATCTCGATCGCGCTCGGGACCTGAACGTCGCTGGGCTGCTCGTCGACGAAGAGGACGTCGACCTCGGCGTTCGGCAGGACCCATTTCATCGAGTCCCCCAGCGACTCCATCGCGATTTCGGTCTGCTCGTAGGTCTGCGAGTCCATGAAGACCGCCGCCTCGCCCGAGTCGTAGAGGTACTGCATCTTCTTCGATTCGGTCCGCACCGGGCGGAACTTCTCCCCCGCCCTGAAGGTTTTGTCGATCACCGAGCCGTCCTCGATCCGCCGCAGCTTGGTCCGCACGAAAGCGCCGCCCTTGCCCGGCTTGACGTGCTGGAACTCGATGATCTTCCAGATCTTCCCGTCGATCTCGATATGGGTGCCGTTCTTGAATTGATTCGTCGAAATGCTCACGGCGGCGAATCCTAGATGGAACCAACCGTCGCGAGGCCGGTCAGCCCGCGGCGGCGAGGCGGCGGATCGCGTCCTCTGGGTCCGGAAAGACCTCGCCGCGGACGAACCGGCCGTCCTCGAGGTCCCAGATCCAGGCGACGGGGACGTCGCGAATGCCGAGCGGGCGGCTGCGGGCATAGACCCGGCCGCGCACCAGCAGCGAGCCGCCGCGGCGCTCGACCACCTTCGGCGTGATCAGCAGCTCGTCCCAGACGCGCTCGACATCTTTCAGGTACTCCTGCAGACCGTCAGGCCCGACGTAGGGAGCGGTGCGGCCGGTCTGCTCCGCCGTCCCGGCCGGATGGAACCCCATCTCCCCTGAGCAGAGGTCGACGATCTCCTCGTGATCGCGGCGGTTGAAAGCGGCGTAGAGCCGCTCGACCAGCTCCCACTCATCGTCGGGCGCGGGCTCGACGTCGGCGGAGGCGGGCGCAATCGCCAGGATCGCGGCGTCGTCCTCGAGGTCTCCTCCGGTGAACTCGTGCAGCGCCCCCTCGATCCGCGCCGCCGCCTGCGCCGGATCGGTGGACCCCGCCAGCCGGTCGCGCAGGCGCTCCTCGCCGAAGCGCTCCGCGGGGCCGGGGGCCTCCGTCACCCCGTCGGTGACGACGACGATCTGCTGCCCGGGCCCCAGGGCGGCGTGCTGCACCCTCCACGCCTCCTCGGCGAAGGCCCCGAGGACCGGCGCCGGCTCGCTCACCTCGACCACGGAGTCCCCGTCGACCAGCAGCGGCGGCAGGTGCCCTGCCACGGCGAGCTGCACGTCCCCGCGCGGGTCGTCGGAGAGGGCCATCGCCGCGACGCTGCACAGAGCGCTCCCGCGGCGCGCCAGCAGCGCGCGGTTCAGCGTCGTCAGGGCGACGACCGGGTCGCCGGTGAGCGCCGCCGCCGTGCGGAGCGTGTACCGCGCGTGCGCGGTGACCGCCGCCGCCTGCGCCCCGCGCCCGGTCACGTCCCCGATCACCACCATCCAGCCGCCGGCGACCCGGAAGGCGTCGTAGAAGTCGCCGCCGATCTCGTTCTCGGCCCCGGCGGGACGGTAGGTCGCGGCCACCGACCAGCCGGGGATGTGCGGCAGCGGCGGCGGCAGCAGCCCCCGTTGCAGCGTCTCGGCGATCTCCGCCCGTTCGCGCTCGCTGCGCTCCAGCTCGGAGAAGAGGCCGGCGTTGTCGAGCGCCAGCGCCACCCTGCCGGCGAGGACGCTGGCGAAATCGACGTCGGAGGCGCTGAGGTGGCGGCCCGAATGGCTCCTCATCCCGATCGTCAGCATCCCCGTCGGCTTACCCCGGGCCCGCAACTCCACCGTCACCCCGGCGCGGATCTGCAGGCTGCGCAGGAACTCCAGGTCCTCCCGGTCGGCGGCCACCTCGCGCAGGGCCTCGTCGTCGACGTATTCGAAGAAGCGCGGCTCGACTCGTTCGCGGCTGGCGGTGCTCGCCATCTGACCCTGCAGCACGGGGGTACGGGCGGCGAGTCTCGCTTGGTTCGATTCGGCCTCGGGACCGCTGACGCGAGCCGCGGCCCGGCGGATTCCCCCGTCCTCGATCAGGTCGATCGTGCAGAAGTCGCCGACCTCCGGGACGAGGATCGCTGCGATCGCCTCGAGGGTCTCGTCCAGCGAGCCGCCGACGTCGACGACTTCGGCGGTTTCAGCGAGGACCTGGAAGCGTCCGTTGACCCGCCGCACCTGGATGAAGGCCAGGGCGCCGACTACCGCCGCCGCCACCACCGCCGCCACAGCGATGGCGGCGAAGGAGATCATTCGCCACCGGTGCTGGTGGTGAGGCTCGAAGCGGCGCCGCCGCTGAGGACGCGGCGGGTCAGCGACGGAAAGAGGATGCGGGCGTGGGCGGCGAGGGCGTACGGTCGCGGCACATAGCGCTCGGGCTTTCCGCCCGGGCCGCACTCGAAGATCGCCTCGGCCACCTTCGGCGGCTTGGAGACGATCCAGCGGGTCAGGGCTTTCTCGCGCAGCTCGGTGGCGGGGAAGCTCTCGGTCTGGATGAAGCCCGGAAGCACCAGGCCGACGTGGACGCGGTGGGGCTTCTCCTCCGCGTAGAGCGAATCCGACCAGCCGATCAGGGCGAACTTGCTGGCGCTGTAGGCGCCCGTGCGGGAACGGGAGACGCGGCCGGCCGTGCTGGCGACGTTGACGATCGCACTCGGGGCAGAGGCGCGGAGCAACGGCAGCAGCGCCTCGGTGAGGCGGACGACGGCATCGAAGTTGAGCTGCATGTGACGCTGGACGTTGGCGTATCCGCCCTCCGCGAAGCCGGCGCGCCAAGCGTTGCCCGCGTTGTTGACCAGCAGGTGCAGCTCGCCGTCGTGCTCGTCCTCGAGATGGCGGCGGATGCGCCGTGGTGCGTCCTCGTCGGTCAGGTCGACCGCGACGTAGGTCGTCCGGCAGGGCAGCGACTCGGCCAGCTCGCGCAGCCGCTCCTCGCGACGCGCCACCAGCACCAGCTCTGCTCCCGGCTCACGGCCGAGCCGGATCGCGGTCGCTTCGCCGATCCCTGCCGAGGCCCCCGTTACAAGTGCGACGGACACGTTCGCAACAGTATTCGAGAACGGAGGCTTCGAGTGAAAGGCGGCAGCGGACCACCCCCAGCGCCCTGGCGACGTAAATCCGTCCGCATAGGCATACTGCGCCAACCTTTTGACTACTCCCGATCTGCTCGACAAGCTCCTTCGCACCGGCGCGCCCTCCGGCTACGAGGCGCCCGCCGCCGAGGTCTGGCGCGAGGCCGCGTCCTTCGCCGAGGTCAGCGTCGACGGGATCGGCTCCAGCATCGCCCGGATCGGCGAGGCCTCACCGCTGGTCGCGGTGGTCGGCCACATCGACGAGATCGGCCTCGTCGTCACCCACGTCGACGAGAAGGGCTTCCTCTGGTTCGCGCCGATCGGCGGCTGGGACGCGCAGATCCTCGTCGGACAGCGGGTCGAGGTCCGCGGCAAGGACGGACCCGTCCCCGGCGTCGCCGGACGCAAGCCGATCCACCTGCTCGAGCCCGACCAGCGCAAGAAGGTCGTCGAGCTGAAAGGGATGCACATCGACATCGGCGCCGCCGACCGCGAGGAGGCCGAGGCGCTGGTGCGGGTCGGCGACCCGGTCGTGATCCGGACCGAGCCGATGCCGGTCGCCGGCGACCGCCTCGTCTCGCGCTCGATGGACAACCGGCTCGGCGCCTACGTCGCCCTGGAGAGCCTGCGCCGCTGCCATGAGGGGAACGGCCCGGGCGGCTCGATGGCCGCTGTCGCCGCGGTGCAGGAGGAGATCGGCCTCTTCGGCGCCCGCACCGCCTCCTTCCAGCTGCGGCCCGACATCGCGATCGCCGTCGACGTCACCCACGCGACCGACGCCCCCGGCGTCGACGAGAAGGAGATCGGCAGCCACCCCTTCGGCTCCGGGCCGGCGATCGGCCGCGGCTCCACCCTCTCGCCGAAGGTCTTCGAGCTGCTGGTCGAGACCGCCGAGGCCGAGGGGATCCAGTACTCGATCAGCGCCAGCGGCCGCGGCACCAGCACCGACGCCGACGTCCTGCAGATCTCCCGCGCCGGCATCCCCACCGGGCTCGTCTCGATCCCCCTGCGCTACATGCACTCCCCCGTCGAGATGGTCGACCTGCGCGACGTCGAGGCGGCGGTGCAGCTGCTGGCGGCCTTCGGCGCACGCGTGAGCGGCGACGTCGATCTCAGCCGCTAAGCAGCGCCGGCTCCCGGTCGTCTACGAAGATTCTGTCGCGACCGCTTGCCTTCGCCGCGTAGAGAGACGCATCCGCGCGGGCCAGGATGTCGTCCGTGTCGAGGCGGTCGGGTTCGGCAACGGCGACGCCGATGCTGAGCGAAACGGTGACTCCGCTGGGACGGCGCTCGCGAACGGCGACCCGCAGCCGCTCGGCGATCTCGCAGGCGTCGCCGCGGCCCGCCCCCGGCAGGATCACCAGGATCTCCTCGCCGCCGACCCGGTAGATCGAATCTCCCGCCCGCAGCGTCGCCCGCATCGTGTAGGCAACGTCCTGCAGGACCGCGTCCCCGGTCGCGTGGCCGAACTGGTCGTTGACCTGCTTGAAGTGGTCGAGGTCGCAGAGGAGAAAGGCGTGAGAGGTGCCGTGCGCGGGGTCGCACGGCTGTCCGTCGAGCTCCTCGAGCCGCTGCTCGAGCGCGTTGCGGTTGAAGAGGCCGGTGAGCGGGTCGAGCGTCGAGCGGTGGCGGTGAGCGCGGTCGGACTCGACCAGGGCTCCGGAGAGGATCACGGTGCTGACGATCAGGGCGGCGATGGCGATGACCTCCTGGCGCTGTTCCCAAGCCGCGTGGGGATCGGGGGCGACGGCTGCGGCGAGGAACATGGTCAGGACATAGACGGTGCCGACCACCATCCCCCGCGGCTCGAAGCGAAAGCCGAGCGTTACCGCCGGCAGGGCGAACCAGACCAGGACCGGGCTGGTGGCGCCGCCGGTTACGAGGACGGAGCCCAGGAGCAGGGCGGGCAGGACAGCCCAGGCGGCAGCCACCCAGAGGGCCGGGCGGGAGCTGGTCCGCATGAAGCGGTCGGCGACCGCGAAGCCGGCGAGGCCGCCGACGAGCATCGGCACCCACCAGTAACCGACCTCGTCGCCGCCCCCCACCGCGAGGGCGAGCGCGAGGATGCCGAAGCAGGCGAGCCGGTAACGATGGACCCGCTCCTCCATGTCGAGCAGGCGTTCCCGCCGCGCTTCCTCGTGAATCGAGACGAGGGTCTGCCCGTTAGTGCTCATGTGCCGTACTATCGACCAGTACCGCGACGGCCTTGAATCTCAGTCGACGATCTGCAGCTCTTTCGGCAGGGAACTCAAGTTGCGGAGGCCGTCCTCGGTTACGACGACCAGGTCCTCGATCCTCACCCCGAGCCTGCCAGGCAGGTAGATCCCCGGCTCGACCGTCACCACTTCGCCCGGCGCGAGCACGTCGTCGGAGCGCAGCGAGAGCCGCGGCGCCTCGTGCAGCTCGAGACCGACCCCGTGGCCGAGGCCGTGGCCGAAGCGGTCGCCGTGACCGGCGGCGCCGATCACCTCGCGGGCGACCTTGTCGACGTCTTCGCCCTTCTTCCCGGCTCGGATCGCGTCCAGAGATGCCTGCTGCGCCTCGCGGACGACTTCGTAGACCTCGATGGCGCCCTCCCCGGGATCCCCGGTGGCGAAGGTGCGCGTGCCGTCGGAGCAGTACCCGTCGATCGCCGCTCCCATGTCGAACACGACCAGCTCGCCGCGGCCGATCGTCCGCCCGCCGGGCTCGGCGTGCGGCAGCGCCCCGTTGGGCCCCGCGGCGACGATCGCCGGGAACGAGGGGTCGCCGCCCAGCTCGCGGACCCGCGCTTCGAACGCACGGGCGACCTCCCGCTCGGTCTTCCCTGCAAGCCCCTGCTCGACGCTCCGGCGCAGGGCCTCGTCAGCCAGCTTCGCCGCCTCCTCGATCAGCGCCAGCTCGCCCTCGTCCTTGACCCGGCGCAGCTCCTCGACCCTGCCGCCGGCGGCGACCATCTCCACACCGTCGGCGAGTTTCTCCTTCAGCTTCTCCAGCAGCCGCACCGACATGTGGTCGTCCTCGAAGCCGACCCGGCCCTGCAGATGTCCGGCGATCCCCCCCAGCCAGTCGTCGGCGATCGTCTGGATCTCCCATCCCTCGACCTCGGCTTCGGCCCGCTCGGTGTAGCGGAAGTCGGTGAAGAAGAGGCGGACGCCGGGGCCGCAGACGCAGGCGCCGTTGGTGCCGGTGAAGCCGGTCAGGTAGCGGATGTTGAGCAGGTCCAGGACCAGCATCCGGTCGAGCTCGCGCTCGCCCAGCTGCTGCTCGAGCCGGTCGCCGCGACCGTGCACTACGCCGCCACGTCCAGCTTCGTCGCCAGCATCTCCAGCGCCTCGCGATAGCCGTCGGGGCCCTTGCCGGCGACCTTGGCGATGACCAGCCCGTCGAAGACCGAGAGCTTGCGCCAGTCGTCGCGCGCCTCGACGTCGGAGAGGTGAACCTCGACGGCGGGCAGCCGCGTCAGCTCCAGGGCGTCGGCGATCGCCCGGCTGTAATGGGTCCAGGCGCCGGCGTTCACGATCGCCGAATCGGCGAGGTCGGCGGAGCGGTGGAGGTATTCGCAGAACTCGCCCTCGGAGTTGGTCTGGAAGAAGATCGGTTCGAGCTGAAGCTCGCGCGCCCAGACCGAGATCTTCGCCTCCAGCTGCGAGAGCGAGATGCCGCCGTAGATGCCGGCGTCGCGCCGCTCCAGCACGTCGAAGTTGACTCCGTGCAGGACGGCGACCCGGTTCCTCACAGTTGGCACTAGTAGAGCTCCTCCACGGCTGCCCTGACCTTAGCCGGGTCGACCAGCTGGCCGGTCCGGGGCTGGCCCGGCGCGGAGAGGAGGACGAAGCCGACCCCGGCGGCGGTGCGCTTCTTGTCGCGCTGGAGGGCGTCGAGGACGTCCTCGATCGGCACGGCGGGGTCGAGCCGCACCGGCAACCCGAAGCGGCCGAGGATCGCCTCGCACTCCTCCCGCAGCTCGGGCGCGTCGGATAGGCGCAGCGCCGCCAGCAGCCCGATCGAGATCGCCTCGCCGTGGCGGTAGCGGCTGTAGCTGGTCGCCGCCTCGATCGCGTGGCCGACGGTGTGACCGAGGTTGAGGACGTTGCGCAACCCCGAGTCGCGCTCGTCGGCGGCGACGACCGCGCACTTGTAGCGGGCGCACGCGAAGACCACGTCGGCGAGCTCGCCCGGGTCGAGCCGCTCGATCGCGCGTACGCGCTCCCAGAGCGGCCCGCCGGCCAGCAGCCCGGTCTTCAGCGCCTCGACGAAGCCGGCCGCGAGCTCCTGCGGCGGCAGGGTCCGCAACGTCGTCGTGTCGGCGAGGACGGCGGCCGGCAGCTGGTAGGCGCCGGCGTAGTTCTTGCCCTCGGGCAGATCGACCCCGGTCTTGCCGCCGTAGGCCGAGTCGACCTGGGCGACCAGCGTCGTCGGCACGTGGACGACCGGGACGCCGCGCTGGTAGAGGTGGGCGCAGAAGCCGGCGAGGTCGCCGACGACGCCGCCGCCGAGGGCGACGACGTGGTCTTCGCGGCTCATCCCCTGCTGAGCGAGGGCGCGCAGGACCTCCTCGGCCCAGCCCATCGTCTTCGCCCCCTCCCCCGGTTCGACCTCGACCGCTCCCGCCGCGGGTCCGATGCGCCCGGCGAAGAGGGGCGCCACCTCGCGGTCGGTGATGCAGAAGCGCCGGCCTTCGAGCGGCCACCAGCCGGCTTCGAGGATTCCGGGGCCGACGACGATCGGGTAGTCGCCGGACGCGCTCGAAGCCCAGAGCAGCCTCGTCCCCCGGGGCAGCTCCGCCAGCGCCCGGATCGCCGGCAACGCCCTGCCCACCGCCTCGATGTCGGACATCGGCACGATCGCGCCGGCGAGCTCCTCGTAGAGCGGCAGGCGCTCGGCCAGCAGGCGCTCGACGTCCCCCGGGCTCGTCGCCAGCGGCCGCTCGGTGCCCTCGATCCGCCGCCATGCCTCCGGCGCGTCGATCTCCAGCCAGACGACGACATGGCGCGCGAGCGCCTTGCGGATCCGCCCGGAGAGGACGCTGCCGCCGCCGAGGGCGATCGCGCCGCCATCCGCGTCCTCCAAGAGGGCGCCGACCACCTCGGCCTCGCGGGCGCGAAACGCCTCCTCCCCCTCCTCTTCGAAGGCCCGACGAATCGGCTTGCCGAGCTCGCGCTCCATCAGCTCGTCGATCTCGACGGTCTCGAGCCCCGCTGCCCGGGCGGCGGCGAGGGCGGTCGACTTCCCCGCCCCCATGAAGCCGATGAAGACGATCGCCGGCTTCACCGGCTCAGCTCCGGAAATCGATCCGCTGCTTGTACGCCTCGACCGCCGCAACCACATCGTCGATGTGGTCGCCGCCGAACTTCTCGCGGTAGGCGCGGGCGAGGGTCAGCGCCACCATCGCCTCGCCGACGACGCCGGCTGCCGGGACGACCGAGGAATCGGTGCGCTCGCGCAGCGCCTGCGCCGGCTGCTTGGTCTCGGTGTCGACCGAGCGCAGCGGCTTGGTCAGGGTCGAGATCGGCTTGACCGCCGCCCGCACCGAGAGCGGCTGGCCGTTCGTCATCCCGCCCTCGAGGCCGCCGGCGTGGTTGGTCTCGCGGAAGTAGCCGCCCTCCTCCGACCAGAAGATCTCGTCGTGGGCCTCCGATCCCGGGCGGCCGGCGACGTCCCAGGCTTCGCCGATCGAGACGCCCTTGATCGACTGGATCGAGGCGACGGCGCCGGCCAGGCGGCCGTCGAGCCGGTCTTCCCAGGAGATGTGGGAGCCGATCCCGGGAACGAGGCCGAAGGCGAGCACCTCGAAGGTGCCGCCGAGGCTCTCGTTGGCCTTGCGCAGGCGGTTGATCTCCTCGACCATCGCCCTGCTCGCATCCGGGTCGAGGCAGCGGACCGGGTCGTCGTCGACCCCGGCGAAGTCCTCCGGGGCCAGGTCCGGTCGTTCGGCTGCCTTGACCGAGGCGATCTGCAGGACGTGGCTGTGGACCTCGACCCCGAGCCGGGCGAGGAAGGCGCGGGCGACCGTGCCGGCGGCGACGCGGGCGGCGGTCTCGCGGGCGCTGGCGCGCTCGAGGACGTTGCGGATGTCGGTGTGGCCGTATTTCTGGGCGCCGACCAGGTCGGCGTGGCCCGGGCGCGGCAGGTGCACCTCGTCGGGCGAGAACCCCTCGACCGGCCAGGGGTTCATCCGCTCCTCCCAGTTGGCGTAGTCGCGGTTGGCGACCAGCAGCGCGATCGGGCTGCCGAGCGTGCGGCCGTGGCGGACGCCGGAGCGGACCTCGACCGTGTCGGTCTCGATCTTCATCCGGCCGCCGCGGCCGTGGCCGAGCTGACGCCGCGCCATGTCGCGGTCGAGCGCCTCGCGGTCGAGCTCGAGCCCGGCCGGCATTCCCTCCACGATCGCCACGAGCCCAGGGCCGTGCGACTCTCCCGCGGTGGTGAAACGGAACGTCGTCATCGTGCCAAGGCTATCGGCGCGACGATTGGTGAGTTAACCCGGCTATAGGCATATCAACTCACCAATCGCGCGCAGCCCGCCTCATCACCTCGAGGTCGGGTTCGCAGCCCGTCCAGATTTCCAGGGAGCGGGCCCCCTGCTGGACGAGGATCTCCAGACCGTCGACGGTCGCCGCGCCCGCGCCCTCGGCCGCTTCGAGCAGCGGGCTGCGCCGCGTGCCGTAGACCATGTCGACGACCGTCTGGCTTTCCGCGAAGAGGTCGGGCTCCAGTGGCAGGTGCTCGAAGGGGTCCTCCCCCTTCAGGCCGGCGGCGCTGGTGTTGACGATCAGCTCGTAGGCGTCCTGGCGCGGATCGGTGATCGCCGCGCCGCCCAGCTCGGCGCAGATCGCCGCCGCTTTCTCAGGCGTCCGGTTCCAGACCTCGACCTCGGCGCCTTCCCAGAGGAGCGCCCAGATCGCCGCCCGCGCCGCGCCGCCGGCGCCCAGTACGAGCGCGCGCCGCCCGCGCGGCGGGTCCGGCAGCGAGGCAAGCAGGCCGTCGGCGTCGGTGTTGTGCGCCTCGATCCGCTTCCCCGCGAAGACGAGCGTGTTGGCAGCGCCGATTTGCCGCGAGGCTTCGCTCCCCTCGTCGGCCAGGGCCAGCGCCGCCTCCTTGTGCGGAACGGTGACGTTGACGCCCGCGTAGCCGACCGAGGCCAGCTCGCGCGCCGTCATCTCGAAGGCGTCCGGGGCCGCGTCGATCGCCCGGTAGGTCCAGTCCTCCAGGCCGAGCGCCCCCAGCGCTGCGTTCTGCATCGCCGGTGAACGCGAGTGCGCGACCGGGTGCCCGATCACCGCCAGCTTCGGCATCGCCCTACCCCCCGCTTGCTTCGGCGCAGTTCGTCGGCGAGTTGCCGCCGGCCGCTTCGCGCGCGGATTCGTACTTGCTCACCGCGGCTTCGAATTCCGCTTCGGTCTTGGCGAAGGTGAGCTTGCCGCAGGCGCCGGGCGTGGTCACGTAGAAGAGGTAGCCGGTCTTCGCCGGGTGCGCCGCCGCTTCGATCGCCGCCAGACCGGGGCTGTCGATCGGGCCGGGCGGCAGGCCGGCGTGGGTGCGCGTGTTGTACGGCGAGTCGATCGCCAGTTCGGATTCGGTCAGCGGCTTCGCGTAGTTGCCGGTCGCGAAGCGGATCGTCGAGTCGATCCCCAGCGGCATCCCTTCGTGCAGGCGGTTGTAGATGACCGAGGCGACGAGCTTGCGCTGGCTCGCCGCGGCGACCTCGCGTTCGATCATCGAGGCGATGATCAGCACGTCGTAGACCGTCAGGTTCTTCGACTTCGCGTACTTCATGTCCACGCCCTTGATCCGCTTCTTGAAGTCCTGCAGCTGCAGCTGGACCAGGTCGGTGACCGGCGCGTTCGGCTTCAGTTCGAAGGTGTCGGGAAAGAGAAAGCCCTCGAGGTCCTTCGCGCCCTTGCCCCCGTACTGCGCCGGATTCAGGTGCTTCGACTTGACAGTCGACTTCGTGTAGCTACCGGGGACGCCATCTTCCTCGACCAGCTGCGCCGCCTGCGGGCGGCTGTAGCCCTCGGGGATCGTGACCGTCAGCGTTCGCTTGACGGGCGGCGTCGAGAGCGCGTCGAGCGCTGCGGCATAGCTCATCCCGCGGGCGAGGGTGTAGTGGCCCGAGTAGAGGTTGCCGCTCCTGCCTTCGAGCCGGGCGCGGATCTGGAAGAAGGTCGAGTCGTCGATCACGCCCTTCCCGTCCAGCAGGTCGCCGATTTCGCCGACGCTGGCGCCTTTCGGGATCGTCACCGCGACCCGGCCGCTGCCGGTACTGTGGAAGGGCTGGAAGAGCTCGAAGAGGAACCAGGCGGCGAAGAGCAAGGCGACGACGGCGAAGACGCGGAACGGGTGGCGGCCGATCGCCCCCAGCGGTCCGCCGCGACGCCTGCCATCTCCGTCCCCGGCGCGGCGGCCGTTGCGGGCGGCGCCGGCCAGCGCCGGGTCGCCCTCGTCGTGGTACTCGGCGCGCGCAGCCGCCGCGACGGGCGGCGGCTCGGGCTCGGGCTCCTCCTCCCAGAACTTCTGATCGGGAGTCTTCGGCGGCGGGTCCTCCTTTGGCGGGGCCTCCTCCTTCGGAGGCGTTGGCACGGGTGCCTGCTTCTCTTCGCGCTTTCGTCGCCTCTCTTCGCGTTCGCGCCGCCGCTGCTCGCGCTCGCGGGCGGCGGGGTCGTCAGGATCGGCGAACGGGTCGCCACTCAGCCAGTCCTCGCTCATCGCCTGCTCTCCAGGTAGGACTCGAGCAGGTGCGCGGCGGCGAGCGAATCGCGGGCCGCGGCGGCGCCGCCGCGGCGGCTGGCGTCGGCCATGCGGCTGGTCAGCCGCTCGTCGTAGGTCTCGACCGGGACCGAGAGCATCGCTTCCAGTTCGCCGGCGAAGCTGCGGGCGAGCCCCGCCTGGCTCCCCTCCTCCCCGCTCAGGTGCAGGGGCAGCCCGACGACCACGCACTCGACCCCGTGCTCGTCCACCAGCTCGGCGACCGCCCGCGCCTCGGGCGGCTCGATCACCGGCAGCGGGGTCGCCAGCGTTCCGCTCGGGTCTGACAACGCGCAGCCGATGCGGACCGTTCCGTGGTCGAGGGCGAGCACCCGCACTAACCGGCCTCTTGCTCGATCAACCGCTCCGCCGCTTCCAGGGCCTCGCCGAGCTTCTCCTTGTCCCTTCC
>DASTAR010000091.1:0-5689 GCA_035712505.1 Solirubrobacterales bacterium
GCGAGCGAAGATATCCGCTGAGCGGCGATCGCAGCCGCCGCGGCGACATTGAGGGAGTCGGGACCCCCCTCGCGAAGTGGGATCGTGACCTGTGCGTCGCAGGCAGCGCGGACCTCGTCCGGCAACCCCTCGCGCTCGGCGCCGAGGCAAACGGTCGCGGCGCCATCAAGCGTGTCGAGTCCTTGACCCCCGTGGGCAACCAAAGCGACACGGGGCCCCGGAGTGGTCGCGAGCTCGGCCTTGATCGGAGGGCACGAGAACACCGACCCCATGCTGGCGCGAACCGCCTTGGGGGAGTAGGGATCAGCGCAATCGGGACCGAGGACGACGGGACCGTCGATGAAGGCATCAGCGGTCCGCACGATCGTCCCGACGTTCCCCGGATCCCCCACACCGTGGAGGTAGATGCACGGCGCAGCAGCTTCCTCTGACCACCTGCGCGACCAGACCGCGATCACTCGGGTTCCAGATCCCAATGAGGAAACCTCAGCCAGAAGGCCGGGCTCAACCTCTTCTCCCTCGAGGCCAGAACCCGCCGCAACGAGCACGAACCGCGGCTCTGCCCAAGCCGCCAACCCCGCCTCCAGCAGGTCCTCGCCCTCGGTCGCGAACAGGCCCTCGCGCTCGCGGTGCCTGCGGTCGCGCAGCTTGCGGACCAGCTTCAGCTTCTCGTTTTGGGGGCTTTCGATCATTGGCGCTGACTCTGTTGACGGTGATTCTGTTGAGGATCTGGCTGTCTTCTTCTTGGGTTTTTCTTCTCCTGGAACGAAAAAGCGGGCCGATAAACGGCCCGCCCGGGAGAGAGGAAGTGTCGGTTCGCCGTCAGGCGGCCGCACCCTCCCGGGCCAGCTCCACAAATCGGCGGAAGGCGTCGCGGTCGTTGACGGCGATCTCGGCCAGCATCTTCCGGTTCACCTCGACCTCGGCCTTGCTGAGGCCGTGCATCAGTTCCGAGTAGCTCATGCCCTCGAGCCGCGCGGCGGCGTTGATCCGGGTGATCCAGAGCCGGCGGAAGGTCCGCTTTTTGTTGCGCCGGTCGCGGTAGGCGTACATCCCCGACCGCTGCACCTGCTCTTTGGCGAAGCGGTAGGAGGAATGCTTGCGCCCGAAGTAGCCCTTCGCTTCCTTCAGGACCTTGCGGCGCTTCTTGCGCGCGTGGACGCTGCGCTTGACGCGGCTCACCGGCCGCCTCCCAGCAGGGTCCGCACTTTCCTCTGGTCGCTCGGGGCGATGTCGACCGGCTTCGCCATCTTGCGCTTCCGCTTCGGCGACTTTTTCTCCAGGATGTGGCTGGAGAAGGCGCGGCGGCCGCGCAGCTTGCCGCTGGCGGTCTTCTTGAAGCGCTTCTTGGCGCCGGAATGGGTTTTCATCTTCGGCATCGGGTCCGCTATTGAAGCAGACGCCTCGCTCGCGGGTACGCTGGCGCCGCGATGCGGATCCTCTACGTGGTCGGGACGCGGCCGAACTTCGTCAAGACGGCCCCGGTGATCGGGGCGCTGCGCGAGCGCCATCCCGAGGGCCGCCACGCGGTCGTCCACACCGGCCAGCACTACGACCGCCTGATGTCCGAGATCTTCCTCGAGGAGCTGGGGGTGCCGGCGCCCGACTACATGCTCGAGGTCGGCTCCGGCAGCCATGCCACCCAGACGGGACTGACGATGGAGCGGCTGGAGCCGGTCCTGGCCGACGAGCGGCCGGACCTGGTGATGGTCCCCGGCGACGTCAACTCGACCCTGGCGGCGGCGCTGACCGCGGTGAAGATGGGGGTCCCGGTCGCCCACATCGAGTCGGGCCTGCGCAGCTTCGACATGACGATGCCCGAGGAGGTCAACCGGATCGTCGCCGACCGCTTCGCCGAGTGGCTCTTCCTCCACAGCCCGGAGGCGGTGACGAACCTGCGCCACGAAGGCATCCCCGACGAGCGCATGCACATGGTGGGAAACACGATGATCGACACCCTGGTGGCGCTGGAAGACCGCTTTCGCGCCGTTCGGACGGCGGCGAGCCTCGGCGTCGAGCCGGGCTCCTACGCCCTCGTCACCCTCCACCGCCCCGCCCTGGTCGACGGCCCGCTGCTCGGCGAGACCGTGGCGCAGCTGGCGGCCCTGGCGCAGCAGCTGCCGGTCGTCTTCCCGGTCCACCCGCGCACGCGCAAGATGATGGAAGGGCTGGAGCCCGACGCGCCCGGCCTGCACCTGGTCGAGCCGCTCGGCTACCTCGACTTCCTCTCTCTGCTCGCCGATGCGGGCGCCGTGCTCACCGACTCCGGCGGCATCCAGGAGGAGACGACCTACCTCGGCGTCCCCTGCTTCACCCTCCGCGAAAACACCGAGCGACCGGTGACGCTGACCTCCGGCACCAACACCCTGCTCGGCCTCGATCCGCGCGCGATCGCGCGCATCCCGGCCTTGCTCCAGGAGCGCCCGGCCGCTCCTCCGCCTCCCCCGCCCCTCTGGGACGGTCAGGCGGCGCAGCGGATTGCCGACGTGATCCTCGCTACGAACTAGACCTCGCTATAGCGAGGTCAACCTCGGAGACGCTAAGCGCTGGCGGCGGAGTCGGACTCGCCCGCCGGGGCGTCGGCCGCATCCGCGGCGGGTGCATCGTCGTCGCTCTGCTCGGCGCCGACGACTTTGTCGACCTCTTTGCTGGGGCCGAGCAGCATGCTCATGTTGCGGCCTTCCTGCAGCGGCGCCGACTCGATCGTCGCCAGGCCGTCGAGGTCCTCGAAGAGCTTCTGCAGGAGGTCGCGGCCGCGCTCGGGATGGGCCTGCTCGCGGCCGCGGAACATGATCGTCACCTTGACCTTGTCGCGGTGCTTGAGGAAGCGTTCGACGTGGCCCTTCTTGGTGTTGTAGTCGTGGTCGGCGATCTTCGGCCGCAGCTTGATTTCCCGCACGTTGACCTGCTGCTGGTGCTTGCGGGCCGCCTTCTGCTTCTGCTCCTGTTCGTATTTGTACTTCGAGTAGTCGAGCAGGCGGGTGACCGGCGGCTTCGAGTTCGGCGCCACCTCGACCAGGTCGAGGTTCGCCTCCTGAGCTTTGCGGAGCGCGTCGTTGGTGTCGAGGATCCCGAGCTGCTCGCCGTCGGCGCCGATCAGGCGGACCTGCGGGACCCGGATCCGATCGTTGATCCGCGTCGTGTCGCGCTCTGGGGGGCGCCGGTCGAACCTGCGAGGGACCGGCACTATCGCGAGAGGTGAGACTTCAAGAGGACGAAACCGGGGACGGGCACGGGGCGCTCAGCGGCGGCTGTGATTGTTCGTGCCTGCGATCAAGTTCCGCGCAGTATAGAGACAGAACGGCCGCGCGCAAATCGGGGCCTTATCGAGGCTCGGTCTCGGCGCGGACGCGGGCGGCGAACTCGGCCAGCGGCATCTCCCCGAGGTCGCCGTCGGAGTGGGAGCGGACCGCCACCGCCTCGTTCTCCTCCTCGCGGTCGCCGACCACCAGCATGTAGGGGTAGCGGCCGATCGTCGAGGCGTCGCGGATCTTCTTGCCGATCGACTCCGAGCGGTCGTCGACGGCGACGCGGACGCCTTCTTCGCGCAGCCGCTCGAAGGCGCGGCGGCCGTAGTCGTTGTGGCGGTCGGAGATCGGCAGGACGATCGCCTGGACCGGCGCCAGCCAGACCGGGAAGCGGCCGGCGTAGTGCTCGATCAGGATCCCGGCAAAGCGCTCCATCGAGCCGAGCAGGGCGCGGTGGATCATCACCGGCCGGTGGGCGGCGTCGTCGGCGCCGGTGTAGTAGAGCTCGAAGCGCTCGGGCATCTGGAAGTCGAGCTGGCAGGTGCCGCACTGCCAGGAGCGGCCGAGCGCGTCGGTGATGTGGAAGTCGATCTTCGGCCCGTAGAAGGCGCCGTCGCCGGGGTTGAGCGTGTACTCGCGGCCCTGGCTGTCGAGCGCCTCGGCCAGCGCCGCCTCGGCCTTCGCCCACTGCTCCTCGCTTCCCATCGACTTCTCCGGCCGGGTCGAGAGCTCGACGTGGACGTCCTCGAAGCCGAAGCGCGCGTAGAGCTCGTCGATCGCCTCGCAGATCGAGGCGACCTCGTCGCCGATCTGCTCCTCGGTGCAGTAGACGTGGGCGTCGTCCTGGGTGAAGGCGCGGACCCGCAGGAGGCCGTGGAGGACGCCCTCGCGCTCGTTGCGGGAGACGCGGCCGAACTCGGCCAGGCGCAGCGGCAGCTCGCGGTAGGAGTGGCGGTCGGCGGAGTAGACGAGGCAGGCGCCGGGGCAGTTCATCGGCCGCAGCGCGTAGCCGCGGTCGTCGCCCTCCATGAAGTACATGTCGTCCTTGTAGTTGTCCCAGTGCCCGGAGCGATGCCAGAGGTCGACGTCCATCACCTGGGGGGTTGCGATCTCCTGGTAGCCGCGCTTGCGCAGCTGGGCGCGAACCTCTGTCTCGATCGTCCGCAGCAGCGTCGTCCCGTTCGGCAGCCAGAACGGCATCCCCGGCGCCTCCTTGCGCAGCATGAAGAGATCGAGCTCGGGTCCGAGGCGGCGGTGGTCGCGTTCCTTGGCCTGCTCGAGGCGCTCCAGATGCTCCTCGAGGTCGCCCTTGGAGAAGAAGGCGGTGCCGTAGATGCGGGTCAGGCTCTCGCGGTTCTCGTCGCCGCGCCAGTAGGCGCCGGCGACCGAGCTCAGCTTGATCGCCTTGATCCGGCCGGTCGAGGGGCCGTGCGGGCCGCGGCAGAGGTCCTCGAAGGGGCCGTTTCGGTAGAGCGAGACGGTCTCGACGCCCTCGTCGCGGCGCGAGAACTCCTCGTCGGCCTTGATGTGGGCGCGCATCACCTCCTCGATCTTCGGCAGGTCCTCTTCGGTGATCCGTGTGCCGGGCGGGAACTCGAAGTCGTAGTAGAAGCCGGTCTCGATCGGTGGGCCGATCGTCACCTTCGTGCCCGGATAGAGGTCCATCACCGCCTCGGCCATCACGTGGGCGGCGTCGTGGCGGATCAGCTCCAGCGCGTCGGGGTCGCGGTCGGTGAGGATCGCCACCTCTCCCCCGCCTTCCGGCAGCGGCGCCGCGAGGTCGCGCAGCTCACCGTCGACCCTGATCGCCAGCGCGGCCTTGGCGAGGCCGGGGCCGATCGCCGCGGCGGCGTCGGCGCCCGTCGCGCCCGCCGGCAGCTCCAGCGGCTTTCCGTCGGGAAGGGTGTAGGTGGTCTTCTCGGTCGCCGCCTCCATGCGTGGGAGCCATGGTACGTGGAGCAGTTCGGTCGCAGCGGACCGGTAAGTCAGGGCGAACCGGCAGAGCCCTACCGAGCCGGACCCTGCCGCGCCTGCCGTTCGGCGACCAGCGGGCATGGGGTCTTCCCCGGCGTCGGATGCTTGACTTTCGTCAGCGTCCAGCCATCGCCTTCGCGGACGACGAAGCGAACGCCCGCGGGCGGCCTCCCGGTCGCTTCGTCGCTTGACTGGATGCAGACGCGCCCGCCGCGCAGTTCCCAGGACAGGAATGGCGAGCCGTGCTGTTCGCTGAGCAGTTGCGGCGAGGCGACCACCAGCGTCGGCCCTTCGCCGACCTGCTTGCGGAACTCGCTGAGCTTCGGAGAGAAGGACGTCGGGCCGACGGGAGCATTGACGAGCGCGAGGAGCGAGCAGACGCCCGCAGCAACGACGAAGAGCGCGGCGGCGGCGGGCAGGAGCCGTTGCGGTGCGCCTTTTCCGTACATATCGCGGAAAAGGCGCAC
>DASTAR010000092.1:0-3852 GCA_035712505.1 Solirubrobacterales bacterium
AAAGGAACCGCGACTACGGGCGGGGCGGGATCTCGTAGGCCTTTGCGGGCAGGCTCGCCGAGCGCGGGCGGCTCGCCGAGCGCGGGCGGGCGCCGGGGCGGGCGCGGCGCGCCGACCAGCCGCCGCGCACGGGCGTGAAGGCGAGCAGCGCGTTCCAGGTTTCGGTGTCGACGACGGCGTTCGCCGGGAGGCCGTGCTCTTCCTTGAAGGTGTGTACGGCGCGGGCGGTCTGGCGGCCGAAGACGCCCGTCACCGGAAGTTCCGCGCCGGCCGCGACCAGGTGCTCCTGCGCCCAGACGACCATGTCGCCCTTGGCGCCCTTCCTCAGGAGCGGGTGGACGACTTCGGTGCGGTAGCCGGTCACCGGCCGCAGGGCGCTGGCGGCCCCGACCGCCCCCCACTCGCGTCCGCTGGTCTCCTGCCAGTCCCACCAGCTCGGCGGCAGGCCGCCGTAGCTCTGGGCGAAGCGGCGGAAGAGGCGGATCGAGGCGGCGCCGGCGCCTTCGTAGGTCTGGCCGATCGGGTAGATCGGGTGCCCCCAGATGCGGTTGTAGAGGTAGGTGTGCTCGTAGACGGTCCGCACCGAGGTCCCGATCGCCTTCCAGTACATCTGCGGCAGGTTGTACTGGGCGCCGCCGGGGCCGAAGAAGACCGAGTAGGGGAAGGACGGGTGGTAGTCGACGTAGGGGAAGCCGGCGAGGCCGACCGGGAAGGTTTCGCCGATGCGTGCGCGGAGGGCGCGTACGTAGCGTTCGGCCGCCGCGTACTTGCCTTCGTAATCGCCCTCGGCGTCGATCACGAAGCAGTCGGCGCCCTTCGCCACCGCGGCGGCGGCGACCCGGGCCTCGGCGAGCGGGTTGTCGCCGTAGACGAACTGCCAGGCGCAGACGTCGAGGCCGCCGCGGTGGAGCGCCTGCACCAGGCCGCGGCTGAACTGGCTCCAGCTGCCGCCGCCGTCGCCCGCCTTGACGTAGACGGTACCGACGTCGCTGGCCCTGGCCCGGGCCACGATCGCCGGAATGCTGCCGCCTTCGGAGTGCGAGACGTACCAGACCCACATGCCCTGGCGGTCGAAGGCGGTGTTGCCGAGCGTCGCTCCAATTTCCGGCGCCGGCGCCGTTTCGACCTGCCCGGCGCCGCCGGTGTCGGCACTGGCGGCAGGGGTCAGCAGGAGCGCAACGACGACCGCAAGCGCAGCGAAGAATCGGAAGTTGAAGCTCACAACGGGTCTGAACACGGTAGTAAGCGTGGGGCTGCGGATGAGTAAAGAATTAGGTCTATGAAGAACCACGCCCACAAGGTCCTCTGCGCCGCCACGCTCGCCTTCAGCGCGATGGCCTGCGTTCCCGTAAGCGCCCCCGCCGCCGAACTGCATCAAATTTCCTACCCAGCAGCGCGGAAATTTGATGCAGTTCGAGAGAGGGCGGACGGATTGCAGCTGCAGCACGCGGGGCTGTCGCAGAAGGGGCGCGAGCTGATCGTCTCCGTGCGCACCTCCGAGCCGGTGGCGCTGGCGAAGCTGGATCCGCATCCGAATCCGCAGCGGGCGGGCGCTCGATACCTCTGCCTCGGGCTGCGCAAGGATGCTGTCAGGCGCCTGATTTGTCTGGGCGGAAACAAGTCCCACAAACGCATCGGCGTCGAGACGCTCGGACCGAATCGGCCGGAAACGGAGGAGATGGTGCGGGCGCGGGTGAAGCGGCCGGACTCGACGAAGCTGGTGGTCGCCTTCGAACCCGGCGCCGTCGACCTGAAGCCGGGGCGCTACCGCTGGGGCATTGTCGAAAGCAGAGGCTGCGCGCCGGGAGAAGACTGCGCCCGGTTTTGGCCTCCGCACAGCGCCAGGACCTTCCGCCTGCGCCCCGTCCGCGCCGTCGGCTGCACCGGCGGCAGCCCCGGGCTCGTCACCAACGGGGCGCGCGACCGTCCCGTCGTCGCCCTCACCTTCGACGACGGTCCCAGCGAATACACGCCCGACTTCCTGAAGGTGCTGCGCGAAAAGGGCGTCCCCGGCACCTTCTTCGAGGTCGGCCAGGAGATGCCCGGGCGCGAAGACGTGATGCGCCAGATCCTCGCCGAAGGCGACGAGCTCGGCGACCACACGATGAACCACGTCGAATTCCCGGGCTACGCGCAGATCGCCGGCGCCGCGGCGCGCATCCGCGCCTACACGCACTTCCAGCCCTGCCTCTTCCGCCCGCCCGGCGGCGGCGTCGACTCGAGCGTCATCGCCACCGCCGGCAGCCTCGGGATGCGCACGGTCAACTGGGACGTCGACCCGCGCGACTGGTCCCTGCCGGGGACCGGCGCGATCTACTCGAACATCGTCAGCCACGCGCAGAACGGCTCGATCATCCTCATGCACGACGGCGGCGGCCCCCGCAGCGAGACCCTCGCCGCGCTGCCGCAGGTCATCGACGCCCTGCGCGCCCGCGGCTTCTCCTTCGCCACCGTCTCCGAACTGCTCGGCTACCGCATCCTCTACCGCCCTTACGGGTAGCTCGACCAGATCGAGTCTCCGATTCAACCGATCGGCTCCCTGCTCCGTAGGGAAAGGCCGTGACCAGAATCGCAATCGTCGGAACCGGGATCTCGGGCCTGGTCGCTGCCCACCGGTTGCACCCCGAGCACGAGATCGTCGTCTACGAGGCGAGCGAGCGGATCGGGGGACACACCCACACGGTGGCGGTCGAGGCCGCCGACGGCACCCACTGGATCGACACCGGCTTCATCGTCTTCAACGACCGCAACTACCCCGGGTTCGAAGCGCTGCTGCGCGAGCTCGGGGTCGCCAGCCAGCCCTCGCACATGAGCTTCTCGGTCTCCGACGGGCGCGGCCGCTTCGAGTACTCCGGAACCCCCCGGGGCCTGTTCGCCCGCCCGGCGCACCTGCTCAGCCCGACCTTCCTCGGGATGCTGCGCGACTGGCGCCGCTTCAACCGCGAGGCGCGGGCGCTGATCGGGATGAACGGGACCGCGCCCTCGCTCGGCCACTGGCTCGAGCAGCAGGGGTTCTCCCGGCACTTCGTCGAGCGGCTGATCGTGCCGCAGGCTTCCGCGGTCTGGTCGGCGGACCCGGCCCAGATGTGGTCCTTCCCGGCCAGCTTCATGGCCGAGTTCTTCGAGAACCACGGGATGTACAGCCTGCGGGACCGGCCGCGATGGCAGACGGTGCGCGGCGGGTCGCGCAGCTACGTCGAGGCGATCGCGGCGCCGTGGCGCGACCGGGTGCGGACCGGGGCGGCGGCGCGGCGGATCGAACGGCTGGGGGACCGGGTGCGGGTCGAGGCCGACGGCTGCGAGAGCGAGGAGTTCGACCAGGTCGTCGTCGCCACCCACTCCGACCAGGCGCTGGCGATGCTCGCCGACCCGAGCGCGGCCGAGCGGGAGGTCCTCAGCGCGATCCCCTACCAGCGCAACGAGGCCGTCCTCCACACCGATGCGTCGCTGATGCCGCGCCGCCGCGCCGCCTGGTCGAGCTGGAACTTCCACCTGACGCCGGAGCCGGTCGCCGGCACCACCGTCACCTACTGGATGAACCACCTGCAGCGCCTGCGCACCCGCGAGCAGTACTTCGTCACCCTCAACCGAACCGCCGAGATCGACCCGGCGAAGGTCATCCGCAAGATCGTCTACGACCACCCCGTCTACACCAAGGAGGGCGTAGCCGCGCAGGGTCGCTGGGAGGAGATCAGCGGCTGCGAGCGTCGCACCCACTACTGCGGCGCCTACTGGGGCTGGGGCTTCCACGAGGACGGCGTCGTGAGCGCGATCCGCGCCTGCGAGCCGCTCCTGCGATGACGAGGAGCGCGATCTACTCGGGCACCGTCCGCCACCGGCGCTTCGCGGAGC
>DASTAR010000093.1:0-9333 GCA_035712505.1 Solirubrobacterales bacterium
AGCAGCCAGATGTAGCCGAGGAAGATCGTCGTGCGCAGGACGCCCTCGACGAGCCAGAAGAGGAAGGCCGAACCGAGCTTGTCCTTGAACAGGCTGGTGAGGCCGACCGGGACGACGAAGAAGAGGCCGATCGCCATCAGCATCGAGAGGACGATGGTCAGGCCCCAGACCCAGCCGCCGATTTCTTCTTTCTCGCCCTCCTCGTCCTCGTCCATCTGCGCGTTGGCGGAGATCGCCAGCGCTTTGAAGCCGATCTTCAGCGACTCGCCGAGGGCGACGACGCCGCGGACCACCGGCAGGCGCCAGAGGCGGTGGCGTTCGGCCCAGGGCTTGATCGGCTCGGTTTCGACCTCGATCTGGCCCTCGGGGGAGCGCACTGCGACCGCCCATACGGAGACGCCGCGCATCATCACGCCCTCGAGCACGGCCTGGCCGCCGACGGGCGCGTCGCGCTTGGCGACGAGCGCCCCGTCGGGCATGCGCAGGGGGTCTCCTCCGTTGGTGGCGGAGGAGTTTTCGTGGGATGCCAGTGCCGAGCCCGACGGGGGGCTCACGCGCTACTTCCCAGCCCTGTGCTTGGCGGCGCGGCGCTGGAAGCGCTCGACTCGGCCGCCGGTGTCGACCAGCTTCTGCTTGCCCGTGTAGAAGGGGTGGCACTCGGAGCACAGCTCGACGTGCAGGTCGTCCTTGGTCGACCGCGTGTAGAACTGGTTGCCGCACGAGCAGTGCACGTTGGCAAGCTTGTATTCGGGGTGGATTTCAGCCTTCATCCCCACCAAGTCTAGAGAACCGCGCAAGCCCTGCCGACAGGGTTCGTGTGCGGGCTCGAAGGCGGTCCTCGAAACGCCTCGGTTTGCAGCACTGAAGCCGGCTGGCCGGCTCAATCGAGATGCTCGAGCGCGAAGCCGTCGAGCAGGCCCGCCAGGACCGCGGTCACTTCGATCCGCGCCTCGGGCCGGTCGCTGCGGGCGAGCAGCATCGCCGCCTCGTCGAGCGCCCCCATCAGCAGGTGCGCGGTCGGCTTCACCGGTACCGGGCGGAGCTCGCCGGCCTCGATCGCGGCGGCGAGGCTGGCTTCGATCAGGCCGAGGCCGTTGGCGGCGCCGATCTCCCGCCAGCGCTCCCAGCCGAGGACCGCCGGGGCGTCGTGGAGGGCGATCTGCCGCAGCTCCGGCTTTTCGCACTCCTCGAGGAAGGCCTCGATCCCCGCCTTCATCGCGTCCAGTGGGCTGTGCAGCTCGGAGCCGAGGACGATGCGGGCGACGCGCTCGGTCGATTCGGCCTCGATCCGGTTGTAGACCGCCTCCAGCAGGCTGGCCTTGTCGCCGTAGTGGTGGTAGAGGGCGCCGCGGGTGACCCCGGCGGCGCGCACGATCTCCTCGGTCCCGACCTCCTCGTAGCCGCGCTCGGTGAAGAGCCGCCGAGCGGCGGCGATCAGCGCCTCGCGGGTGGCTTCCGTCCGTTCGACCTGGGTCCTACGAACATTCATACTGCTTGTATGTTACCTTGACGGCTCACCGAACAGGAGGGTGCGCATGTCCGAGCAGCGCCGGGAAGTAAAGCTCCCCGCCGGGACGATCCGCTACCGCGAAGCGGGCGAGGGCAAACCGGTGGTCTTCGTCCACGGCTTCCTGGTCGACGGCCGCCTCTGGAACGGCGTTGTCGACCGTCTCTCCGACCGCTTCCGGTGCCTCGCGCCCGACTGGCCGCTGGGCGCCCACCAGGTGGCGATGGACCCCGACGCCGACCTCACCCCACCCGATCTCGCCGGGCTGATCGCCGAGTTCATCGATCGGCTCGAGCTCGAGGACGTGACGATCGTCGGCAACGACTCCGGCGGCGCGATCTCCCAGATCCTGGCGGCGAACCACCCCGAGGGGGTCGCCCGCCTCGCCCTGACCAACTGCGACACCCACGAGAACTTCCCGCCCGGCGTCTTCAAGGCGATGCCGCCGCTGGCGAAGCTGCCGGGGGGCATGCAGGCGATGGCTGCCCCGTTCCGGGTCCCGGCGATGGCGCGCCGAGCCTTCGCCCCCTTCGCCCGCACCAGGATCCCCGACGACCTGATCGCCTCCTGGATGTACCCCGCGACCCACGACAGCGGCGTCATGCACGACACCAGGAAGGTCACCGCGGGCATGAACCAGCGCCACACCCTTGCAGCCGCAAAGAAGCTCCAGACCTCGGAGATCCCCCTCCGCCTCCTCTGGGCCCCAGGGGACAAGTTCTTCCCCATGAAGTACGCCGAACGGCTGGCGAGCGAAGTCCCGAACAGCGAGATCGTCCAGATCCCCGACGCCAAGACCTTCGTCCCGCTGGACCAGCCCGGGCGAGTAGCCGACGAGCTCGCGGCTTTCGTCGGCTAGGGCTCAAGCCGCACTTGTAGGGAGCGACAGTCCTCGAAGCCGCTCTTTCGCGAGACCGCGAGGAACCCGAACTATTCCGGTTCTTCGCGGTCTCGCGAACGGCTCGTCTGCCAGAGCCATTCGAGCGGAGGATGACCGGACCCCTGTACTTCCCACTTTTGTTCGCCGAGTTTGCGACTTGAGCTACCGATCAAAGACGAACAAGCGTTCCCGGATGGCCGCAAAGAGCATATTTTCCGTCCGACGGGCTGGGGAAATCTTTGTCAACGCCCCCCTACAGGACGGAGTGGTATGTCCAAGCAGATCTTCGATCAGGATCGGCCCCGCAGCACGATGGCCCAGCGCCTCGATGAAGCGTTTGCCGGCTGCGATCAGTGGACGGTCGTGGCGGCGCCATCACGGCGCAGCAGCCTCGACTTCAGCCCTCGCGCCTCCAGCAGCTCCAGGATTTTCGACAGGGCCGCGCTGGTGGAGACCCAGGAGCCGGGCGCGCTGTAATAGTCGGCGTCGTGCAGGAGGAGGATGTCGCCGGCGCCGGCGCCGGTGGTTATGCGACGCGTGATCGAGAATGCGGTCGCCCGTCGATCCCAGTCCCTCCCCCACTTCGACCACAGCACCGGGCGCCAGCCGCGACCGCGGACGGCGCGTAGGCCCGAGGCGCTGAAGATCCCGTAGGGCGGCCGGTAGTCGGCGATCGCCTGCCCGGTCGCCGTCTCGATCGCCGCCCGCCCCCGCTCGGCGTCGTCGAGCAGCATCCGCGGCGTCAGCCGCAGCTGGCTGCGGTGGCGGTGGCAATGAAGCTCGACCCGGTGCCCGGCGGCGACGATCTCGGCTGCCAGGGACGGTCGCCTCTCGACCTGCTCTCCGGCGAGGAAGAAGGTCGCCTTGGCCCCATGCTCGCGCAAGGTCTCGAGGACCGAGACGGTGCCGTGCGGGTGCGGGCCGTCGTCGAAGGTCAGGGCGACGCCGTCGAGTCCCTCCTGGCGCAGGACGACGCCGAGGCGGCGCCCGAGCGCCGGCACGACTGGCGCCAATGCCGGGCCGGCATGCCAGACCGTCCCCGCGGCGAGGCCGGCCGCAGGCAGCCGGCGGATCAACGGGAAGATGCGGTGGCGTTCGCCGCCGGCTGCTGCGCTTCTTCGCTCACCGATGCCGCGGCCGCCTTGTCTTCGTCGGTGACGATGTGGATGTGGCTCTTCAGCGGGTTCGAGACGACCTTGTAGGGGTTCTCGGTCTTGGCCACGGAGAGGATCATCACCACCAGCACGGCCACGGCCGCAACAGCCGCCGCCGCTCTCTCCGTCCGCACCCGCCAGACCGGCTGCTGCTTGACCCGCGGCCGGATCTCGAGAGCGCGGGAGGCGATCGAGGGCAGCGAGGCAAACGAGGAGTCGGGCGACCGGCGCTCGCGGGTGACGTGCCGCAGGACCGACTCGAGCTCGTGGGAGGACCGTGCGACCTCGGCGAGGCCGAAGCGTTCGAAGGCGGCGTTGTTGGCGCGCAGGTGGCCCGCCGAGAAACCGTAGGAGACGACCGGGCAGCCGCGGATATGGGCCTCGAGCACGGTCAGCCCGGCGGTGCCGTGGATCATCGCGTCGGCCGCCGCCATCCAGTCGCTCATCTGCTCGGTGAAGCCGAGGATCCGCACCTGCTCGTTGCTGTGGAATCGCTGCTCGAGCTTCTCCCGTGCCGTCTCGTTGCGGCCGGTGATGCAGACCACGAGCGTGTCTTCGTCGGCGAGCGCGCACTCGATCGCGCCCTCGAGATCGCCGACCCCCCAGCCGCCGCCGGAGACGAGGACGATGCGCGCGTGCGCCGGCACGTCCAGCGCCTCCCGCGCGTCGCGCCGGGTGCGCGGCATCAGGAAGTCGCTGGAGATCGGCGGTCGCATCCATTCGACGCGGCCCGGCCCCGCCAATCGCTCGACTTCCTCGATCGACTCGGGATGGGTGACGAAGTGCATGTCGACGCCGGGATGGACCCAGTAGCGCAGCCCGGCCAGGTCGGTGATCGCCGACTGGACCGGGATCTCCAGCCGCCGGTGCTCGCGCAGCATCCCCAGGACCGCGGTCACGCCCGGATACGTGGAGATGATGACGTCGGGTTCGTGCTTGGCGATCAGCCGCATCAGGCCGCGCTCGCCAAGCCAGTAGTTGAGGTGGTGGGCGAGCCAGCGGGTCGGCCCGAACTTCGTGATCAGCCAGTACTGGAGGTCGAACATCCACGGCGTCCAGCGGAAGGTGAAGCGGGAGCCGCCGCGGACCACCGCCGAGATGATCTTCCCCATCGCCTCGAGGCCGTTGGCGATCTCGACCCGCGCCTCGGGCACCTCGTCCTCGAGGTCGGCCTTGATGATCCGGGCCGGCAGGTCATGTCCCTCGCCGATGTCGGCGGAGAGGATCAGCACCCGCGGATCGCGCTCCTCGAAGCGGGAGGCGCCGGCGAGCAGCGCCCCGGCGGCGTGTTCGTTGCCGTTCAGCGACGGCTGCTTGCCCGGCACCGGATCCGGCGGCCGGGTGGACGAGCGGACCCATTCGACGTACTTGCGAACGCCCTCTTCGAAGCTCGTTTCCGCTTTCCAGCCGAGCTCCTCGAGCGCGCGCTCGTTGGAGATCGCCTTGCCTGGGAAATCGCCGGGGCGCGGCGGCGTGTGGACGATCTCGCAGTTGTCGGTGTTTTCCTGCACCCGCTCGGCGATTTCGAGGATCGTCACGACCTCGTCACCGGAGAGGTTGTAGGTGCGGCCGGCGGCCTCCGGCGCCAGCGCGACGACGATCCCGTCGGCGAGGTCCTCGACGTAGATGAAGCTGCGGGTGGTGCTGCCGTCGCCGGCGATCGTCAGCGGCTTGCCTTCGAACGCGAGATCGGTGAACTTGGCGACGACGCCGGCGGCGCGGGCGCGCGGGCCGTAGGGGATGCCGAAGCGCAGGATCGTGCTCTCCAGCTCGAACAGCTCGGCGTAGCCGGCGCAGTAGGTCTCGCCGGCGAGCTTGGTCGCGGTGTAGAGGTGGCGCGGCGCCGGGATCGGCGTCTCCTCGTCGACCTCCTGCTCGACGCAGTCGCTGTAGACCCAGGTGGTCGAGCCGTAGACGACGCGGCCGACCTTGGCCCGGCAGGCCGCCTCGAGCACGTTGAGGGTGCCGCGGGTGTTGACCTCCTCGGCGAGCACCGGGTCGGCGTGGACGTGGCCGACGTCGGCGACGGCGGCGAGGTGGATCACCGCGTCGCAGTCGCGCATCGCCAGGTCGAGGTTGGCGGGGTCGGTGATGCTGCCGGTGAAGGTCTCGACTTCCAGCGGCGAGTGGTAGGGCGAGGCGCTGAGGTCGAAGATCCGCGGCGTCATCCCCTTCTCCCGCAGCCGGTCGACGACGTGGGAGCCGATGAAGCCGCCCCCTCCGGTTACCAGGACTCTCATGACTCTCCCTTCAGCGCCGCCTCGCGCGAAGCGGGGCGGTAGTAGAGCGGCACGCACCAATGGTTCTCCGCCACCCAGTCGGTGTTCGGCAACTCATCCGCGCGTCCCATGATGCGATGGCAGGGCTGGTCGTAGACCTTCCCGGTGCTCTTCTCCAGCTCTTCGAAGACGATGTACTTGTAGTAGCCCGAGGTCATGCCGTCGGGGAGCTCGAGGCGGGCGGGGTGCACCGGGTCGAGGTGCTCGCGGGCGTACTCGTTCTTCCAGGCGACGATCTCCTCCATCCGCTCGGCCTGGACCAGGCCGAGCGCGGCGGTGAACTCGCTCATCCGGAAGTTGAGGCCGTCGACCTCGTGCTCGAACTTGCCGTAGTTGCGGAACTTGGCGGCGAACTCGATCAGATCGGGGTCGCCTGAGACGAGGACGCCTCCCTCGCCGGTCGAGACAGTCTTCGTCGCGTACAGCGAGTAGACGCCGGCGTCGCCGAAGCCGCCGGGCCTGCCGCCGTTCCACTCGGCGCCGTGGGCGTGGGCGCAGTCCTCGAGCAGGAAGATCCCGTGCTCGCGGCAGTAGGCGGCGATCCGCTCGGCGTCGAAGGCGATGTGGCCGCCGATGTGGACGAGGATCGCGGCGCGAGGCCTGTGCCGCTCGGCCTTGCGCTCGAAGTCCGCGAAGGACATGCAGAGGTCCTCGCGGTTGCAGTCGACGAACTCGACCCGGGCGCCGGCATTGACGGCGGCGAGCGGCGTCGCCATGAAGGTGTTTGACGGGCAGAGCACCGTCTCGCCGCGAACGCCGGCGAACTCCAGCGCCGCCAGAGCGCCACCGGCCCAGCTCGAGAGGCCGACGCTCGGCAGCCCGTTCCACTGCTCCCAGCGCTCCTCGAACGCCTTCAGCTTGGCGCCCTCCGACCACTGCTCGGAGTCGAGGACCTCGCCCCAGAGCTCGAACAGGCGAGCACGGTCGCGATGATCGAACCCGATCGCGAACTTGCTCGCGTCGGGCAGAGTGTTCTCTGCGGCGCCCACGTTGGCTCCTTGCTGACTGTCGCTGGTGCTGGGGTCTGCCTCGGCGGGACTAGACACTGCATCGCCGGAGGCGCGGCAAATCTACCAGCGCAACCGGATCGGTTACCCCTTCTGGTTGCTCTCAACCGTCTGGATGCGCGGACTCCATCACCGCCCCGACAGCCTTGGAGCCGGCCAAGAGAACCGTTCCCGCGAGGGCGACAGCGATGAACGCGACCAGGGCCACGCCACCGAGGGGGGTGCCGCTCCAGGACTCGTCGAAGATCAACGGCGCCAGCAGCACCGGGACCAGCACCTGAACCGCGAACATGATCGGCGCCACGTGGGTCGCCGGCCGGCGCTGCAGCGCGCTCATCTCGCTCAGCAGGGCGAGGCTCTCCGAAACCGCGGCGGTCCCTAGCCAGAGCGCAGCGATCACGATCGTGCCCGCTGCGAGCTCGTCGGTCAGCAGCTTGCTGGCTATCGCCGTCCAGGCGTAGCCGCAGCCCGCGCTGAGAGTGGCGAGCAGGCCGAGGCGATGGACGTTGCCGGCGAGCGGCCGACGCAAGGCGTACGGGGCAAGCAGCGGCAGGGCGACGAGAACCAGCGCCAGGGCGACCGCACCGGCCCCGGCGTGGTCGGTGCTTCGATCAGGCGCCGCCCAGGCGACACCGCCGATGCCGGTGACGATCGCCGCCACCGCGAGGAGCTCCCGGCGGCCGGGCCTCTCCCCCAGCCGCGTCGCCCCGAGCCAGAGCAACAGCAGCAGGCCGCTGGCGATGCACTGCTGCACCACCGTCAGCGGCGCCAGCAAGAGCGCCGCGATCTCGAACGGCCACCCCAGCAACCCCAGCGCCGTCGCCCCGAGCCAGCGCCGGTTCCGCAGCAGCCGGCCCAGCAGCGAAGGCCGCAACCCATGCTCCCCCGGCACCTCCCGCGCCTCCAGCGCCTGCAGGGCGATCGAGGCGTTGTAGAGCAGCGAGGCCACGACGGCCGCAGCTATTCCCAGCGCCAGCACGCGGGGAACCTACTCGCTAGTGGTAATGGACTCCGAGAAACCCGACGCCCAATCCTGCGCCGCCCAGTAGGAGAACCACGGCCAGCGCCGTCGTTTCCGAACCGGCGCCAAGGAGCCTGAGGCCACTCGTCACAGCTGCCGTGACGAAAAAGACGACTACGAAATACACGATGAAGGCTTGCCGCTCAGTCATCTTCCCTCCTTAGACAAAACCTTACTCAAATATAGCGCCTGCTTTTAGCAGCGAGCCCCCGGCTACGAATCCAACGAGACCGCCCGCCACAGTCAGCGCACGCACCGTCTGGTCATCTCTCCGCATCAATGCAGGCGCTGCCTGACCGAGGAAGCCACAGATGGCTATCGCGGCCGCCAGGAAACCAGCACCGCTAGTGACGTCACCGACAAAAGACCCGACGGGAAGCACCCGCTGAGCCTAGGCGGCAAATCCGCGCGCGTGGCGCGCGGATCGTGCCTTTTCGCGGGCGGCTTCGCTACGAAATCAGGTCTCTTGGTACAGCGGGCCGTCGCCGCCCTCGGGGAGGGTGAGGCGGCCGCCCTTGGCGGTGATCGCCCCGCACTGGACGCAGTTGGAGGCGGTGACGTGGACGTCGACCTCGGCGGCGCCGTTTTCCAGCTGCTCCTCGGGGATCTCGTAGACCTGGGCGGGACACATCGAGACCCAGGTCTGGGCGACCTCGCGGGGGACGCGGGTCTGGATGCGGACGTGATTGGGGGCGTCGTCGCGGGTCGCGTTGCCCGAGAGGAAGACCGAGTCGAGCTTGTTGAAGGTCACCTCGTTGTCGGGCTTCGGGTAGGTGTCCCCCGCCTTGCCCTCGAACACGGGGACCTCGGCGTTGTCCTCGATCTTCCAGTGGCCGCCGGGGAAGGCGCCTTTGGTCGCGACCATGGCGCTGCCCATCGCGCCGCCGAAGATCAGGCCTTTGGTGAGCGGCTGCTTCATGTTCCGCGAGCGGTAGAGGTCCTTCTCGATCTCCGAGCCGCGGATCATCGCGTCGTAGCTTTCGAAGTTGACCGAGTCGATGTCCTTCTTCAGGGAATCGACGATCGCTTCCGCCGCGTACATCCCGGCGTGCATCGCGTAGTGGACGCCGGCGAGTTCGGCGATGTTGACCATCCCGGCGGCGTCGCCCGCAATCAGCATCCCCGGCACCGAGAAGCGCTTCGGCAGCGCCCAGTAGCCGCCCGAGGGGATCGTCTTCGCGCCCCAGCCGACCCGCTTGCCGCCCTCGATGATCTTGGCGATGAAGGGGTGGGTCTTGAACAGCTGCAGGGCGTCGTGGACGGAGAAGGTGGCGTCGGTGGTGTCGAGCCCGACGACGAGGCCGAAGCAGACCTTGTCCTCGCCCATCGGGTAGATGAAGCTGCCGCCCGCCTCCTTATAGCGCGGGCTCCAGCGCAACGGCCAGCCGAGCGTGTGGATGACGCGGTCGAGCGGCTTCGGCACCTCCCAGACCTCCTTGACCCCGAGCTCCCATGCCTGCGGGTCCGAGCCGTGCAGGTCGAAGT